>JAQSWD010000020.1 GCA_029266835.1 Steroidobacteraceae bacterium
GCCGCTCCAGGTGCGTGGACATCCACTCGATCTGGTCGGCGTAGACGTTCGGCGGCGCGTTCTCCACCGTCGTCGGCAGATTGATGACGATGGGACGGCGCGGACCGGCGTTCCACGTGCGGATGGCCGTATTGCAAGCCTCGAGCGCCACTGGCAGCTCGGTCATGCTGAAGGTCTCGGGCGAATACTCCAGGCGCCACTGCGTCCCGGGCATGGCGTCGGTGAGCTGCTTCACCAGCCCCACCTGCTTCTCGACCAGCTGCATCACTTCCGGAACCGAAAGCCCGAACACTACCTTGCGCCACACCGGCGCGGTGGCGTTGTACACGTGGACCATCGCCTTCTTCGCGCCGCGCAGTGATTCCACGGTCTTGCGGATCAGCTCCTCGCGCGCCTGTGTGAGCACCATGATGGTGACGTCGTCGGGGATCAGGTCCTGCTCGATGAGATCGCGCACCGTCAGGTAGTCAGTCTCGGAGGCCGACGGGAAACCCACTTCGATTTCCTTGATGCCGACGGCGCACAGGGTCTTGAACAACCGCTTCTTGGTCTCGCGGCTCATGGGCTCGAACAGCGCCTGGTTGCCGTCGCGAAGATCCGTGCTGCACCACACCGGCAGCTTGTCGAGGCGGCGCGTGGGCCACTGCCGGTTCGGCAGATCGACGGAGGGATAGGGGCGATATTTCTGCGACGGGTCTTTCAACATGGCGGCGTCAACTCTGGGTCTTCGGCTCAAAACGGGGACGAGACTTTTCCGCGTTCACTCGCGGCTCAGTACAGGGTTCCCGTCTTGTCAGCGCCGACGGGTGGCGCGTGTGTAGTTGCGGCTAGGCCGCAAGAAGCAGGAGCGAACGAAGCAGCGCCGCGGTGCGGCGTAGGGGCAGACCCTTCTGTTCGTTGCGATTCATGGGGTGGAAGCTAGCACGGATCGCGCGGCGGTGAACAGGCCGTGAACGGGTCTGTGAACAATCCATCATCCGCATCGGGTCAAGTGTCCTGGGCCGCCTCGAGCAGCGCCACCATCAGCGCATTCACCGGCGCCGCGATGCCATGTTTCGCACCCAGCCGCACGATCACGCCATTGCGGGCGTCGATCTCCATGGGCCGGCCGGCGCGGCGGTCGGCCACCATGGAATTCTCCGCATCCGGCGGCGCGCGCCGGGCGCCGGCCACGATCTCGTCCGGCACCGTGTCGGCCAGGGTCGCGCCTTCGGCGCGTCCTACCGCGATGCACTCGCGGACGATGCTCCTCATGATCCCGGCCACGCCTTCGTGATGCGAAATCCGCGCGCCCTTGAGCAATACCGCGGACACGGCGCCGGCGCTGTTGAGACAGAGCTTGCGCCAGACCGCGGTGGTGAAGTCGTCGGTCTGCTTGAGGTCGAAATTCGTGTGCGCGAACAGCTTCGCGAAGTCCGCGCCATTGTTTCCGGCGGGCACGACCAGGTGCGCGGCGCCGCGCTGGATGGTCTTTCCCGGTGACAGGCGATCCGCTGGCAGATCGATCATCACCGGCACCAGGCGCGTTGGGTCGAAGTGCTTCTCGAATCGGGCCAGGTGCTCGACGCCATTCTGGATGATGGCCACGCGCGTGAACGGGCCGCAGGCTGTGTCAAACCACTTGGCAGCGGCATCGCTGTCGTAAGTTTTCGTGGCGACCAGCACCCAGTCCACCGGCTTCACCTGCGCGACCTGGGTGAACACGCGGGGCTTGGCATGGATCACCCCCTCCGTTGTGCACACCTCGATGGAATCGAACGGTGTTCGCGCCGCCACCGAAACCTGGTGACGGTCATCCTGCGCCAGCCAGGCGGCAAGCGTGGCGCCGATGGCGCCGGGACCAATCAGGAGAATGGTTGCCATGATGCTCTCAATGCCTCGCGGGCCAGTCGGTGGCGGACGCGCGGCATCCGCCATCGGGCCAGCCTTTCCAGCCCTGTCCACGAACGACGCGGCCCGTGTGCTTGCCCGTGGGTTCGCCTTCGGCGAGCGCCAATCCGCCGTTGATGACGACGTGCGACACGCCGGTGGAATACTGTTGCGGCTTTTCGAAGGTGGCGTGGTCCTGGATGGTCGCGGGGTCGAACACGACCACATCCGCGAAGTACCCGGCCGCGAGCCGCCCGCGATCCTGGAGCCCGAGATTGGACGCCGGCAGCGAAGTCAGCCGGCGCACCGCTTCCTGCAGCGAGATGAGTCTCTCATCGCGGACGTAACGCCCCAACAACCGCGCGACATTTCCATAGGCGCGCGGATGCGTGCTCTGCCCCAGGAATACGCCCTCGGGCGCCGCGGCCTCCGCGTCCGAGCCGAAACTCATGTACGGTAGTTTGATCTGCCTGCGCACATTGTCTTCGGACATCAGGAAGTACACGGTCTCGATGCGCGTGCCGTCCTCGATCACGAGGTCGATGGCCGCGTCCTCGGGGCTGACGCCGCGCATGCTCGCCACTTCGGAGAGCCGCTTGCCCGTGAGCGGCTTGAGCTTCTCGCTGCGGAAACCGATCAGCAGCACGTTCTCCGCGCCGCCGGCACCGTAGTACAGGTTTTCCCAATCCTTTCCGGGCGCGCGCATTTCGGCGGCCACGCGTGCGCGGATCTTCGGATCCCGCAGGCGCTTCACCCACTGCTCCACGCCGCCGGCCTGCACCCAGGTGGGCATGGCCGCATCGAGGCCGGTGGCGCCGGCGACGTAGGTGTACATGTCGGTGGTGACGCGCAGGCCTTCCGCACGCGCCTTCTCGATGCGCTCGATGGCGGCGTCGAGCTTGTTCCAGTTCCCGCGGCCCGCGGCCTTCAGGTGATAGATCTCCACGGGAATCTGCGCGCGACGGGCGATTTCCACCGTCTCGTCGATGGCCTCCAGCAGGCGCTCGCCCTCGCTGCGCATGTGGGCGATGTACATGCCGCCGCAACGCGCGGCTTCCGCGGAGATGGCCACCAGTTCATCGGTCTCGGCAAAAGTGCCGGGCGCGTAGATGAGCGAGGCGCCGACGCCCAGCGCGCCTTCCTCCATCGCGGTGCGCACCAGGCCGCGCATGGCATCGAGCTGCGCGGGCGTCGGGTCGACATCACTCTCGCCGAGCACGTTCACGCGCGTGGTCTCGGCACCGATGAAGGACGCGACATTCGGCGCGATGCCCTGGTTCTGCAGGTGTTCCAGATACTCGTTCAGGGACGTCCAGGTGATGTCGTACCGGATGTCCGTCTGGCGCTGCTTCGCGAGCAGCTTCATCTCCGGCGTCAGCGGTCCGCCCGAGTTGCCCTCGCCGAACACTTCTAGCGTGATGCCCTGGCGCAGGTCACTCTGGCCGCGGCCATCGGCGATCAGGGACTCGGTGGCCCAGCTCAACATGTTGATGAACCCCGGTGCCACCGCCTTGCCGGTGGCGTCGATGACGTTCTTCGCGCCATCACCACGGGATTTGCCGACGTAGACGATGCGGTCGCCGTCGATGACCACATCGCCCACATATCCCTCGGCGCCCGAGCCGTCGAAGATCGTGCCCCCGCGGATCACGAGGTCGTGCGCGGTCGTTTCATCGGGCGTGGACCGCGAGCAGGCGGCGAGAAGAACGACCGTCAGGCAGAACAAGCGTCGCATGGTGACCTCCTCCACAAATGAAACGGGGCGCCGAAGCGCCCCGCTTTGTCAGATGTGTGCCGGCATCAGATCCAGTACACGAACACGAAAAGTCCCAGCCAGACCACGTCCACGAAGTGCCAGTACCAGGCCACGGCCTCGAAGGCGAAATGCCGTTCGGGTGTGAAGTGGCCCTTCATGGTCCGCAGCCAGATGCAGAACAGCATGATGGCGCCCAGCGTCACGTGGAAACCGTGGAAGCCGGTGAGCATGAAGAACGTGGAGCCGTAGATGCCGGTGCCCAGCGTCAGGCCCAGCTCGTGGTACGCGTGCGCGTATTCCACCGCCTGCAGGTAGACGAACAGGAAGCCCAGCAGGAAGGTGGCCGCGAGGAAGATGTTGAGCAGGCCGCGCTTGCCGGCGCGCAGCGCGTGGTGCGCGATGGTCACCGTCACGCCCGACAGCAGCAGGATGATGGTGTTGATCGCGGGCAGGCCGAAGGCCGGAATGACCTCGAACGACCCATTGTCGCGCGGGCCGATGCGCGCCGGGCCGTTGGTGGGCCAGGCGTTCTCGAACATCGGGTGCAGCAGCTCGTTGCCGATGACCTTGGTGCCTTCACCGCCCAGCCAGGGCACCGACAGCGCGCGAGCGTAGAACAATGCGCCGAAGAACGCGGCGAAGAACATCACTTCCGAGAAGATGAACCACATCATTCCCATGCGGAACGAGCGGTCCACATCCAGGCCGTAAAGGCCGGTGTTGTTCTCCTTGATCACGTCACCGAACCAGCCGATGAACATGTACACCACCAGCGCGAAGCCGGGCAGCATGGCCCAGGCCGGCGTCCAGTGATTCAACAGCGCGATGACGCCGAGCAGGAACGTGAAGAACGCCGCGGAGCCGACGATCGGCCAGCGGCTTTCGTGAGGAACGTAGTACTTGCCGCCTTCAGAAGGCGTGTGGGCGTGAGCCTGTGCCATTGATGATCCCTTGCTAGTTCAATGAACCCACTCGCGTGGACTCGTCATAGAAAGTGTACGAAAGAGTGATTCGGTCCACCGAGCGCGGGATCGCCGGATCCACCACGAAACGCACGGGCATGGGCCGCTGCTCATCCACCCCGAACTTTTGCGGGGTGAAGCAGAAACATTCGGTCTTGCGGAAGTAACCCGCGGCGCGACCGGGCGCGATATTCGGCACGGCCTGCGCGATCTGCACGCTGCCGGTCAGGTTGTGCGCCAGGAATTCCGTCTCGTACAAACGGCCCGGGTGCACCTTCATCGATCCGACCATCGGACGGAATGTCCAATTGCCTACCGAGGGCAGCTCGGCGATGAAGTCGATGGTGATGCTGCGCGAGTCGTCCGGCGTTTCGGTGGTCAGGCGCTGCTCGGCGAGCAGCTTCTGGTTGCCGAAGCCGGTGAGGTCGCAAAGCACGTCGTACAGCGGCACCAGCGCGAAGCCGAACGCGAAGCTGCCCAGCGCGAAGCCGAGCAGCTTCAGCGTGAGACGCTTGTTGTCGTCCGGCTTGGCGGGCGCGTCGCTCATGTCAGGCCTTGGACACCGACATCACGATGAAACCCACGTAGAACGCGAGCGCGATCAGGCCGAGGACAATCGCCGTGCGGCGGGCTTTCGCCCGCCGCTCGCTGATTTCTTCAGGCGTCATCACCGTGCTCAATGCTGCACACCGCGCGCGACCACTTCAGGTGACGGCGGCTCGGTCCAGCTGTGGTACGGCGGCGGCGAGGTGAGCTGCCACTCCAGACCACGCGCGCCCTCCCAGACTTCGCTGGTCGCCTTCTGGCCGCCCTTCACGCACTTCCAGATGATGTACGGGAACAGCAGCTGCGAGAGGCCGAAGCCGAACGCGCCGATGGACGACACCATGTTCCAGTCCGCGAACTGCGTGGAGTAGTCAGGGATGCGGCGCGGCATGCCGGCCAGGCCCAGGAAGTGCTGTGGGAAGAACAGCACGTTCACGAAGATGGTCGACAGCCAGAAGTGCAGCTTGCCGAGCTTCTCGTCGTACATGCGGCCGGTCCACTTGGGCAGCCAGTAGTACACGCCGGCCATGATGGCGAACACGGCGCCCGGCACCAGCACGTAGTGGAAGTGCGCCACCACGAAGTAGGTGTCGTGGTACTGGAAGTCCGCCGGCACCACCGCGAGCATCAGGCCCGAGAAGCCGCCGATGGTGAACAGGAACAGGAACGAGAGCGCGAACAGCATCGGCGTCTCGAACGTGAGCGAGCCCTTCCACATCGTGGCGGTCCAGTTGAACACCTTCACGCCCGTGGGGATGGAAATCATCATGGTCGACAGCGTGAAGAACAGCTGCCCGGCCAGCGGCATGCCCACCGTGAACATGTGGTGCGCCCACACGATGAACGACAGGAACGCGATCGCAGCCGTCGCGTAGACCATCGCGTCGTAGCCGAACAGCGGCTTGCGCGAGAAGGTCGGCACGATCTCCGAGATGATGCCGAAAGCCGGCAAAATCAGGATGTACACCTCGGGGTGTCCGAAGAACCAGAAGATGTGCTGGAACATCACCGGGTCGCCGCCGCCCGAGGCGGAGAAGAACGTGGTGCCGAAGAAGTGGTCGGTCAGCAGCATCGTGACCGCACCGGCGAGCACCGGCATGGTGGCGATGAGCAGATAGGCGGTGATCAGCCAGCTCCAGCAGAACAGCGGCATGTTGAGCAGGCCGACGCCCGGCGCGCGCATGTTCATGATGGTGACGACGACGTTGATCGAGCCGAGGATCGAGGACGCGCCCATCAGGTGGATGGCGAAGATGGCCATGGGGAAGGCATCGCCCGCCTGCAGCGACAGCGGCGGATACAGCGTCCAGCCGCCGGCCGGCGAGCCGCCCGGCACGAACAGCGTGGCCAGCAGCAGCGTGAACGCGAACGGCAGGATCCAGAAGCTGAAGTTGTTGAGACGCGGCAGCGCCATGTCGGGCGCGCCCACCTGCATGGGGATCATCCAGTTGGCGAGGCCCGTCCAGGCCGGCATGACCGCGCCGAAGATCATGACCAGCGCGTGCATCGTGGTCATGCTGTTGAAGAACTGCGGCTCGACCAGCTGCAGACCCGGCTGGAAGAGCTCCGCGCGGATGATCATCGCCATGAGTCCGCCGATGAAGAACATCGTGCAGGCGAAGATCAGGTACATCGTGCCGATGTCCTTGTGATTCGTCGCGAAGACCCAGCGGCGCCAGCCGTGGGCCGGGCCATGGTGGTCATGCTCGCCGTGATGGGCGTGGTCGTGGTCAGCGGTGTGTTCGTGTGCCATGTCTAACTTCTCGTCTTGATCTTTACGGGGGCGGCGCTTACTGCGCGACCGTGGTGGCCGGGGCCGCCGAAGCAATGGTGGCCGGGGCCGTGGGCGAACTGCCCGCGACCTTCTGCTCGGCCTGCTTGGCGCGCAGCCAGGCATCAAAATCCGCCGGCGACTTCACTTCGACCACGATGGGCATGAAGCCGTGGTCCTGGCCGCACAGCTCGGCGCACTGGCCGCGGTACGTGCCGACCTTGTCGGCGTCGACCTGCACCCAGATTTCGTTCACGTAGCCCGGGATGGCGTCCTTCTTCATGCCGAAGTCCGGCACCCACCAGGCGTGGATCACGTCCTGCGCGGTGAGCAGGAAGCGGATCTTCACGCCGGCCGGGATGACCAGCGGATTATCAACGTTGAGTAGATAGTGCTCGACCGACTTCGGGTCGATGCCCGAGTTGAGCTGGCGGGCGGCGTTGCTCTGGCGATCGAGCGTGGAGAAGAAGCTCACGTCCTCGTTGAGGTACTCGTACTCCCATTTCCACTGGTAGCCGGTGACCTTGATGTTGAGGCCGACCTCGCCCATGTCCTCGATCTCGATGAGCGTCTTCGCGATCGGAACGGCCATGCCCACCAGGATGAGGATGGGAATGACGGTCCAGACGATCTCGACCTTGGTGCTGTGGACCATGGTCTTGTCCGGCTCTGCGCCCTTGGAGCGGCGGAACTTGAACAGCGAGTAGATCATCACGCCGAACACCACGACCGCGAGCACCACGCAGACCCACAGGATCAGCATGTGCAGGCCGTAGATCTTCTTGCTGAGGATGCTCACACCCTCCGGCATGTTCAGCCCGCCCCAATTGGCGTGCGAGACGCTCGCCATGAAGGCGAACAAGGTGGCGGATGCGGCCTGCATTGCACGGCGCGCGAAGGCGTTCTTCATGTGAAAGCTCATCGATGACCTCAAGAAAACTGTTCTGGTGAACCCGCGCCCGGGATCTCCGGGGACTGGTTCATGTCGCCTATCAGCTGCCGGAGATCGGCAGCCAGGTGGCGACGCTCCTCCTCTGTCAGAAACTTGCCAACCTCGCGGGCCCGGCCGTGCGACTCGATGACGAGTTGGCAGCGGTGGAGGGGCGATTTCGGGCGGCGGATTTTAACCCGTGCCCAGTGGCGCGGGAACACGATGCGACACGGGGTCGCGTGCCCTGCTCCCAAAGAACGATGCTCGATCACGATTTCGGTTTCGGTGACGTGGATGGACTCGCGTTCGAAGCGTCTTTGCATATTCGAGCGCAGCGCCCAGCCGAGCAGCAGCATTTCGGCGCCCGCGAAGGGCAACACGGGCCAGTAGCCCATGAGGGTGGCGGCGCCCGCGACTCCGAAAGTGAGCAGGCAAACCGAACCGAAAAACACCAGCGCCCCGCGCACGCTCAACGAGCAATGCGGGATCAGATCGAAGTGGCGGGCGGCGGCTGGCACGGGGCGGCACTATACCAGCCCATTTTCGTGCTCTGTTAAAGACTTACGAGCTTCTTCGCGACCTCGGACGCCCAGGCCGGTACGCCCGGCTCGATCGCGGGAATCCCTGAGGGAACGGTGCCCATCGGGCTCATGCCGAAGCGGCTCGCGAGGGTGTCGATATTCGCGCCCGCCAGCGGCATTTCGGTGGCCATCTTGTTGGCGATCCAGCCCGCGAACGGCACGCCCTGAGAGCGGATGGCTTCGCGCGTGAGCAACGCGTGGTTCAGGCAGCCCAGCCGCAGGCCCACCACGAGTATCACCGGCAACGCCATTTTTCCCGCGAGATCCGCCATGGTTTCCACGGCGGAAATGGGCGCCAGCCAGCCGCCGGCGCCCTCGACGACCAGGCAATCCGACAGCGCGCCGATCCCTTCGAGGCGGCCATGCTCACGGCTGGCCACGGCGCTTGATGGCACTGGGCGATATGACGGTTTCACGCGGGAATTCATGCTCTTCCGTGCGTTTCGGGCCGCCCCACGAAGTGGCGTGGATCACCTCGTAGGTCGCGGGCAGGAGGCCATCGCGGCGCTGTGTCTCGTACGCCTGCGTCATGGCCGCCAGCCGCGCGCGTCCAGTAAGTCCGCGCGGCCGGCCGCGCGTCACATTGTGCGCGCCGATGGCCTTGAGTTCGCGCATGAGCGTGAGCGCGTCGGGGTACTGCATGACGATGCGGTCCACATCGAGCACGGGCTCCGCGAAACCCGCGTGCATCAGTGCCATGCCCAGCGCATGCGGATCGAAGAAGTGGTTCACGTGGTTGCCCGCGTGGGTGATGGCCACGTCGTTTGCGATGCTGATTCTCGCGTCGCTTACGCTCCTCGTTCTCGCGTCGCTTACGCTGTTCATTCTCGCGTCGCTTACGCCGCTCATTCTCGCGTCGCTTACGCTCCAGGCCTCGCGCAATTCGCCCAGCGTCCCCGGGCCGAAAGTGCTGAACAGCAGCAGCCCGCCCGGCGTCAGGACCCTGGAAATCTCGGCGAAAACCGCATCGAGGTCGTCGCACCACTGCAGCATGAGACTGCTGAACACGAGGTCGAACGACTGGTCGCGGAAAGGCAGCGCATAGGCGTCGGCGCGTACGCGCTCGAAGCGGCGCAGCCAGCGTGATTGCGCTCGCGCGCGCTCCAGCATGCCGGGCGCGATATCCACGGCGACAGTGAGCGATTGGGAATAGCGGCGCTTGAGTTCGCGCGTGGCGTGCCCCGTGCCGGCGCCGAGATCGAGAACGGCGCGTGGCTGGATTTGCAGCTCTTCGAGGCGCCCGAGCAGTTCGTCGCGGACGCGTTCCTGCAGCGCCGCGGCGGCATCGTAACTGGCGCTGGCGCGGTCGAAAGCGCGCGCGACGGCGCGGCGGTCCAGGCCGAAGACGTCGCGGGGGTCGCTGCTCACTCGTCGGTCTCGAGTGGACGGCTCTCGCCCTGGCGTACGTCAGTCTGGCGTACTTCGGCAATCGCCGTGATCAGCGCGTCCACCTGCGATTCCTCGTGCGTGGCCGACAAGGTGACGCGCAGTCGCGAGGTGCCGGCCGGCACGGTGGGTGGGCGGATCGCGCTCACCAGGAATCCGCGGGCTTCGAGCTCGCGGCTCGCGGCCAGCGCGCGGGCTTCATCGCGCAGGATGATGGGCACGATGGGCGATACCGACGTTCCCGGCAACCCCAGCACGCCGTGCACGCGCCGCGCATGTGCGAGCACGCGTTCGCGCCGCCAGGAATCGCGCTGCGCTACTTCCAGCGCCGCGAAAGTCGCCGCGACCACGGCCGGCGGCAGCGCGGTGGTGTAGATGTAGGGGCGTGCTTTCTGCACCAGGTAGTCGATGAGATCGGCATCGCCCGCGACGAAGGCGCCGAAGGTGCCAAAGGCTTTTCCGAAGGTGCCCACCAGCACAGGCACGTCATCCGACGACAGCCCGAAGTGCTCGCAACTGCCCCGGCCGGTGGCGCCGACCACGCCGAACGCATGCGCGTCATCGACCACCAGCCATGCGTTGGCCCTGCGCGCGGCGAGCGCGAGTTCGGGCAGCGGGGCCAGGTCGCCATCCATGCTGAACACGCCATCGGTGACCAGCAGGCGCGATTTCACTTCCGGGTCGATGGCCGCGAGCTGCTCGGTGGCGTGGTCGGAATCCGCGTGGCGGTACCGCGAAACCTTGGCGCCCGAGAGGCGGCTTCCGTCGATCAGCGACGCATGGTTGAGCTTGTCCGAAACTATGGCCGCCTTTTGATCCGCCAGCGCGCCAATGACGCCCATATTGGCCATGTAGCCGGTGGAGAAGACCAGCGCCTTTTCACGGCCGGTGAAGGCCGCCACGGCCTCTTCGAGCATCTGGTGCGCGCTGCTGTGCCCGGTCACCAGGTGGGAAGCGCCGCTGCCCACGCCGTACTTCATGACGGCATCCGCGAAGGCCTGAACCACTTCAGGATGCGCCGAGAGCCCGAGGTAATCGTTGCTGCAGAAATTCACCGCGTCGCGCGGTGGGACGCGGCGGACGCGGCGCAGATGGCGCTGCTCGAGATCCTCGAGCGCGGCCCTCAGCGCTGCCGGGTCGCGTTGCATGCGGCACCCGGTCTCGCGGGCGCATGTTCATGTGAGCAACCGGGGCCGTGCACATGCCCGGCGACGGTCTCGTGATGGTGGTGCTCGCGAGCCTCAACCACGCCATCGGCATTGGCTTCGAGGCCGGCGGGAATCAGTGGCCCGATACCCAGGCGTGTCATCAGCGCGCGATCGCGCGCTACATCCGGGTTGCCCGTGGTCAGCAGCTTCTCGCCGTAGAAGATGGAATTGGCGCCCGCCATGAAACACAGCGCCTGCAGCTCGTCGTTCATCACTTCGCGGCCCGCGGACAGGCGCACCGATGCCTTCGGCATCACGATGCGCGCCACAGCAATACAACGCACGAAGTCGAAGGGATCCACGGGCGCCGCGCCCTGCAGCGGCGTGCCCGGCACGCGCACCAGGTTGTTGATGGGCACACTCTCCGGGTGCTGCGGAAGATTCGCGAGCGTCGCGAGCATGGACGCGCGGTCGCGCGTGGTTTCGCCCATGCCGACGATGCCGCCGCAGCAAACGTTGAGGCCGGCTTCGCGTACGGCGGCCAGCGTGTCGAGACGATCCTGGTATGTGCGCGTGGTGATGATTTCGCCGTAGAACTCGGGCGACGTGTCGACGTTGTGGTTGTAGTAGTCGAGGCCGGCTTGATGTCCCGCTTCTTGGGCGAGCGCCAGGCGGCGCCCATGCAGAAGCGCGTGGCGCCGGCGTCCCTGGCGGCCTGGGCGCGTGCGCGCACCTCTTCGAGCGGCACCAGTTTTTCGCGCTCGAGGCCGGTGTCGTAGCGGACGCTCTGGGGGCAGTAGGCACAGTCTTCCGGGCAGGCGCCCGTCTTGATCGACAGCAGCGTACTCATCTGTACGGCGTTGGCCGGCTGGTGGGCTCGATGCGTCTCCTGGGCTCGGAACATCAGGTCCATGAAGGGCAGCGCGAACAGCGCTTCCACTTCCTCGATGGTCCAATCGTGGCGGATCGTCGTGGCCATGCCCATCCCTTTATTTGTTGATTTACATCAGATTTCCAGCTGGCCACGATGTAGCGCGCAAGGAAAACTGGCGGGCATGTTCAATAGCGCCGTCTCCATTGTCAACCGATTGCGTGGCGTCCAGTTGACGGCAGCGCGGGGGCTTTCGCGCCTGCTGGGCGCCACGCTTTTTCCGCCGCGGTGCTGCCTCTGCGGTTTCGCGGGGACGCCGCCGGACCTGGATCTCTGCCAGATCTGCCATGCGGATCTGCCCTGGGACTACGCGCAGCTGCCCAGCCTGCTCACCGCGATGCGTTTTGAACCCCCCGCGGATGACCTCATCCGTCAGCTGAAATACGCCGGCGCCATCGAGAACGCGCGCGTGTTGGGTGAGTTGCTGGCGCAAGCGGTGCGCGCGCGCGGCGACTTGCTGCCCCGGCTGCTGGTGCCCGTGCCGTTGCACGACTCGCGGCTGGGCGAACGCGGCTTCAACCAGGCCGCCGCCATCGCGCGTTACGCGGGGCGCTCGCTCGGGATACCGCAGGCCTGGCATGCGGTGCGACGCGTGCGTGATACGCCGTCGCAGACCGGTCTCGGTATCGATGAGCGGCATAGCAACGTGCGTGGCGCTTTCGTGGTGGCCGGCGGCCGGGCGATGAAGCGACTGCGCGAAGCCGGCCACGTCGCCGTGATCGATGACGTCACCACCACGGGCAGCACGCTGGCCGAAATGAAATGTGTGTTGCTGGCGGCCGGTATCAGCCGCGTGGATCTCTGGGCAGTGGCTCGTGCGCCGCGCCATCACGCGCGGTGACGGACATGCGGCGCCGTCCCGAAGGCGTCAGGCCAGACCGGCCTTCTTGAGCGCCTCGATGGGTGGGCCATCGAAAGTCGCGAGCGGAACGTTGCCTACGTAACCGATGTCCTTCATTCCCACGGGCGTGGTGTAGAAGCCGCCGGCAGTCAGATCACGGAACTTCGCGAAGAACTTCGCGGCGGTGGCGAGTTCAGGCGTCGCTTTCGCGGCAGAACAGATGTCGTCCGCGATCTGCGCGCGCTGCGCCTCGCTCGCCGCGTGAAACGTCTTGCCAAACCGCTTCTGCGACTCGCCGTCGATCCAGGCAAGGCCAGGCAGCACGATCTCCCGATCGCCGCGTTGCTGTGGATAGGGCGCGCTGATCCACTCGTCGATGAACTCGACGATGCCCACGGCCGAAGCCGCCGGAGAGTGATCGTCGGCGGGGATGATGAGATCTGCCAGCGCCTTGGTAGTTAGCCTGCCGGCTTCGGTCAGCGTGAGCGGCCAGGGGCCACCGGGCTTCCACTCCGCCACCAGGTTGGGGTCGGTGCCGTAGCCCTGCTGCCCGGCGGCGACGTCGCGCGCCATGGCTTCGGCGCCCGCCGCGAATGAAACCTGCAGCGACGGCGCCGTGGCGGCCGCGGCGAACATCCACTTGATCGTCGTGCGCCGGTCCATCACAGCTCCTTCCGCTTCATTAGGCCGAGCATGTGCTCGGCCGAGCGCCAGGCCAGCGCCATGATGGTCAGCGTGGGGTTCTTGTCCGCGTTGGAGCACAACGTCGCGCCATCGGTGAGGAACAGGTTCTTCATGTCCCAGCACTGGCCGTAGCTGTTGGTCACTGACTTCTTCGGGTCGGTACCCATCATGGCGCCGCCCACTTCGTGAATGATGATGCCGCCCTGCTTGATGGCCTTGTCGCCGCTCTGCGGTTTCGTGGCATATCGGCCGCCCATGGCGTCGATGATCTCGGCCGCCACTTTCTGCATGTGTTCGGCCTGCCTGATCTCGTGTTCACTCCATTTCCAGTGGAAGCGCAGCACGGGAATGCCGAACTTGTCTTTCACGTTCGGATCGAGCTCGGCATAACAGTCGTCGTTGGGAATCATCTCGCCGCGGCCGGCGAACCCGACGAACGATCCGTAGTACCGCCGCGCGTCTTCCTTGAACTTCCTGCCGTAGTTGCCGCCGTTGAGCCACTCGAGGTTCGCGCCCGTGCCCATGCTGGGCATGCCGCGTCCGCCGCCGAACTCGAAGTGATAGCCGCGCGCGAAGCCCAGCTTGCCCGCGAGCTGTTCCTTGTACAGCCACCACGGCGTGTACAGGTGCAGACCGTCGACGCCGTCCTCGTTGTGCAGTGGCATGTCTTCGAGCAGCGGCACCTGGCCGCCGAAGTTGGCGCCCACGGTGTCCATGATGTACTTGCCGACCTTGCCGCTGCTGTTCGCCACGCCGGAGTTCAGCAGGATGCGCACGGACTCCAGCGCGCTGGCCGCGAGCACGACGATGCGCGCCTTCACGCGATGTTCGGCGCCGGTCTTGCGGTCGATGAAAGTCACGCCTTCGGCCTTGCCATCGGCGCGCTGGTTCACCGAACGCACCATGGCGTCGGTGACGATGTCGAGGTTGCCCGTGTCCAGCGCCGGCGGCAGGTGCACGGTGGTGGACTGGTAGTTAGCCCGAATCGAGCACCCGCGCCCGCAGGGAGTCGCAAAGAAACAGGCCGCACGCTTCTGCATGTCGGCCGCGAGGATCTTCTGCGCCTTGGCATTGCCGGGATGCAACAGCCTGGGCAGCCGCTTGTGGTCGAGTGCGGTGGTCAGCACCGCGCGGTGACCCGCGACCACGGGAATGCCCATCTTTCTGGAGCGATCCTGGATGAGGAGATCGCTGACGCGCGGCTTGGGCGGCGGCAGCAGCACGCCGGGCGAGCTGTTTGGCGTGTTCTCCAGCCCGTCATTGGCGCCATACACGCCGATGAGCATCTCCACCTTGTCGTAGTAGGGCGCGAGATCTTCGTAGCTCATGGGCCAGTCGAAGCCGAGGCCATCGCGCGAGTGCGGCTTGAAGTCGTAGGGGCCGTTGCGCAACGAAATGCGCCCCCAGTGATTGGTGCGCCCTCCCAGCATGCGAGCGCGCCACCACACGAACTGGCGCGCGGGGTCGTCGGACGCACTGGTATAGGGCTCGCCGGGCACCTGCCAGCCGCCGTCGATGGTCGCATCCCAGAAACCGAAGGGCTTCTCAGGGGTGCCGGACGCGCGCAGGGGCGCATCGCCATTCACCTGCATCATGGGAGTTTCGGTGGCCGGCTGGTAGTGGCGGCCCGCCTCGAGCATCAGCACCCGGGCGCCTTCCATCGCCAGCGTGTAGGCGGTCTGGCCGCCGGCGGCGCCGGACCCGACCACGATCACGTCATAGGTGTTCTTGTCGGCGGCGGCGGCGGTTACGAATGACATATCGGGCCATCTTAAACGGTGCGTTACCGCTTCATAGACGAAAACTATGCGGGCGTCCGCTAGGCTCGGGGCACTCTTATAACGGCCCGGATTTACCGGGCCTCCCGGCGAAAATTCCCGCGTGAGAACCACTTACAACCGTCGACAGGTGTTGCAGTCGGCCATGGCGGCGGCGCTGCCACTGGGTCTGTACGGCTGCTCCTCGTCGGATCGCGGTGACGGGCCGCTGGCGGTGGGCGGTCTCCCGGTCACCTGCAATCTCACTCTGCCGGTGGCCTGCGTCGGCAAGAACCGCGCGATCGAAAGTGCGCAGTCGACCAACGCGTTCCGCTTCGAGTACAGCAAGTACAGCGGCTGGCCGGAGATCAAGGAGTCGCTGATGGCGGGCCGCATCCAGGCGGGCTACATGCTGGCGCCGCTGGTGATGGATCTCGCGGACAAGAAGATCCCGGTGAAGATCGTGTCGCTGGGTCATCGCTCGGGCGCGGTCATCATGGTCAAGAAGGATTCCGCGTACGAGAAATTCGCTGATCTCAAGGGCAAGCGCGTGGCCATCCCCAGCCGCTTCGCCGTCGACTTCCTGTTCCTGCGCAAGATGCTGACGCGCGAGAACATGACGCCGCGGCCGATTTCGAGATCGTCGAAATGCCGCCGCCCGATATGCCGGCGGCCCTCTATGCAGACGCCGTCGACGCTTATTGCACGGGCGAACCTTTCGGCGCCGCCGCGCAAAGCGCGGGCTACGCGCGCGTGCTGCGCATGACGCGCGACGAGTGGCGCAACTACATCTGCTGCTGCCTCACTGTGCGCGAGGAGCTGATCCAGTCGAAACCCGAACTCGTCCAGGACCTGGTGAACCAGATCCAGGGCGCGGGCAACTGGCTGGACCAGGCCAAGGCCAATCGCGACAAGGCGGTGACCATCGCGTCCGGCCGCAGCTTTTTCAACCAGGATCCGAAGATCCTGCAGTTCGTGATGGAGAACCCGACCGATCGCGTGACCTATGGCGACCTGCGCATGATCCGCGAGGAATTCGAAGACCTCATGCAGCTGTCGATCCAGGCCGGGACCATCAAGCACCCGATTCCGTACGAGAAGTACATCGACGACAGTTTCGTGAAGAATGCGCAGCCGGCGCCCATGCCCATATGAAGAAGATACTGATCCTGCCTGTGTTGTTAGGCGCCGCGCTCGCGCTCGCCGACCCGGCCGCGCGGCCCCAGCCCGCCACACAGGCGGCAAGGGACCAGCTGAAGGCCGGCGTGCTGAGCCCGGTGATGGCCGCGCCGCAAATTAGCCTGCAGGGCACCGACGGACAGCCAATCGATCTCGCGCGCTACAAGGGCAAGGTGGTGCTGCTCGCCTTCGGCTTCAGCAACTGCGGCGAGGTCTGCCCGATCACGCTCGCCACGCTGGCGGGCGCCCGCAAAAAGCTGGGCACGGAGGCTGCGTACGTGCAGGTCGTCTACGTCACGGTTGACCCGGAGCGCGATACCGCGGCGCAGATGAAAAAGTACCTGGCGTCCTTCGACCCCACCTTCATCGGCGGCGTGGGCACCCGCGCGGAAATCGATGCCGCGCAGAAGAAGTACGGCATCTCTTCGTCGAAGAACTCGAATCCCGATGGGAGCTACACCATCGGGCATTCGTCTTCCATCTACATGATCGATCGCGCCGGTGGCCTGCGCGCGGTGATGCCTTACGGACATCCGGTCGACGACTTCGTGCATGACCTCAAGATCCTGCTGCGTTCATGAGCAGGCGCGGCTGGTGGTGGTGGGCAGCGCTGACGCCGTTGCTGGCGGTGGTCGCCTGGGCAGGGTTCGCGCCCATCAAACTACCTTCGCGCGAGGCGCTGTTCGAGATTCCCCACGGCACCTACGCACGGCGCATGTCCGGCGACCTGGTGGACATCCTGCCATCTTCGATCACGTTGACCCTGGGCCTGAACGACGTGCTGTTGCTGCGCAACCTCGACGAGGTGCCGCAGCAGTTCGGGCCCACCATCATGATGCCGGGCCAGAGTTTCAGGCTGCCCTTCGAGGTGGCCTCGGAGAACCGCTTCGACTGCACCGCGCATTCGAGCGGCCAGATGATCGTGATCGTCGAAGAGAAGCCCGTGTGGCCATGGCAGAAGATCCGCTGGCGCCTGCGTCACTGGCAGAATAGTTAGGCCTGGAGAACAAGTACAGATGAAAGGTCTCAGGAATTCATGGTCGTCGATCGTCGTCGCGGCGGTTCTCGTCGCGACGTGGTGGCTGACCGTGATCTACACGAACAGCTTCATCTTCCCCACGCCGAAGACGGTGGTCGAAGGTACGCTCGAGCTGGCCAGGGACGGCAGCCTCTGGGAGCACATCGGCTCTTCGCTGATGCGCGTGGCCTCGGGCTTCGGCCTGGCGGTGCTGCTGGCCATCCCGCTGGGCCTGTGGATGGGCCGGGTGCATGGCGCCTTCGTCACCATGAACCCCATCTTCCAGATACTGCGACCGATTTCGCCGATCGCCTGGATACCCATCTCCATCCTGTGGTTCGGCGTGGGCAATGCCTCGGCCATCTACCTCATCTTCATCGCCTCGGTCTTCCCGATGATCGTGCAGACCACGGTGGGCGTGCACACCATCGAGAAGCGCTTCCTGCGGGCCGCGAACAACTTCGACGTGCCGCGCGGCAAGTTCTTCCTGCAGGTGGTGTTGCCGGCGACCTTGCCGCAGATCATCACGGGCATGCGCATCGGATTGGGCGTTGCCTGGCTCGTCGTCGTGGCCGCGGAGATGATCGCGCTGCGTTCCGGCCTCGGCTACATGATCATGGACGCGCGCAACGCGGGTAATCGTTACGACCTGGTGGTGGCCGGCATGATCATCATCGGTCTCATCGGCCTTCTGCTCGACGGCCTCATGCGCCTGCTCGAGAACATGAAGATCGTGCGGTGGCGATATGCCCACTGAGTCGCCGAAGGGCGCCATGCCCACTGAGTCGCCGAGGGGCGCCATGCCGATCAAGATCAAGATAGACAATGTCCGCAAGGGCTTTCCCACGGACAAGGGCCATCTCGACGTCATCCAGAACCTCGACTTCGAGGTCGCCGATGGCGAATTCGTCGCCATCGTCGGCCCCTCGGGCTGCGGCAAGACCACGCTGATGAACATCATGGCGGGTTTTCTCGCGCCGGATTCCGGCGCCGTGAAAGTCGACGGCGTGCCGCGGCTGGGGCCGAACCGCAAGGGTGTGCTCATCACGCAGCAGGGCTCGGTGTTCCCGTGGCTCACCGTGCGGCAGAACCTGCTGTTCGGCCTGCCCGACGATCTCGCCAACCGCGAGGTGCTGGCGGAGGAATACGCCGCGCTCGTGGGCCTCAAGGGCTTCGAGAACAACTACCCGCACGAGCTCTCCGGCGGCATGCTCAAGCGCTGCGAGATCGCGCGCGCGCTCGTGGTGAAGCCCGAGATCCTCTACATGGACGAGCCGTTCTCGGCGCTGGATGCGCTGATGAGCCTGCGCATGCAGAACGAGCTGCTGCGCATACTCGCCAAGGAAAAACACACCGTTCTGCTGATCACGCACGACGTGGAAGAGGCCATCCACCTGGCCGACCGCATCCTCGTGCTCAGCCCGCGGCCGACGCGCATCCAGAAGACCTTCGAGGTGGGCATTCCGCATCCGCGGCGTGTCTCCAGTCCCGAGGCCCAGGCGCTGCGCGTGGACATCCTGCGCGAACTTGGCGTTTCCGAGACGATCTAACTACCGCCCGGTGACACGGGACGTCGCCGAGAGGCCGGCATCGGTGGCCGACATTCGGGCGGTGGGTGTCCGCGGTTTCCCTGGTCGCGCAATAGTCTGATTAATAGTTCTTGATGCACTTCGGGGCCGTGGTAGCGTAGTCGCCGCAGGAGACACGGTACCCATGGCCGGAAGCATCAACCTCACCCAGTCGCTCGTGCAGAAGCTCGGGTCGTCCATCGTGCGCGGCGATCTCCCTGCCGGTAAATCCCTGCCCATCGAAACCGAGTTGGGCAAGAAATTCGGCGCCAGCCGCACCGTGATGCGTGAAGCGGTGAAGATCCTTTCGACCAAAGGCCTCATCGGCCAGCGTCCGCGCGTGGGCACCTATGTTCATCCGGAAGAAAAGTGGGACCTGCTGGACGCCGAGGTGCTCACCTGGATCCTCGATCGGCATTTTTCGCACAGGCTGGTGCGTGAATTCCTCGAGGTGCGCATCGGCATCGAGCCGGCCGCGGCCGCGCTCGCGGCGACGAATGCCACGGATGCCGACAAGGATCTGCTCAAGAGCAGGCTCGACAAGATGAAGGGCGCCCTCACCGGCGACTTCGACGCCGTGGCAGCCGACATAGCCTTTCACGCCACCATCCTCGAGATCAGCCACAACCGCTTCTATCACCAGCTCACGCCGATCGTCGAAACGGCGCTGCGCTTCTCCATCCGCCTGACCAACAAGGCGAGGGGTGCACTGGCCGATTACGACGCGCATGAACGCATCTATCGCGCCATCAAGAACGGCAACCCGGATGCCGCGTCGCGCGCCTGCCGCGAGCTCATCAAGGAAGCGTTGATGCTGGTGATCCGCAGCGACCAGAGCGGCGCCTGATTTCATTCCGCGCGGGGTCAGGCGATTCGGAAGTTCTATTGTTCATGTAGAAGTTTCATATCCCTGACTTGCCGGGTGCGGACTCGCTGCACGACGGTTATCCTGCGACGCACTGCGGCCAGCAACGCCTGGTGAACGACGTCGTTCAAAGGACTTGCGTGCGAGAGGCGTGGGGTCGTGTATGGGGGAGAGAAGATGCGGTTGAAGGCAGGCCTGCTGGGCATAGGCAAGATTGCGCGTGACCAACACATTCCCGCGCTGAACGCGAATCCACGATACGAACTGGTGGCCTGCGCCAGTCGCAACACTACGGTGACTGGCGTCCCGAGTTTTCCGGACCTCGAGACCATGCTGGCGGCAATGCCGGACCTGAATTGCGTCTCGATCTGCACGCCGCCGCAGGCGCATTTCGAAGCCGCGCTGACCAGCCTGCGGGCCGGCAAGCACGTGATGCTCGAGAAGCCGCCCGCCGCCACCACGCGTCAGATCGCGCTGCTCGCGGATGAAGCCGCGCGGCGCAACCTCACGCTGTTCCAGACCTGGCACTCACGCTTCGCCGACGGTGTCGACGCCGCACGCGAGTGGCTGCGCACGCGCAAGCTGGTCAGCGGCAAGATCACGTGGAAGGAAGATGTGCACCACTGGCACCCCGGCCAGAAGTGGATCTGGGAGCCAGGTGGCTTCGGCGTCTTCGACCCGGGCATCAACGCGCTGTCGCTGCTCACCGCCATCCTGCCGCGCGACGTCTGCGTGGAGAGTGCGGTGCTGGAATTCCCCGAGAACCAGCAGTCGCCCATCGCGTCGACGCTGCGCATGCGCACCGACGACGGCGTGCAGATAGGCGCGGAATTCGATTTCCGCCAGAAGGGCGAGCAGAGCTGGGACATCGAGCTCAAGACCACGACCGGTACGCTGAAGCTGTCGAAGGGTGGCGCCGTGCTCGCCATCGACGGCAAGGAACTCTCGTCCGAGGAAGGTCTCGCGGGCGAATACCCGCGCCTGTACCAGCGATTCGCCGAACTCGTAGATAGTGGCGCCTCCGACGTCGACTGGCGGCCGTTCCAGCTGGTGGCCGATGCCTTCCTGATCGGCGAACGACGCATCGTCGCACCACACACCATCTGAGCCGGTACGTCGGCGTAACATGGCCCCATGAAACGCATCGAGGCCGCCGCGTTCATCGCCGTCGACTGGGGCACCAGCAATGCGAGTTTCGCGCTCTGCGACGCGGACGGCAAGGCGCTGGAACTCCGCAAGGGCCCGGGCGCCGTGGAGTCGCGCGGACGATTTGCGGAAGTCTTCGATTCGCAGACTGCCGATTGGCGCACGTCGAACACCGGCCTGACTGCGTGGCTGTGCGGCATGGCAGGTTCTGCCATCGGCTGGATGGAGACACCCTATCTACCGGCGCCCGTCCAACTGCACGAGCTGGCCGATGCGCCGGTGAAGATCCGCGACGGCGTGTACGTGGTGCCCGGCATGCGCTGCACGAATCCGCTGGGGGCTCCGGACGTGATGCGCGGTGAAGAAACGCAGTTGTTCGGGGCATTGCGCATGGGTGCGCTCCGGGGCCAGGGACACCAGCTGGTCTGCATGCCCGGCACGCACACCAAGTGGGCGGCGGTGGCTGGCGAAAGCCTGCAGGAATTCCTCACCGCACCTACCGGCGAGGTGTTCGCATCCTTGTGCGAGCACACCGTGCTGGTGCGCGACAAGGCCACGCCCGTGACTCAGGTTCCGGCAGAGTTCGAGCGCGGGCTCGCCGAGGCGTCGAAGCATCGCGGTCTGCTGCTGCACCAGATCTTCCAGGCGCGCAGCCTGAGGTTGGACAACCAGCTCGCGCCGGAAGGCGCGGCATCGTGGATTTCCGGGCTGCTGATCGGCGCCGACGTGAATGGCGCGCTGGCGCTGTTCGAAGAGCATGATTCGTCGGGCCCGGTGGTTGTCATCGGCGCACCGCAACTGACCGCCTGGTATGCGCAGGCCCTGTCGAATGTGGGGCGGAAGTCCGTGGAAGTCGACGGGTCGGCCGCGGCGCTCGCGGGCCTGGCCCATGTGTTCCGCGCCCATGAGTTTCGTGAAGGGATGGAACGCGCGTGAGCGGCACCATCGAAATGGTGGCCATCCTGCGCGGGCTCACACCGGAACGAGCCCTCGAGACGGGCGCCGCGCTGGTCCAGGCTGGCTTTCGCAGCATCGAGGTGCCGCTGAATTCTCCGCGGCCCTTCGACACCATCAAACTACTGGCGGCCGCCCATCCCGATTGCCTGGTGGGGGCCGGCACCGTGCTGAGCGCCGTGGAAGTGAACAACGTGAGGGCCGCCGGCGGCAGGCTCATCGTGTCCCCGAACTGCGATACGCAGGTCATCCGTCACGCACTGGGGTTCGGCATGCGCGTAATGCCTGGAGTCGCGACCGCCACCGAGGCGTTCGCGGCGATTCACGCCGGCGCCACGGAACTCAAACTGTTTCCGGCGTCCACCTATGGTGCCAGCCACCTGCGCGCATTGAAGTCGGTGCTGCCGAAACACGTGAAGATGTACCCGGTGGGCGGCGTTGGCTCGCAGGACATCGCGGAATGGCTCGCGTCAGGCGCGGATGGATTCGGTTTTGGCGGTGAATTGTTCAAACCCGCGTATACACTCGCGGATGTCGCGGCGCGCGCGAAGGGGCTGTTCGATGCGTTGCGCCAGGCACAGACGCCAAGCTAGAAAGACGAGCGCACGCAACTAACAAGCGTGAATCATCACGCTGCATCGCAGGGGGTCCCGGTGAATCTTCATCCAGTGGATATCACTATCCTGGTCGTGTACGCGATCGGCATCTTCGTGCTGGCGCAATGGGTGTC
Organism: Steroidobacteraceae bacterium; assembly: GCA_029266835.1. Taxonomy (GTDB): domain Bacteria; phylum Pseudomonadota; class Gammaproteobacteria; order Steroidobacterales; family Steroidobacteraceae; genus CADEED01. Next base: position 22,624 of record JAQSWD010000020.1, read on the forward strand.
GCGCGAAAAGGGTTCGCACGAGAAGAACGCGCAGGACTATTTCCTCGCCAGCCGCGCGTTGCCGTGGTGGGCCATCGGCACCTCGCTGATCGCGGCCAACATCTCGGCCGAGCAGATCGTCGGCATGTCGGGTTCGGGCTACGTGATGGGCATGGCCATCGCCTCCTACGAATGGATGGCGGCGCTCACGCTCATCGTCGTCGGCAAATGGATCCTGCCGGTGTTCCTCAAGAACGGCATCTACACCATGCCGGAATTCCTCGAGAAACGTTACAGCCCGGGCGTGCGCACCGTGATGGCCATCTTCTGGCTGGTGCTTTACATCTTCGTGAACCTCACATCCATCCTCTGGCTGGGCGCCACCGCGGTGAACACCATCACCGGCGTCGACATCGACATCGCCATCATCGGGCTCGGCGTGTTCGCCCTGGTGTACGCGCTGTATGGCGGTCTCAAGGCCGTTGCGCTCACCGACATCGTGCAAGTCTCCTTGCTGGTGCTCGGCGGGCTCATGATCACCTGGATCGCGTTGTCCACCGTGGGTGACGGCAGCGTCATCGCCGGCTTCACGCGGCTCACCACCGAGCTGCCCGAGAAGTTCGACATGATTCTCTCGGAGGACAATCCCAGCTACCGGCACCTGCCCGGCCTCGCCGTGCTGCTCGGCGGCATGTGGGTGATGAACGTGTCGTACTGGGGCTTCAACCAGTACATCATCCAGCGCGGCCTCGCGGCCAAGAGCGTCGGTGAAGCGCAGAAGGGCATCGTGCTGGCCGCGTTCCTCAAGCTGCTCATGCCGGTGATCATCGTGCTGCCCGGCATCGCGGCCGTCATTCTCAATCCGGGGCTGGAGCGTCCGGACCAGGCATATCCCAGCCTCATGGCCATGCTGCCCACCGGGATCCTGGGCCTGGTGTTCGCGGCGTTGGTCGCGGCGATCATTGCGTCCACGGGTTCCAAGATCAATTCGATCGCGACCATCTTCACGATGGATCTGTATCGCTCCATGAAGCCCGACACCGAGCAGCGCCGGCTGGTCACCGTCGGGCGCATCGCCGCGGTGGTGTCCATCATCATCGCCATCGTGATGACGCGGCCGCTGCTCGGCAGCTTCGATCAGGCGTTCCAGTACATCCAGGACTTCACCGGGTTCGTCACGCCGGGCATCTGCGTGATCTTCCTGTTGGGGCTGTACTGGGAACGCACCACGGCCACCGCGGCCATGGTGGCGGCCTTGGCCACGGTCGCCATGTCGGCGGCGTTCTACGTGTGGTTGCCCGACTATCCGTTCATGAACCGGGTGGGCTGGACCTTCGTCGCCGGCGTGGTGATCGCGGTGGCGATATCGATGATGTCGCCGCGAAGGGAAACCGCCCTGCGCGTCGACATCAAGAACGTGGATTTCAGCACTGGCACGGGTTTCAACGTCGCGGCCTTCGTGGTCGTCGCCATCCTGGCAGTCCTCTACTACGTCTGGTGGTAGTCAGGCGCCGATGTGGGGCCCGGTGCGTGGATCGCGCCGGGCTCCGTTTCCATTCAGGGGGCTACTGGCCGAGGATCAGCTCGCCCGGTCGGAACGCGTACTCGAGCAGTATGCCGATGAACACCGACAAACCGACGTAGTGGTTGTTGAGGAACCCCCTGAAGCAGTCGGCGGGGGTGCGATAACGGATCAGCCATTGCTGCCAGGCGAAGAACACGGCGGCGCCGACCAGGCCGGCGTTGTACCAGTAGCCGAATTCCATGTTGGTGCCGACCAGGTACAGCGTGAACAGCATCAGCGCCTGCAACGTGCCGATGATGAGCTTGTCCATGTCGCCGAACACGATGGCGCTGGATTTCACGCCGATCTTGAGGTCGTCGTCGCGATCCACCATGGCATACATGGTGTCGTAGATGGCCGCCCAGATGATGCCGGCGAAAAAGATGATCCACGCCACGCGCGGAATCTCGCCCAGCTGCGCCATGAACACCATGGGCACGCCCCAGCTGAATGCCACGCCCAGGTAGAACTGCGGCAGCGGAAAGAAGCGCTTGAAGAAAGGATAACTCACCGCCAGCACCGCGCCGATCACCGACATGCGGATGGTCTTCTCGTCGAGCTGAAGCACCAGCGCCAGCGCGATGCCGATGAGGACGAGGAACCAGGCAAGCGCTTCGTAGGGCGCGAGGCGTCGCGAAGCGATGGGACGATCGCGCGTGCGCTTCACGAAGGGGTCGAAATCCCGGTCGGCGAGATCGTTGATGACGCAGCCGGCGGAGCGCATGGCCACCGTGCCGAGCACGAAGATCACCAATACTTTCGGCGAAGGATGCGAACCGCCCGCGATCCAGATGGCCCAGAGCACCGGCCACAACAGCAACCAGATGCCGATGGGACGATGCAGGCGCGCGACTTCGATGAGATCGCGCAGCCGGCGCGCGTAACGCTTGGCGGTCAGGCGGGCGCCAGAAGCCGGGGGAGTCAGGTCGAGTTCGACGGAGTGGTTTGCCACTGCCGCGAATCATACGCGCTCGCGATCAGGAAGCGCGGCGCGTGAACTCGATGGGGATGAGCACCTGCGCGGCCTGCGCCACGCCGTTCACTTCGTGCGGGCGGAACATGGCTTTGCGCACGGCGTCGCGCGCGGCGTCATCGAGACGCACGTAACCGCTGGAGCGTTCGACCTGGATCTGCGCGGGGCGTCCCACCGGATCGACCAGTACCCGCAGCAGCACGGTGCCGTATTCGTGGCGGCGGCTGGACTCGCGCGGGTACACCGGCGCCGGAGGGCGCACGTATTCCACCGACTCCACCATGGGCGGCACCACGGCCTGCGGCGTGGGCTGAGAGATCGCCGCGGTCGCCGGCGGCGGAGTGATGGTGTCGAGCTCGATCGAAACGACGTCAGGCGTGGGCAACGAGTACACCACTTCCTGCATCGGCGGCGGCGCGATGAGCGGCAGGTCGTCGGCGCTCGCGGGCGCTTCGAATATTTCCGCGACGATGGGCGCGGGAGGCTGCTCCATCTTCGTGATGTGACGAACACTCAGGAAGCCGAGCACGAACATCACGTGCACGCCGACAGTGATGGCGGCGAAGAGCGGGCGATCGTTCTTCGACTTTGCACGCGTGGCGCGCGGGCTCCAGTCACTCAGTGAGGTATTCGATGCGACCGCGCGGGGCAAAGGTGCCGGGTCACCGCGGTGAACCGCGGCGTCTGGCATGTCGTTGAGAATCTGGACGGCCATGGCTGTGATGCGCAAATGTAAACGATTCGCATTTGGAGCTCAACGCCTGTTCTTCAGGTGTGTGCGCGGGTACTCGGTCCCGCCCGCTCAGGCGATGCGGCCATAGCGCTCGCCCGCGCCGATCCATCGGCGCGTAAGTGCCCGTACGGCCTCGGGATTTTGCCGAAGCAGCGTTTCGGCGGCGGCCTGGACTGCAGGCAGTAGATCCGCATCCCGAAGCAGATCGGCTACCCGCATGTCAGCAAGGCCCGTCTGCCGGGTGCCCAGCAATTCACCCGGTCCGCGCAGCTCGAGATCGCGGCGGGCGATGACGAAGCCATCATTGGTCTCGCGGATGGCCGCGAGGCGCGCGCGCGCCATCTCCGACAACTTGCCGCCATAGAGCAGCACGCAATGACTCTCGTGCGCGCCGCGGCCCACGCGTCCGCGCAACTGGTGCAGCTGCGCGAGGCCCATGCGCTCGGCATTCTCGATGACCATCAGCGTGGCGTTCGGCACGTCCACACCCACTTCGATGACGGTGGTCGCGACCAACAACCCGATGGTGCCTTCCTTGAACTGGTACATGCCCAGTTCCTTCTCGCGCGCCGACATGCGCCCGTGCACCAGGCCCACCCGCACATCGGGCAGCGCTTCCTGAAGTTCCTTCGCGGATTCCTCGGCGGCCTGGTAACGCAGCTCCTCGGATTCATCGATGAGCGGGCACACCCAGTACGCCTGGCGGCCACTCTTCACGGCCTGGTGTACGCGCCTCACTACTTCGTCGCGGCTGGATTCCGGTTTCACGATCGTCGTTACCGGTGTTCGACCTGGCGGAAGTTCATCGATGACGGACACATCGAGATCGGCGTAGGCCGTCATGGCAAGCGTGCGCGGGATGGGCGTGGCCGTCATGATCAACTGGTGTGGCAACTGGCCGTCGCGCGCGCCCTTGTCGCGCAGGCTCAATCTCTGATGCACGCCGAAGCGGTGCTGTTCGTCCACGATCACCAGGCCGAGGCGCGCGAATTCCATGCTTTCCTGGAACAAGGCATGTGTGCCTACCACGATGTTGATGTCGCCGTTCGCAACCGATGCCAGCGCGCTGCGGCGCGCGCGCGCCGGCAACGAGCCCGTGACCAGCGCCACCGGCACATCGAGCTCGCGGAACCAGCGCTCGAAGTTCTTCGCATGCTGCTCGGCCAGTAGTTCGGTGGGCGCCATGAGCGCAGCCTGCAGTCCGGAGCCCACGGCACGTGCGGCGGCCGCCGCCGCCACCACGGTCTTGCCGCAGCCGACGTCGCCTTGCACCAGCCGCACCATGGGCCGCGCCGCCTGCAGATCGCGATCCACCTCGGCCAGCGCGCGAGCCTGGGCGCCGGTGAGCGCGAACGGCAGCGATTGCAGAAACATCCGTTCCAGCGCGTCATTGGCCAGTGGCGCCGCCGGATCCCCCTGTATTTCCTGCCGCAGCAGGCGCAACGAAAGCTGGTGTGCCAGCAATTCCTCGAACGACAACCGCCGTTGCGCCGGATGTCTCCCGGACAGCAGTTCCGGCAGATGCGCGTCACGCGGTGGCCGATGCATCATGGTCAGCGCGTCGACGAGCGAGGGCAGCTCGAGGTCCGCGAGCATGGCCGGCGGGATCCAGTCGCGGACGCCCGAACGTGCCGCCTCGCCCAGCGCGAGGTCGATGAGGTGCCGCAGCCTGGCCTGTGGAACACCCTCGGTGGTGGGGTAGATAGGCGTGAGTACTTCCTCGAGCGGCTCGGGACGCTCGCCACCCGGACCCGAGGCAGCCACGCGCCGGTACTCGGGGTGCACGATTTCCAGGCCCAACGGGCCCTTGCGCACTTCACCGAAACAGAGGATGCGCGTGCCGCGGGCCAGGTTGGCCTGCTGCGCACCGGAAAAATAGAAGAAGCGCAACGTCAGCGAACCGGTGCCGTCGGTGATGCGGCAGAGCAGCTGTCGCCGTCGCCGATAGGTCACTTCAGTGAGCTGGATCTCGCCTTCGACGACCACGCGCGACCCTGGCCGGAGCGAGCCGATTTCAGAAATCTGCGTGCGATCCTCGTAACGCGAGGGCAGGACGAACAACAGGTCCTGTACCTGCGAAACGCCGATCCTGGCCAGCTTCTCGGCCAGCGCCGGGCCCACGCCGCGCAATTCCGCGACCGGCCGTTGTTCGTTCGGAAACTGTGGCGCCGCCTCGGCCACGAGCATTCTCTACGAGCGCGGGCTCAGCCCAGGTGCAGCGTGCACTCGATCTCGACACGCGCATTTCGCGGCAGCGCCGCCACGGCCACGGTCGAGCGCGCCGGGTAAGGCTCGGAGAAGTACTTCGCCATGAGTTCGTTCACCTTGGCGAAGTTGGCGAAGTCGGTGAGGAAGATGGTCACCTTCACCACGTTCGCGAACGTGCCGCCGGAAGCCGCGATCACCGCCTTGATGTTCTCGAAGACGCGCGTGGCTTCCTTCTCGAAGTCGCCTTCCACCATCTGCATGGTGGCCGGGTCCAGAGGGATCTGGCCGGCCATGTATACCGTGTCGCCCACGCGTACGGCCTGGGAATAGGGGCCAATGGCCTTGGGTGCCTGATCCGTGTGGATAGCCTGGCGAGCGATGCTCATCGAGATACTCCTGTCGAGGATCAGTCGCGCGAATTGGCGCGACTGTGGCTGGCGATTGTACGCGTCACCTTGAGCACTTCGGGCATGCGGCGGATGGTTTTCACGACGCGCGCCAGGTGCTCGCGGTTGCGCACCCGCAGCTCGAACACCAGCGAGGAGCTGTCGGCATCTTTTTCCTCGACTGCCACGCGTTCGATGTTGGTGTCACCGGAAGATATCGCGGCGGCCACCGCGGCCAGCACGCCCATCTTGTTCGCGACATCCACGCGGATTTCCGAGCTGAACAGCTTGTCGGTCGTGGTTTGCCAGGCTACCGGCAGCCAGTTCTCGGGATGCTTGCGGTAATCCTCCACGTTCACGCAGTTTTCGCGATGGACCACCACGCCGCGGCCTGCCGAGAGATAGGCGAAGATCGGGTCGTCGGGAATCGGGAAACAGCAGCGCGCGTACGACACCAGCAGCCCTTCGGTGCCGGCGATCGCCATCGGCACGGGTGCACCGGAGAAACCCTCTTCGTCTGTCGACTTGGTGGGCAGCAACCGACGCGCCACCAGCGGCGCCAGGCGTTCGCCAAGGCCCACCTTCTCGTAGAGCTCATCCACGTCGTGCATGCCCAGCTCGACCACCGCAGCGTTCAACGTGTCGCTGGGAACCTCGTCCAGCGAAATGCGGAATTCACCCAGCGCCTGGTTGATGAGCCGCGCGCCGAGTTCGATGCCTTCCTGCCGGCGCAGGCCCTTGAGGTAGTGACGCACGGCGGCGCGAGCCTTGGCCGTCACCACGAAGTTCACCCAGCTCGGATTCGGCATGGCGCCCTTGGCGGTGATGATCTCCACCGTCTGGCCGTTGCGCAGCGGCGTGCGCAGCGGCGTCAGGCGCCGATCCACCTTCGCGGCCACGCAGCGATTGCCTACGTCGGTATGCACGGCGTACGCGAAGTCGACCACGGTCGCACCGCGCGGCAGGCGCAGGATCTCGCCCTTGGGTGTGAACACGTACACCTTGTCGGGGAACAGGTCGACCTTGACGCTCTCGAGGAAGTCCTCGGAGCTGCCGCCCTCCTGCATGTCGACCAGGTTCGCCAGCCACTCGCGCGCGCGGTCATCCTGGCCGCTCTCGAATTCGTTCACCTTGTATTTCCAGTGAGCGGCGATGCCGGCCTCGGCCACGCGATGCATGTCCTCGGTGCGGATCTGCACTTCGATCGGAATGCCGTTGGGCCCGAACAAGGTGGTGTGCAGCGACTGGTAACCGTTCACGCGCGGGATGGCGATGTAATCCTTGAACCGGCCGGGCATGGGTTTGTACGCGCCGTGCACCACGCCCAGCGCGCGGTAGCAGGAGTCCGCCTTGTCGACCACGATGCGCAGGCCGAACACGTCGACGATCTCGGACAGCGGCGCGGCCTTGCGCAGCATCTTCGAGTAGATGCTGTAGAGATGTTTCTCGCGTGTCGACACATCGCCCTTGAGGTCGGCTTTCACCAGCGCCACGCGCAGGGTCTCGGCGATCTTGTTGAGAAACTGCTTCTGGTTGCCGCGCGCGCGCTTGAGCGCGCGGTCCAGCACCTTGTAGCGGTGCGGAAACGCCGCCTTGAAGCCGAGGTCTTCGAGCTCGAGCTTCATGTTGTAGAGGCCCAGCCGGCCGGCGATCGGGGCGTAGATGTCGAGTGTCTCGCGCGCGATGGCGCGGCGGCGAGCCGGCGCCATGGCATCGAGCGTGCGCATGTTGTGCGTACGATCGGCCAGCTTGACCAGGATCACGCGCAAGTCGCGGACCATGGCCAGTACCATCTTGCGGAAGCTTTCCGCCTGCGCTTCCGCGCGTGACTTGAACTGGATCTGGTCGAGCTTGGTGACGCCATCAACGATCTCGGCCACGGGCGCGCCAAATTTTCCGGCGAGCTCCTCTTTCGAGATCGGCGTGTCTTCGATCACGTCATGCAGGATGGCCGCGATGATCGTGTCGGGGTCGAGATGCAGGTCGGCGAGGATCTGCGCGGCCGCCAGCGGATGCGCGATGTAGGGCTCGCCCGAAAGTCGCTTCTGCCCTTCGTGCGCCTCGGCGCCGAACTCCGCGGCCTCGCGCACGCGCGTGACCTGTTCCGCGGGGAGATACGTCTCGAGGCTGCTGATCAGCTCACGCAGACCCGGCAGACGGCGTGCGCCGGAGCCGGGAATGAGCTGAAGGAGCGTCGACGCGTAGTCCATGGCGCGCGAGCGCTCCTGTGGGAAGGTTCAGGCGGTGGCGTTATTCCTGCTCGCCACGATCGCCTTGCAGGCCGAATTGCGGGGCGCGGAACAGGGACTGATTGTCGGCATCGGGCAGCGTGGCTTCCGGCGGCGGCGGTTCCGGCTCGCGGAGCATTTCGGCAGTGATGTTGCCTTCGGCAATCTCACGCAGCGCCACCACGGTGGGCTTGTCGTTTTCCCAGGGAACCGTGGGCTCGGCGCCATTGGCCAGGCGACGCGCGCGCGTGGCGGCAAGCAGCACCAGCTGGAAAATGTTCTCGACCTTGGGGAGGCAATCTTCGACGGTTACACGGGCCATGAGTCTCTCGACGAAACAAGCGTTCTGGGGGGACGGAGTCTACTGGAAAAACGCTCTGCTTTGCCGGGATTTGCGCCTCGCAACCGGCCCGGAATCGGCCAAAGGGTCAATTTTTCGCCAGCGGGCCCGCGGAGGCGCTCAGCCCAGCAGATCCCTGATCAGCGGCTGGAGTTCCGGCCTGCCGGCTTCGTATCCGCCGCCACCGCGCAGCAGCGAGAGCAGCTGACTCACCGCGTCCTCGAACTGGTCATTGACGATGACGCGGTCGAATTCCGAGTAATGAGACATATCGGTAATCGAGTCGCGCAGGCGGCGCTGGATCACTTCCTCGCTGTCGGTCTTGCGATTGCGCAGCCGCTCCTCCAGCGAGCGTCGCGACGGCGGCAGGATGAAGATGGTCCGGCAATCGGGCTGGGCCTTCCGGACCTGGCGGGCGCCCTGCCAGTCGATCTCCAGGATCACATCGATGCCCCGGCTGCACAGCGCTTCCACCGCGGAACGGCTGGTGCCGTAGTAATTGTCGAACACCTGGGCGTATTCCAGGAATTCACCCGCCTCCACGAGCCGCTTGAACTCGTCGATGGAAACGAAGTGATAGTGCTCGCCGTCTCGCTCATGGGGCCGGGGCTTGCGCGTGGTGTGCGACACCGAGACGCGCAGGCTGGGGTCGCGATCGAGCACGGCCTTCACGAGGCTGGTCTTGCCGGCGCCTGAAGGCGCGGCGATGACATGAAGTGAACCCCGACCTGGCGCCGTCTGCATCCGCGAATTGTAGCCGGGCGACGCGCCGCCCGCCGGGTGCGGGCGGCCTTCCGCGACCTGTGGCTCAGAACGACCCGATCAGCGCGTCGGCGTCGGAGTGAGCGTGACCGATGTCAGGGGCGTGCCGGAAGTGGGCACCGATGGTTCGGCGATGAGCACGACTGCCGTGGGGGGAGCACGCACTATCCATTTTTCGGGCTTGGCTGGATTTCGCTGTCACGATTCCGTGATCGCGACGCAGCTTCTAACTAACTTCGCGTGTCGCTGAGGCGGCAGTAGAAATCCGCCACCCGGGTCACCCGGGGAGTCACTCCGGGCTCACTCGACGTTCTGCACCTGCTCGCGCATCTGCTCGATCAACACTTTCATGTCGACCGTCAGCCGGGTCGTATCCAGGTCCTGGGACTTCGACGCGAGGGTATTCGCCTCGCGATTCAGCTCCTGCATGAGGAAGTCGAGGCGGCGTCCGGCGGCCTCGCCGCTGCCCATGACACGCCGCGTTTCCTCGATGTGGCCGCCGAGCCGGTCGAGTTCTTCGGCAACATCGATGCGCTGCAGCTGCAGGGCGATTTCCTGCTCCATGCGTTCCTTGTCCACCGATGCGGCCAGTTCGGCGACGCGCTCGACCAGGCGGGTACGTATCCGGGCCTGGATTTCCGGCAGGCGGGTGCGCACCTGCACGACCAGCGCGCCGAGATTGGCGCAGCGCTGCTCGATGAGCTCGGCGAGCCGCTTGCCCTCGCGAAGCCGCATGGCGCCGAGGTCGTCGAGCGTCTGCTGGAACAACGTGCGTCCCGCGGCCAGCAGGGCATCGGAATCGGGAGTGGTCGCCTCGACGACGCCGGGCCAGCGCAGGATCTCCACGGCGTCCACCGAGGTTCCGGGGATCGCTGCGGTGACATGCTTCAGTGCCGATGCGACTCGCGCCAGGGCGCCCGCATCCACCCGCAACTCACGTTCGGCCGCCTGCGCGCCGCGCAGATGCACGGTGCAATCGACCTTGCCGCGCTTGAGGTGCTTGCCCAGCAACTGTCTTAAGTCGGACTCGAGCGGACGCAACTCTTCCGGCAGGCGGAAACCGGGCTCCAGGTAGCGATGATTCACGCTGCGCAGCTCGCAGGTGAGGGTGCCCCAGCTGCCAGCCTGCTCGCGTCGTGCGAAACCCGTCATGCTGGCGATCATGTCTTTGAACTTCTCGGATTAAGGGCTGCGGCGTGCAGTAAACTCGCGGCAGTTTATCAGACCTCCCACCTCGCCTTGCGCATCGAATACGCCGAAGTCAGCCTGCTAGGTTGCCGCACCGACAACCAGGATCGAGTGGCCGTCGCGGTCTCCGAACACTCCGCGCTGCTCGTGGTCATCGACGGCATGGGCGGGCATTCCGACGGCGCGAAGGCCGCAGAGACGGCCATCAAGGTGCTCGTCGAAGCGTTCTGGCACACGCCGCAACCCATCCTCGACCCGCTGGGTTTCCTGCATCTGACGCTGGGCCGCGCGCACGAGGAAGTCGTGAAGCTGGGCACCAACCTGCCGCTCGAAGCGCGGCCGCGCGCCACCTGCGCGGTGTGCCTGGTGCAGAACGGCAGCGCGTTCTGGGCTCACATCGGCGACAGCCGCGTGTACCTGCTGCGTCGTGGAAAAATCTTCAAGCGCACGCGTGACCACAGCCACGTGGAATTCCTGCTGCGCGAAGGGGTGATCACGCAGGACCAGGCGCTGACACACCCCATGCGCAATTTCGTCGAGTGCTGCCTGGGTGGTGAACCCTTCCTGCCCGAGATGACGGTCTCGTTGCGCGAGCCGCTCGAGGCCAACGACATCTTGTTAGTCTGCTCCGACGGTCTCTGGGGGGGTCTCGATGAGACCGACTTCAGCACGGCGTTTCCGCCGGCGCGCGCGCCGCTGCGCGAGGAGCTGGTGAAGCTCGCCGAAAAATCCGTGAGCACCGTGGGTGCGGGCAGCGACAACACCACCGCCGCCGTGGTCCGCTGGATCGGTAACGCCTGATGAGCGCCCGTCCCAGTGGGCGCGCCGCCGACGAGCTGCGCGCCGTACGCTTCACCCGTCAATTCACGAAACACGCCGAAGGCTCGGTGCTCGTGGAGTTCGGCAACACGCGCGTGTTGTGCACGGCCAGCGTCGAAGAAACCGTGCCGGGTTTCCTGCGCGGCAAGAACCAGGGCTGGGTGACGGCCGAATACGGCATGTTGCCGCGAGCCACGCACACTCGCTCTGCGCGCGAGGCCGCCAAGGGCAAGCAGACCGGCCGCACGCAGGAGATACAGCGGCTCATCGGCCGTTCACTGCGCGCGGTGAGCAATCTCGCCGCGCTTGGTGAACGCACGATCACGCTGGACTGCGATGTGTTGCAGGCCGACGGCGGCACGCGCACCGCGGCGATCACCGGGAGCTACGTGGCGCTGGCCGATGCCTGCGACCTGCTGCTCTCGAAGCGCCTGATCTCCACTTCGCCTTTGCATGGCCAGGTCGCTGCCGTCTCGGTGGGCATCTGCAATGGCGTCCCCGTGCTCGATCTCGACTACGCCGAGGATTCCTGCGCCGAGACGGACATGAACGTCGTGATGAACAATGGCGGCGGATTCATCGAAGTGCAGGGCACCGCGGAGGGCCACGCCTTTCGCCGGCACGAACTCGATGCGCTTTTGAATCTCGCGGCCGCCGGTATCGCGAACCTGTTCCAGCTGCAGGTCGAGGTGCGCGCCGGCTGAGCGCGCGAGTCCGATGGCAGCCGCTCCTTCAAGCGTGGTGCTGGCCAGCTCCAATGCCGGCAAGTTGCGCGAATTCTCCGAACTGTTCGCGGGACGCGGGTTCACGCTGGCGCGGCAATCCGATTTCGGCATCGAGCCCCCGCCGGAGACCGGTAGCACTTTCCTCGAGAACGCGCTGATCAAGGCCCGCAATGCGGCGCGGATCAGCGGACTGCCGGCCATCGCCGATGATTCAGGCATCGAAGTGGACGCGCTTGGCGGCGCTCCCGGCGTGCACTCGGCGCGATTCGCCGGCGAGGGAGCCAGCGACGAGGCCAATCTAGACAAGCTGCTGAGCGCGCTGGAAGGTGTCGACCCCCTGCGTCGCGGTGCGCGCTATCGCTGCGTCATCGTCTACGTGGCGAGTGCTGGCGACGAATCTCCGCTGATCGGCGAGGGTTGCTGGGAGGGGAGCATCATTGCCGGGCGCCGGGGCACCGGCGGATTCGGCTACGACCCTTCCTTCGTCCCCGCGGGAGACACGCGCACCGTGGCGGAAATTCCGGCACAGGAGAAAAACCTGAAGAGTCATCGCGCACAGGCGCTGGGCGAATTTCTCGCGCGTTTTTCGCGAGGGCGGTGATGAAAGCGCCGCCACTGGCCCTGTACGCGCACTTTCCCTGGTGCGTGCAGAAATGTCCGTACTGCGATTTCAATTCGCACACCTTGCGGGAGGATCTGCCCGAACGGCGCTACCTCGACACTCTCAAGCGCGACTTCGACGCGCAGGTTCCGGATGCCGCGGACCGAAAGCTCACCAGTATCTTTCTAGGTGGCGGCACACCCAGCCTGTTCTCGCCCGCGGCCATCGGTGAACTCATCGATCATGCCCGCCGTGGGCTGGGTTTCGTGCCGGAAATCGAAATCACGCTCGAAGCCAATCCGGGCACCATCGAGCGCGGACGCTTCGCCGAATACCGTGCCGCGGGCGTGACGCGCGTGTCGCTGGGCGCGCAGACCTTCGACGAAGCCCAATTGAAAACCCTCGGGCGCATCCACTCCGCTGATGAGACCCGGCGGGCCGCCGAGGAACTGCACGCGGCAGCCCTTTCGAACTTCAACCTCGATCTCATGTACGCGTTGCCGGCGCAAAGCGCCGACGACGCCATCGCCGATCTGCGCGCCGCATTGGCGCTGGATCCCGCGCATCTCTCGCAATACCACCTCACCATCGAGCCGGGCACGCTGTTCGCCGCCGCGCCCCCCACTCAGCCCGCGGACGATGTGGTCGAAGACATGTTGTCGCGTTCATTGCGGGAACTGGGCGAAGCGGGGCTCGAGCAGTACGAGGTCTCGGGCTACGCGAAGCCCGGCAGGCGCTGCGCCCACAACCTGAACTATTGGCAGTTCGGCGATTACCTCGGCATTGGCGCGGGCGCACACGGCAAGATTACCGATGCCGCCTCGGGCCGCATCTGGCGCACGCAGCAGTGGCGCGAACCGCGCCGTTATTTCTCTGCGCCGCCCGGCGAACTGACTCGAAAGCCCATCACGGCCGCCGATTTTCCTTTCGAATTCGCCATGAACGGGCTGCGCCTGGTCGATGGGTTTCATCCCGCGCTTTTCGAGGAACGCACCGGCCTGCCTGGCGAAATTCTGGCCGGGTCACTGGGGTCTGCAGTCGCGCGAGGATTGGTCGAATTGAAGCCGGAAAGCTGGCGTGCGACCCCGCGTGGGCTGCGATTTCTCAATGAAATCCTGGTGGATCTGCTGCCCGGGTCCGGGACGGCTACGGCGCCCTGAGCATTTGCGCCCCGCGAGAGAGCGGTTTTATGCACAGCTGCCCAATGCTGGCCCCTTAAACAAAGGGATTACGGCAGGTTTCAATCCTGTTGCAGTACAAAGACCACCCAAACCCATGATTTAAATGGATTTAACCTCATGGTCATTATTTGACCAAGCTAACGGATTTGCGCAGATCACAGCGATTTTTCGATCCGGCGGAGCCGCTACTCACAGAGTTATCCACACTTTCTGTGGATAAGCGGCACTTGGGATTAGCGCTTGAGAACCCATAAATGGCCCGCTAGACTGCGCGCCCTTTTTCCCATCCCCGGCCGGCAAAATCCGCCCGGTAGAGAGAAATCCCATGAAAGCCGATACGCATCCCGACTACAAAGTGATCAAAGTGAGCTGCACCTGCGGCAACGCCTTCGAGACGCGTTCGACCCTGGGACAGGACCTGCAGGTTGAAGTCTGCGCCAACTGCCATCCGTTCTATACGGGCAAGCAGAAGATCGTCGATACCGCCGGCCGCGTCGACAAGTTCCGCAAGAAGTACGCTGCAGCCGCGTCGCGCTGAGCGAACTTTCCACAGCCTGAAGTTACACACGAAGGCGCCCCCACTCGAACGAGTGTGGGCGCCTTTTTGCTGTCCCGGCATATGGTCAGGGAGCCGTGCCGGAACTTGTTGTGGCGGCGCCATATCGTAGTTAAATACGCGCTCGGCCCCGCCCGCGGAGACCCACGATGAAGCGCCAGCTGATCACTTTAGTACTCGCGGCCGCCTGCACCTTCACGGCGGGTTGCGTGAGCAATCCTTCCACCGGCGGCAAGAGCGTTGGCGTGGGCGGCCTGGAGGGTGAGAAGAAGACCGTCCAGAAGAATCACCAGGAAATCGTCAAGGTCCTCGGCCTGTATGACGACCAGGCATTGCAGGAATACGTGAACATCGTCGGCCAGCGGCTGGCGCAGTCCAGCGATCTGCCCAACGAAGAATTCCGTTTCTACGTTCTCGACGACGAGAACATCAACGCCTTCGTCACCGGCTGCTGCAATGTCTATGTGAATCGCGGTCTGCTGGTGAACCTCAACTCCGAAGCCGAACTCGCGGGCGTCATCGGCCACGAGATCGGGCACATTACTGCGCGGCACCCGGCTCGCCGCCAGGCGCGCGGCATGGCTGCATCATTGGGCGCGATGGCGGCGGCCATCCTCACCGGCTCCAACGCCGTCGGCCAGTTGGCCAACATCGGCGCGCAGGCGTGGATGATGGGCTACGGCCGCGACAACGAAATGGAAGCGGATCGTCTGGGCCTCAAATACATGGTGAAGGCGGGTTACAACCCCAACTCCATCGGCAACGTGTTCCGCATGTTCCAGGCGGGTGAGAAATTCGAGCGGCAGCGCGCCACCGCCGAAGGGCGCGAGCCGCGTCTCTATCATGGCGTCTTCTCCAGTCATCCCAGCCCCGATGACCGCGAGGTGCAGGCCGCGAAGGGTGCCGCGAACATCAAGGGTGATTCGCCACCGGACGGATGGATCGATCGTCACGATGAATATCTGACGACCATCAACGGCATCGCCTACGGTTCGAGCAAGGCGCAGGGCATCGTGCGCGACAACCGTTTCTATCACGCGGACATGGGCATCACGCTGGCATTCCCGCGCGGCTGGACCATCGAGAACATGCGCGACAGGCTCCTGGCGTTCACGCCGAAGAAGGACGCCGTCCTGCAGGTGACCATCGATGCGAAACCCGAGAAGCAGGCACCGCGCGAATTCCTGCTGACGAAGCTCAAGGGCCAGTCGGTGTTCAAGGGGGAACCTCTTGAGGGTTCCGACGACATGGAGGGCTACACCGCGCTCACTCGCAGCGGTTCGCCCATCGACAACGGCCTGGGCCCGGTGCGCTGGGCGGTGATGTATCGCGGCCAAAGCGCCTACATTTTCGCGGGCGCGAGTCGCTCGGCGATGAATGGCGTGCCGGAAGTCGACGGTCTCATCAAGTCCACCGTGCTCACGTTACGTGGATTGCGTCCCGCGGAATTTCCGCTCACCGAGCCGTATCGCATCAAGGTGGTGAAAGCGACGCCGCAGACCGACCTCGAGGCTTACGCCAACGACATGCCCGAAGAAAAGTTCAAGAAGGAAACTCTCGAACTAATCAATGCGATGTATCCGAACAAGAAGCCCGCACCGGGACAGCTCTTCAAGATCGTCGAGTGATCGCGCCGTTACCTTGATTCCATTCGCGGACCATGTAACGCTCCGGTGGCTATTGCTTGAGCTCTCCGGATATGTCTGACAAGAAACTCGAAGTCGTCGATTCCGCCACCGGCAAAAAGGCCGAAATTCCCGTACGTTCCGGCACCATGGGCCCCTCGGTGGTCGACATCGCGCCGCTCGTCAAGGAGTTCGGCGCGTTCACCTACGATCCCGGTTATGGTGCAACCGCCGCGGTCGAGAGCAAGATCACCTACATCGACGGCGATGCCGGCGTGCTCATGCACCGCGGCTACCCGATCGAGCAGCTGGCCGACAAGAGCTCCTTCATCGAGGTCTGCTATCTACTGCTGAACGGCAACCTGCCGGCGAAGAAGGAACTCGAGGGTTTCGAGAAGAGCATCCGCAACCACACGATGATCAACGAATCGCTGCTGCGGTTCTTCGGTGGTTTCCATCACAACGCGCATCCCATGGCGATGGTGTCCGCAGTGGTGGCGTCGATGTCGGCGTTCTATCACGACTCGATGGACATCCATAACCCGCGCCACCGCGAGATCTTCGCGCATCGCATCGTCGCCAAGCTCCCGACAATAGCCGCCGCCGCGTACAAGCACTCGCTGGGGCAGCCCTTCGTCTATCCGCGCAATGACCTCAATTACTGCGCAAACATGCTGCACATGTTCTTCGCGGTGCCCTGCGAGGATTACGAGGTTGATCCTGTTGCGGCCGAGGCGCTCGACCTGTTGTTCATCCTGCACGCCGACCACGAGCAGAACGCGAGCACGTCGACCGTGCGCCTGGCCGGTTCCACCGGCGCGAATCCTTATGCGGCGATTTCGGCCGGTGTCTCGGCGCTCTGGGGCCCGGCGCATGGCGGCGCCAACGAAGCCGTCCTCGAGATGCTGGAACAGATCGGCACCGCCGACCAGATCCCGAAATACCTGGCGATGGCCAAGGACAAGTCCAGCCACTTCCGCCTGATGGGTTTCGGACACCGCGTCTACAAGAACTTCGATCCGCGCGCGAAGATCATCCGCGACATGTGCCACAAGGTGCTGGCCAAGCTTGGCAAGCAGGACAACCCGCTGCTCGAGCTCGCGCAGCGACTGGAAGAGGTCGCACTCAAGGATGAATACTTCGTCGCGCGCAAGCTGTATCCGAACGTGGACTTCTATTCGGGCATCATCTACTCGGCGCTGGGCATTCCGCGCTCGATGTTCACGGTGATGTTCGCGATCGCGCGTACCGTGGGCTGGGTGGCGCACTGGCAGGAGATGATCTCCGATCCGGCCATGCGCATCGGCCGGCCGCGCCAGCTCTACACGGGCCCGACGCAGCGCGATTATCTTCCGATAGACAAGCGCTGAGACCGCTGTCCGGCCGCTGACGCGTGCTTCACTGCGCGCGCGTGGGTTCTTCCATGTCGAGCAATACCTCGAGCTCCGCTGCATCGATGCGGCGCATGGGCTTGCCGTCGACCGGGCTCACCGGCGCCTGGCGGATGCCATCCACCGGAAATACGGTGGCATCCACCACGTGGTCCTCGAGCTCGAAGTGCACACCAGGGTATGCAACGACACGATCGGTGCCGTAGCGCATGCGTCTTTCCACGACTTCGTGATCGATGCCGAGATCCATGAGCCGGAAAGTGATGGACTCGGCGCGCTCGGCGAACAGGTGAAGCTGGATGTCGTTGTGCTCGGTCGCGGTGCCGGACAGGACCGAACCCACCAGCCGCGGTTCGAATTCCGACAGCAGCTGCATCGCCGATAGCGCGACATTGCGCTGCGCGGCCAGCGTTTCATCGTGCCTCGAGCCGCCGAACAATCGCTGGTACTCCGCCAGCGCATCTTCGATCTCGGTGTTCCGTGGCAGCACATTGCCGTCCGTCACCCCGAACCGTTCCGCGGCCTTGCGCTTGGCGGTGAGATAGTCGCGGATTCCGTGTTCGGCCATGATCCGCGCCGCTTCCTGTGCGAGCGCGCGACGCAGATTCTCGGCACGTGGCGGCAGCTTTTTCATCGTTTCAGAAAATGGGCTCCGAACCGTCCTGCGGAGTATCCGGAGAATTCGGGTCGATGTCTTGCGGCCCGAGGCCCGGATCGCCTACGTAACCTTCCTCGCTCGGCAGCTTCTCGACGCGGAAGTATTCGAACACCGGGTCGATGTCCGCGTCGCGAGTGCCGCCGGTGCGGCCGTTGATCTTGATCTCGACGATGCCTTCGGGCGCGGAGCGGCGAGTTTCGGGTACTCCGCGCAATGCTTCCCGCATGTAGTCGACCCAGATGGGTACCGCGGTGCGCGCGCCTTCCTCGCCGTCACCGAGGGGCTGGTTGTCGTCGCGGCCCACCCAGACGCTGGCGACGATGCTGTCATTGAAGCCATTGAACCAGGTGTCGACATTCAAGTTGGTGGTGCCGGTCTTGCCGCGGAGATCGGACCGCCCGAGCGCGAGGGCACGACGTCCGGTACCGCGCGTGATCACGTCCTTCATCATGTCGTTCATGATGAACGCCACCTGCGGCGAGATGGTGCGCTCGGCGGGTTCCGTGCGCCGCGCGCCAACCGCAAGCGGAGTCGGTGGCGTGAACGTCGGGCTCACCTCGGCGTCCTTGGCGCGCTCGGAATCCGAGAACGTGCGTACCGGCTGAACGCATTCCCCGCACACGGTCTTCGGCTCGGCCAGGTACAGGATCTGCCCGCCCGGACCCTCGATGCGATCGATGAAGAAGGGCTGGACGCGATAACCGCCATTGGCGAATACCGCGAAGCCGGTCGCCACCTCGAGCGGCGTGGCGCCCATGCTGCCCAGGGCGAGCGTGAGATTGTTAGGCAACTGCTGCTTGACGAAACCGAAGTTCTGCGCGTACTCGATCGCGGCCTTGATTCCCATTGCCTGCAGCAGCCGGATGGAAACCAGGTTGCGCGACTGCACGATCGCCTCGCGCAGCCGCATCGGCCCACGGAAACCGCCGCCGGAGTTCTTCGGCCGCCACACTTCCTCGAGATTCGGGTCGTCCATGATGATGGGTGCATCGAGGATCATCGTCGCGGCCGTGAAGTCACCGGCGATGGCCGCGGCGTACATGAACGGCTTGAATCCCGATCCTGGCTGGCGCTTCGCCTGGATCACGCGATTGAACTTGCCCTGTCCTTCGAAGTAATCGAAGCCGCCCACCAGCGAAAGAATGGCGCCGTTGTTGGGGTCGATCGCAACCAGCGCACTCTGCGCCTCGGGAAGCTGGGCCAGTTCCGCGGGCGCATCGGCCTTGTCGTGCACCACGTAGACGACGTCGCCGCGCGCGACGACTTCGGCCGCCGATTTCGGCTCAGGTCCGAGCGCGAGGTCGTCGACGCGACGCTTCGCCCACGACAAGCCGGCCCACTCGATGGCGGCGGCACCGTCGCGCTTGATGTAGACGCGGACGCTCTTTTCCGCCACCGACAACACGATGGCGGGCTTCAGATTGCCGATGTTCCCGTACTCGTCCAGCAAGGCATCGAGGCCGTTGTCGTCCTCGTTGCCGGTGAGTTCCACGCGATTGATCGCGCCGCGCCAGCCGTGCCGGCGCGTGTAGTCGACCACACCCATGCGCAGCGCCGCATTGGCGGCCTTCTGCAGTCGGCCATCGATGGTGGTGTACACCTTGTAACCGGCGTCGATGCCTTTCGCGCCGAAACGCGCCTCGATGTCCTGGCGCACCATCTCCGCGACGTACGCTGCTTCGACGTCGGCCAGCGCGCGGTGCGACAAACGCGCTCTGACTACTTCATTGCTCGCGGCCTGCTCGGCCGCCGCATCGATGAACTGCAGCTCGCGCATGCGGCGCAGCACGTAGGCGCGCCGGCCGGTGGAGCCTTCCGGGTCGCTGATCGGGTTGAAGCGCGACGGCCACTGCGGTACGCGCGCGAGGATCGCGGCCTCGCTCAGCGTGAGTTCGTCGAGTGGTTTGCCGAAGTAGGTTTCGGCGGCCGCCGCCACGCCATAGGAGCGGTGGCCGAAGAAGATCACGTTCAGGTACAGCGCGAGGATTTCCTGCTTGCTGAACTCGCTCTCCAGTCGCTGCGTGACGAAGATTTCCTGCAACTTGCGGCGGATGGTCTGTTCCTGCGTGAAGAACGCACTGCGCGCCGCCTGCATGGTGATGGTGCTCGCGCCCTGGCGTTCTCCCGAGGTCACGTTCACGAACAGCGCGCGCACGATGCCTTTCCAGTCGAAGCCATGGTGCTCGAAGAACTGGTCGTCTTCCGCGGCCACGAAGGCGTTCTTCACCACATCGGGAATCTGCTCGTATTTCACCGGTATGCGGCGCTGCTCGCCGATCTGCGAGATGAGCTCGCCGCTGGACGTGAAGACGCGCAGCGGTACCGCGAACTCGTTGTTCTTCATCGCGGATACGGAGGGCAGCGTCGGCTCGAGGTACACGAAGGCGCATACGAAGGCGTATGCGACCCCAAGTGTGATCGCCGTCACACCCATGAGGAACTGGACGAACCATCGAAAGTAGTTTGGCTTCACAGAATCCGGGTCTCGTCGGTTGCGCAGGTGTTATGCCCTATGCATAGTAACCGCCGTCGATATGCATACTCACCGAAAGGTGGGGACGCAAAGCTTCCGGTCTAAGGGCCTGCATTGGCCTACGACAGCGGGGTTGCCTGCTCGGGCTCATGGCCTGAGTTGATCCGGGTAACTGCCCTCTGGTTCCAATGCCCCCTGCCCCTGG
>JAQSWD010000143.1 GCA_029266835.1 Steroidobacteraceae bacterium
ATCTTCATCAACCAGATCCGCATGAAGATCGGCGTGATGTTCGGCAACCCTGAAACCACCACCGGTGGCAACGCCCTCAAGTTCTATTCCTCGGTGCGCCTCGACATCCGCCGCATCGGCGCCATCAAGTCCGGCGAAGAAGTGGTGGGCAACCAGACGCGCGTCAAGATCGTCAAGAACAAGGTCGCTCCGCCGTTCCGCGAGGCCGAGTTCGAAATCATGTACGGCCTCGGAATTTCGCGCCAGGGCGAGATCATCGACATGGGTTCGGCCCAGGGCATCATCGAGAAGTCCGGCGCCTGGTACAGCTACAAGGGCGAGCGCATTGGCCAGGGCAAGGACAACGCGCGCGAGTTCCTCAAGCAGCGTCCCGAGATGGCCAAGGAAATCGAGGACCAGATTCGCGCCAAACTTCTGCCGGCGCCCAAGCAGCGTCCCGAGCTCAAGAGCGTGGGCGGCAACGACTGAGTGACTCGCAACCCGGGCCCGCAACCCGGGTCCGCAACCCGGGGGACAGGTGAGCAGTACAATGCACTCTATCCCCCGAGGTGTTTCCATGCGTCTACTCGTCTCTATAGCAGCAGTCTGCCTGCTCGGCGCGGCTGCGGACTCCCGCGCCGCGACGTCCTGGCTGATCCCCGCCGACAAGATCTACCCTTCGCCTGACGCTGTGCCACTGCGCAATGGCAGTGTGCTCATTCGCGATGGTCGCGTGGTCGCTGTCTCCGATGAGCATTCCCGCATGCGCATCCCCGAAGGCACACAGACGTCGGACTGTCGCGGTGTCGTCGTGGCCGGTTTCCAGAACAGCCACGTCCATTTCATGGGCCCGGGTTTCGACGGCGCCGCCGCCAGACCCGCGCGTGAACTGCAGGGCGCGGTGGAATCGATGCTCACGCGCTACGGCTTCACGACGGTTTTCGATACCGGCTCGGGCCAGGAAAACACGGTCGCCCTGCGTGCGCGCATCGAAAAAGGTGAAATAAAAGGGCCTCGCATTCTCACCGTGGGTTGGCCGCTTTACCCGCCGGACGGCATTCCTTTTTATATCCGCGACCTGCCGAAACAGATCCTCGATGGGTTGCATCAGCCGGGCACGGCCGCCGAGGCGCGCGCCGACGTGCAGGCCAACCTCGATGGTGGCGCGGATGGCACCAAACTATTTCTCGTCACATCGCCGCAGCTGGGCCAGAACAAGCATCTTGCCCCAGACATCGCGCTGGCCGCGGTCGATGTGACGCATGCGCGCGGCAAGCTCGTGCTTGCACATCCCACCAGCAACGATGGCGTCCGCGCGGCGTTGAAAGCGGGGGTGGACGTACTCGTCCACACCGCGCTGGGTGAGATGGCGCCCTGG
The DNA here is from genome assembly GCA_029266835.1 of Steroidobacteraceae bacterium. Lineage (GTDB taxonomy): Bacteria > Pseudomonadota > Gammaproteobacteria > Steroidobacterales > Steroidobacteraceae > CADEED01. Next base: position 1,358 of record JAQSWD010000143.1, read on the forward strand.
GATCCTGCGCTCACGCGCGAGATGGTGGCGAAGAAGATGTCGGTGATACCCACCTTCAAGCTCTGGCGTTACGAACTCGCCAAGCAATCGGTGCCGCAGAACGTCACCGACAACCTCATCAACGCCACTTTCGACCAGCTGCGGGCCTTCAAGGCCGCGGGTGGCCAGGTCCTCTTCGGCACCGATGTGGGCTACATGCATGAATTCGACCCCACCGACGAATACCTGATGCTGTCTCAGGCGGGTATGACTCCCATGGAGATCCTCGCGAGTCTCACTACCGCGCCGGCCGCGCGCTGGGAAGAATCGAGGGATCGTGGACGAGTGGCCCCGGGCCTCCAGGCCGACATCGTGGTGCTGGAAGCCGATCCGGCTGACGACGTCCGCAATTTTTCCAAGGTCCTCTGCGTATTCCGCAGCGGCCGGCAGATATACCCGGAAAAGAACTGACGTTCATGCGGCGGTCCGGTAGCAAGAAGACGCTCCATCCGGACACGGCAGCAAGCCCGCGTGCGGCCTACACCGCCGCCATCGCCCTGCTGGCCCGACGCGACCACGGCACCACGGAGATCGGCCGGAAGCTCGCGCAGAGCGGCTACACGAATGAAGCCATTCAGCTCGCATTGGCTGAACTGCGCGAAGGCAAGCTGCTGGACGATCGCCGTTACGGTGCCAACGTGGTGGCATACCGCGCCGGTCGAGGCCAGGGGCCGGCGCGCATCCGCAGCGAGTTGCGCAAGTCGGGCCTCGACGATGATTCGATCGAGCAGGCTGTAAAAGGCGGAGAAGTGGCGCCTGACTTCTTCGCGCTAGCTCGCCAAGCCCGCTCGCGCAAGTTCGGCCCTGATCTACCCAGTGATTGGAAGGAACGCGCCAAACAAGCCAGATTTCTTCAGTACCGCGGCTTTTCAGCAGACCAGATACGTGCTGCGTTCGACGGGGACCTTGAAGTCGACGCAGGCTGAGGGTGTCCGATCAACCTTCCTGTCGGGCAGCCAAGGTTCGCAATGACTTGCCGGTAACCCGATCGAACCAACCGACCATGGCCCGGCGAGCCGGTGTCTCGATCCAGACATAGATCGCTGTCGCGACCAGGGCGGTCACGACTACCGAAATCACCGCGAATGCGACGGCCCACGAGGTGCTCGACATCTTGCCCCACTCCATGAGCACCCGCGAGGCGACGCCCAGTATCAGTCCATGCACCATGTAAAACGCATAGGAAACGTGGCCGCCCCACTGCGCTGCGCGAGACGAGAGTATCCGGCAAAAAAGGCCATTGCCCGAGGCAAGTCCATAGACGACGCCGCAAACGAATATCGGCATGTAGACCATCCCGATATAGGTGTTCGCGCGGGCAACAAGCTGGCTGCCCCCGGCGATCAGGATGACCAATGCGATGAACGCGATCCAGTCGCCGCGCGCGCCTTTCACGAGTTCCCGCAATTCCCAGAGCCTGTACAACAGCACCCCGGCCGTGAACTCAGCCGCGATCCGTGGCAGCCCATACGACATCGAACTCGCATAATTGCTGTTCAAGATGTAACCGGAGAGCAGCGCAAACAACCCCACGATCACCGCGCAAGTACCCAGCGCGGAACGCACGCGGCTGGCGGCGAGAGCAACCAGTGGAAACGCAAGATAGGCGGCCCACTCGCAGCTGATCGACCAGGAGACGGTATTCCAGGTCTTGGCGATCGGGATGCTCCATCCATGCGTCAACAGCAGCGATTTGATCAAACCACCGAGCGTGAGCCGCGAAGCAGGAAGGAAAACGGAATCGAAAGCCGTAAACAAGGTTGTCAGCACGACGACCAAAGCCAACGCCACCAGGTGGACAGGATAGACCCGCGCGATTCGTTTCCACAGGAACTCGAACCAGGTGGCAAGCGAACGGTGCGTTGATTCGGCGGAGTAGTTCAGCGCGAGCACGAAGCCGGAGAGAACGAAGAAGAGGTCCACACCCAGAAAGCCGGCGGCGCCGAGAACAAGCATCGTTTTGGATGCCACAGCCCCCAACTGGTTGAATGTCGCCTCGGCGTGGAAAATAAACACCCAAAGCGCGGCGATGCCCCGTAGCCCGGTGAGAGCAGGGATATCCGTTTTCAGTGACGAGGGCAGGGGCACGCCCGTATCTGCGACGTCTGGCCATTTTCTGACCCGTTCCGCTGCCGCAATTGGACAAAACGACCTGAGCGCCCCCAGAGACCGCAAAAACAGTCAGATTTTTGCAATACCGGGGCTTTTCAACGGATCATATCCGCGCCGTTGGAGAGGGCCCCCGACGACTTCGAGGAGGGCACCGACTGAGCGGCGACCCCGTATTGAACAAGGCCCCAGCCCTCAGACATGTCCCAGAAACCGCCTTTCATGAGCGCGGCGCAAGTGCGCAGCGCCTTTCTCGACTTCTTCAAGGATCGTGGCCACACCGTGGTCCCGTCCTCCAGCCTCGTCCCGGGCAATGACCCGACCCTGCTGTTCACCAACGCCGGCATGGTGCAGTTCAAGGACTGCTTCCTGGGGCGCGATAAACGCGACTACGTGCGCGCCGCCTCGAGCCAGCGCTGCGTGCGCGCCGGCGGCAAACACAACGATCTCGAGAACGTGGGCTACACGGCCCGCCATCACACCTTCTTCGAGATGCTGGGCAACTTCTCCTTCGGCGACTACTTCAAGAAGGACGCCATTCGCTTCGCTTGGGACTTCGTCACCGGCACATTGAAGATCGACCCCGAGCGGCTCATGGTCACGGTGTACGCCACCGACGACGAAGCCTTCGAGATCTGGAACAAGGACATCGGTCTGCCGGCCAGCAAGATCGCGCGCATCGGCGACAAGCCGGGCGGCGGGTCCGACAACTTCTGGCAGATGGGTGACACGGGCCCCTGCGGTCCTTGCTCGGAGATCTTCTACGATCACGGCGCGCACATTCCCGGCGGCCGGCCCGACGAACCCAATGGCGACGGCGACCGCTGGATCGAGATCTGGAACCTCGTGTTCATGCAGTTCGACCGTTCGGCCGACGGCAAGCTCACGCCGCTGCCCAAGCCCTCGGTGGACACGGGCGCCGGCCTCGAGCGCGTGACCGCGGTGATGCAGGGCGTCACCAACAACTACGACATCGACATCTTCGTCGATCTCATCAGGGAAGCCGCGCGGTTGTTAGGCACCACCGAGCTCACCAACCCCAGCCTGCGCGTGATCGCGGATCACATCCGCGCCTGCAGCTTTCTCGTGGTCGACGGCGTGATTCCGTCGAACGAAGGCCGCGGCTATGTCCTGCGCCGCATCGCCCGTCGCGCCATGCGCCATGGCCACAAGTTCGGCAAGAGCCCGACGTTCTTCAACGAACTCGTGCCCACGCTGGTGAAGGTGATGGGCCAGGCGTTCCCCGAGCTCGTCGCGCAGCAGGCGCGCGTTCGCGAGGTGCTGCTCAAGGAAGGCGAACAGTTCGAGCGCACGCTCGAGACCGGCATGGAGATTCTCGATGCCGCGGTGGCGAAGCTCGGCCCCGACAAGACCATCGAGGGCGAGACCGTCTTCAAGCTGCACGACACCTACGGCTTCCCCACCGACCTCACGGCCGACATCGCGCGCGAGCGCGGCTTCAAGGTCGACATGGAAGGCTACGAACGCGCCATGGAGCGCCAGCGCGAAGGTTCTCGTGGCGGCAGCAATTTCAAGATGGACATGTCGTCGGGCATCAAGCTCGAAGGCAGGACCAGCTTCCTCGGCTACGAGAGCGTGTCGGATGTCGGAAAGGTCGTCGCATTGCTCAGGAACGGCGAGAAAGTCGATGTGCTGAACGCCGGCGAGGAGGGCGAAGTCATCCTCGATCGCACGCCTTTCTACGCGGAGTCCGGCGGCCAGGTCGGCGATGCGGGCGAGCTCGGCAACGTGGGTGCGAAGTTCACGGTGTCGGACACGCAGAAGCGCGGCGCCGTCCACTCGCATCTGGGCAAGGTCAGCAGCGGTCTCATCAAGGTGGGCGACCAGCTGGCCGCGCAGGTGGATTCCGCGCGCCGCAAGGCCATCCAGGCCAATCACTCGGCGACGCATCTGCTGCACGCGGCGCTGCGGCAGGTCCTTGGCAAGCATGTCCAGCAAAAGGGCTCGCTCGTGGCGCCCGATCGTCTGCGTTTCGACTTCTCGCACAACGCGCCGGTCACGGCCGATGAGCTGCGCAAGATCGAAGCCCTCGTGAACGAGGAGATACGCCAGAACGCGGCCGCGGAGACACGCGAGCTTCCCTACGACGTCGCGATTGCCGAAGGCGCGATCGGCCTGTTCGGCGAGAAATACGAAAAAGACGTTCGCGTACTGCGCTTCGGCGGCTTCTCGATGGAGCTTTGCGGTGGAACGCACGTCGAACGAGTGGGCGACATAGGTCTGTTCAAGATCATTTCCGAAGGCGGCGTGCAGGCGGGCGTTCGTCGCATCGAAGCAGTGACGGCGCAAGGCGCCTACGAATACGTCACGGCCACCGATCTGCTCGTGAAGGAAGTCGCCGGCCTGCTGCGTGGCACGCGCGATGACGTGAAAGCCAAGGTCAGCGATGCGCTCGAACGCATCCGCCAGCTGGAAAAAGAAAACCGCTCGCTCAAGGACAAACTCGCGAGCGGGCAGGGCACCGACCTTTCCGCTGGCGCGCGGGACATCGCAGGCGTGAAGCTGGTGGCCGCGCAGGTGGATGGCGCCGATGCCGGCGCGCTGCGCAATGCCGTCGACCAGCTCAAGGACAAGCTCAAGAGCGCGGTCATCGTGCTGGCATCCGTCGATGCCACCAACAAGATCACGCTGGTGGCCGGCGTCACCGCGGACCAGGTCGCCCGGGTGAAGGCCGGCGAACTGGTGGGCAGCGTGGCCGGCCAGGTCGGCGGCAAGGGCGGTGGACGGCCGGACTTCGCACAAGCCGGTGGAAACAACCCCGCCGCGCTTCCTGCCGCGCTGCAGAGCGTCGAGCAATTCGTCCGCGCGAAACTGGGTGCGTGAGGCGCCGCCACGATTGATCGCCGGCGCGCCACGGGCGCGCCCGCTTCATCGCGCAATCTCGTGGTGATGCGGACCATCGTGCAGAAATATGGCGGCACGTCGGTGGGCTCCGTCGAGCTCATCCAGCGTGTCGCCGAGAAGGTGGCCGCCGTGCGCGCGCGCGGCGACCGCATCGCGGTCGTCGTGAGCGCCATGGGCGATCACACCGACCGGCTGGTCGATCTCGCCGCCGGCATCGCACGCGAGCCGAATCCGCGTGAAATGGATGTGCTGCTCTCCACGGGCGAGCAGGTGTCCATCGCTCTGCTGGCCATGGCGTTGTGCGAACGCGGCATCCCCGCGCGGTCGTTCACGGGCGCGCAGATCCGCGTGCGGACCACCAGCATCCACCGCCGCGCGCGCATCACCGACGTGGAGACCCGCCGCCTGCGCGAGACGCTGGA
>JAQSWD010000144.1 GCA_029266835.1 Steroidobacteraceae bacterium
GTTCTCGCGGTCCGCGAGGCCAAAGGCGCCGAAGTAGGCCTCCTGGCCGCGTTCGAACACCAGCGCGGAAACACCGATGAGGCGCTTGTCGTCGACCATGGCCTTGAGCGCGGTGTCGATGATGGCCGGGTCGATGGTGGGTGGCGTGGCGATGGGTGGCGTGGCGATGGCTGGCGCGGGTTGCGCTGGCCTGGCGGTGGGCGTCTGCGAAAACGCGGCCGCCAGTGTGCATGTCAGGATGGCGGCCAGCGCCAGGCTCTTGAACTTCATCGATCCCCTCCTCGTGAACGCACCGGGCAGCCGATGCGCGTCCTGGACAGCGCCACGTCATCGACCCACAGATTCTGATCGTTGGCGGAATCCGCGTACCGTTCGAAACCGATGTACAGACTGTCGAATCGGGGTGGCGCGCGCCACTCGCCCTGCAGGTCGTTACCCGTGCAGGCATCCGGCGCAGCGGCGCGTTGTTTCACTCGCGTGACGCGTTTGCCGTCCAGCCAGAATTCAATTTCCTGCGTGCCCACTTCCATGTGCCATTCCACGCAGGCCCAGCGGCCCACGGGCAATGCCTTCTTCGACTGTTGTTTGCAGTCAGTGCGCACGGGCGGAGTGGTTTCGAAATTGGCCATGAGTTGCGTGCCGGAGCGTTGCTCGACGCCCAGGCGGTAGATGGAGTTGTAACGGTCGTCGGCCGAGCGGCCTTCGCCTTGCAACAGCGTCCAGTGCACCGGGCCCGCGCCCGGCACCGCCAGGGGCGCGGCGTCGAGGTACACCATGGCGCGGCCGTACATGCCGGAACGCGCTTCGGGCACCGGGTTGGCGAGATGGATGGCTACGTAGCCCCTGCGATAGTTGGCACCGCGCGGCGTGAACACGTGCAGGGCCTGGGCGCCGCTGAAGGCATGTTCGCCATCGACCTTGATGATGGCGCCGGACTTGTACGTCTCTTCTTTCCACGGCGCGCCGGGGATCTGGCCCGCGGCGTGTTTCTCGAAGTCGTCGGTGAACCAGGGTGCGTCGGCGGCGGTCGATGAGGCGCAAAACAAGAGCGCGGTTGCCAGCACGGGGAAAGTCTCCGTTTTCCGAATTCGGAAAATGGGGACAGTGCCCATCATGGGTAGGCCACCGTGAGGATGCGGTAGCAGGTGTCGAGCGTGGGCATGGGCACGCCGAGTTCGCGCGCCTTGCGCAGCGCGTAGCCCAAGGTCTCTTCGCTTTCGAGGCGGCTGCCGCGAAGCACGTCCTGCTGCGCCGACATGCGGTGCTCGGGCGAGTTGTCGTGGAATTTCTGGCCGATGCCGCGGACGATCTCGATGGCCTCGGCATCGCTGGCGTTCACGATGCTGGGAACCGGCAGCGGCGGCATGTCGAGCAGTTCCACTTTCATGGCCGCGGCGAGCTGTGCCGCCTCGCGCACGATACGCACGATGACCAGCGCGCTGTTCTCGTCCATGAGGAACTTCCAGGTGATCTGCCTCGTGAGCACGGCCAGTGGAAATTGCGCGATCCAGCCGGCGAACTTCGACCATTCGCGCGTGCGGATGTTGGATGCCTGCTGGCAGCGCACACCGGCGCCGTCGATGGCGGCGACCAGCGCCTCGACGCGCGCACTGGTGCCGCCTTTTTCCTCGCCCAGGTGCAGGCACACGTTGCGCGTGAACTTCACCTCGCCATCTGCAAGCAGCTCACCGGAGAAATCCGCCATGGCGCCGATGACGCGCGAGAAACCAAACACCGTCGCCAGCAGCTCGTTCTTGAGCACGCCGTTCTGCACCGACAGCGCATTCTCGAGGTTCAGGTGCTTGAGCGAATCCAGCGCCTTCGCCGTCTCGATGGCCTTGGTGGCGATGATCAGAGTGCCCGTGTTCAGCAGTCTGGACGGGTCGTCGATGACCTGCGGCCGTGCCTTGATGTCGGAAAGCCCGTTCAGCACCAGCCCCTGTCGCTGCAGTGTCCGGGCGCGCTCGCCGCGCGCGATCATCACGACTTCGTGGCCGGCGCGCGAAAGGTGCGCCCCGAGGATGGTGCCGAGCGCTCCCGCGCCGAGGATTGCGAATTTCATCTATTCCCCTGACGCGGCCGACTACTTTTTCCGGTATCTCTCGAACCAGGCCAGGATGTTGTCCACCTTGGCGATGAGATTGGACGGGCGCGACACCATGCCATGCGAGGCCTCGGGAATGCGCACCATCACCGTGTCTATCTTCCGCAGCTTGAGTGCCTGGTAGTACTGCTCCGATTCGCCGATGGGCGTACGGTAGTCCACCTCGCCGACCAGCAGCATGGTGGGCGTCTTCACATTGCCCACCAGGGACAGCGGCGACCGCTTCCAGTACTGCTCGGGCTGTTCCCAGGGATACGCGCCGAACCAGTACTTGTAGAAGAACGGAGTGACGTCGGAGGTCAGCGCGAAGCTAGACCAGTTGATCACGGGCTTGGCCACCACGGCCGCGCGGAAACGATCCGTCTTGCCGACGATCCAGGCGGTGAGCACGCCGCCACCGGAACCGCCCGTGACGAACAGGTTCTCGGGGTCGACGTTGCCCTGCGCGATCAGCGCGTCCACGCCCGACATCAGGTCGTCGTAGTCGTTGCCGGGGTAGGCGTGGTGGATGAGGTTGCCGAACTCCTCGCCATAACTCGTGCTGCCGCGCGGGTTGGTGTACAGCACGATGTAACCGGCGGCCGCCATGAGCTGCAGCTCGGTGGTGTAGTTAGGGCCATAGGCCGTGAACGGGCCACCGTGGATCTCGAGGATCATCGGATATTTCTTCGCCGTGTCGAAGCCCGGCGGCGTGATCACCCAACCCTGGATCTCCCGCTGGTCATGCGAACTCTTCCACTTGATCTCGCGTACCGCGCCCAGCGCCTTGTCACCGAAGAGATCGTCGTTGAGCGCGGTCAGCACGCGGGTCGTGCCGCCCATGGCAGTGGCGACATTCGACGGGCTCGAAACCGACGTGTGGGTGAATGCCACCCGCCCATTGCGCGCCACGCTGAACATGCCCGACGTGTACGGCCGCCCGAGGTCGGTGCCACCCACGTTTTCGGCGAGGTTGCGCACCTTGCCATCCAGCGACACCAGGCCCAGTTTCTTCACGCCTCGGTCATCGAAAGCGAAATGAATGCCGCGGCCATCGGCCGACCAGCGCGGGCTTTCGATGTCGCGGTCGAACTGGCCGGTGACCAGTCGCGAATTCCCGCCGTCGCTATCCATCACATATAGATGAGTGATCTGGTAACCCTGCAGGCGGTCGTCGAAGCCCAGGTAGGCGATGCGCTTGCCATCGGGCGAGACCACCGGTGAATTGTCCGGGCCATCCCGCGAAGTGAGCTGCGTGAGCTTGCCGCTGGCCAATTCGACGGAGAACACCTCGCTCTCCTGCGGGTCGCGCTCCCAGTCCGCGCCACGGTTCGCGGAGAACACGATGTGCTTCGAATCCGGCGTGAACGACAGCGGACCATCGTCGTTGAAGTCCCCGTCGGTGAGCTGGCGCGCCGTGCCGCCTTCGGCCGACACGATGAACAGGTGATTGAAGCCGATGTCGAGAAAACCCTGGCCGTCAGCGCGATACACCACCGAGTCGACCACCTTCACGGGCGGCGCCCAGCTCGCCCCTTGCGGTTTCTCCGGCGGCGGGGCCAGCGGCGGCTTGCTGCTGGGAACGAATTGTGTGAATGCGATCGACTTGCCGTCCGGTGACCAGGCGATGGCGCCCGGCGCCTGCACCAGGTTGGTGAGCAGCGCGGTCTGGCCCGTATCCATCCATCGCACGTACAACTGCGGGCTGCCTTCCGCCGCGGAAACGTACGCGAGGCGCGTGCCATCCGGCGACCAGCGCGGCGACATGAAACTCTTGCTCTCCGAGCGCAACGGACGGTTGTTAGTGCCGTCGGCGTTGACCAGCCAGAGATTGCGCCGCGCGCGGTCCGTCATGATGTCGTGGCTGACGCGCACGTAGGCGATACGCGAGCCGTCGGGGGAAATCTGCACGTCGTCGGCGTATTCCAGCTGGAAGACGTCGATGGACTTGAAGCGCTTGGCGGCCGGCGGCTCGGCGGCGAGGGAAACGGAGGCCAGGACCAGGGCCGCGAGCGCGGCCATCACGACATTCTTCATGGATTTTTTCCCGACGGGAGTTGGGTCTACTCTACCCGAGCGGGCGCGCGGCGACGACCCGGCGCCGGAGGATCCGGGCCGGGCCGCCTCGAGTTCGCGCTACTTCGTCAGTTTCGCTGAAAGTGAAATCTTCGCGTTCAGCACCTTGGACACCGGGCAGCCCGACTTGGTCTGTTCGGCGATTTCCATGAAGGTCTTCTCGTCGATGTTCGGCACCTTGGCCAGGCAGACCAGGTCGCTGTGCGTGATGGCGAAGCCATCGCCGACCTTCTCCAGCCGCACGGCGGCGGTGGTCTCGATGGAATCGGCGGTGAACCCGGCCTTGCCGAGACCGCCTGACAATGCCATCGAAAAGCAGGCCGAGTGCGCGGCGGCGATGAGCTCTTCGGGGTTGGTGCCCGGCCCGTCCTCGAAGCGCGCCTTGAAACCGAAAGGGGCATTCTTGAGCACGCCGGTTTCGGTGGAGATCGTGCCCGTGCCTTCCTTGAGGCTGCCCTTCCAGGCGGCGGAACCATTCTTGATCATTGCGGAAACTCCTGTACGAGGGGCCGATGTTGTACCGTCGGCTGGAGGCCGCGTCCACCATCAAGGGGTGTAGGACGTCAGCGCGCGGTGAACTCGAAGCACTGGTGAATCCGCGGATTACGCTCGTAATCCTTTGGAATCGTGGCGCGCGTGATGTCGGTCATTTCATATCGTTCCGCCAGCTCCGCATCCAGCTTGAACTTCTGCGCGTTGTTGGAGAACACCAGCTTGCCGCCCTCGGCCAGCAGCGCCATGCAGCGATGCACCAGGTCGGCGTGATCGCGCTGCACATCGAGCACATCGTCCATGCGCTTGCTGTTCGAGAACGTGGGCGGATCGAGGAAAATGAGATCGTAGCGTCGACGCTCGGCCACCGCGTTCTTGAGCCAGGCGATGCAGTCGTCCTGGATGAACTCGTGGTTCGATCCGGAGAAGCCGTTCACCGCGAGATTGCGCGTGGCCCAGTCCAGGTAGGTAGCCGACATGTCCACGGTGGTGGTTTCGCGGGCGCGGCCCGCCGCGGCGTAAACCGTGGCGCTGCCGGTGTACGCGAAGAGATTCAGGAATTTCGCGCGCGAGGCCTCGGCGCGCAGCCGCTGGCGCGTGATGCGGTGATCGAGGAACAGCCCGGTGTCGAGGTAGTCGGTGAAGTTCACCCAGAACCGCAGGCCGCTCTCCTCCACGAGCTGGAACTCGGCCGCGTCGCCTAACTTCTCGTACTGCTCGCCGCGCGCGGTCTTGCGCCGCTGCCGCAGGTGGATGCGTTCGGGCGGAATGCCCGTCACGCCGGGCAGCGCCGCCAGCGCCTCGTTGCGCCGCCGCTGCACGGCCTCGGCCTCGATGGTTTTCGGCGCCGCGTACTCCTGCACGTACAGCCAGACGCGCGGGCTGTGGTCCTTGATGGGAGCCTCCGCGTAGCGGTCGATGGCGAAGGAATATTCCGGCATGTCGGCGTCGTAGATGCGGTAGCAGCTGACCTGCTCCTTCTGCGCCCACTTCTCGAGCTGCTTCAAATTCTTGGCGACGCGGTTGCCGAACATCTTCGAACCCGGCGATTCCGCCAGCGATTCGTCGATGCGCGCCGACCCGCCCTTGTGCAGGAACTGCTTCTCGGCGGCTTCGGAAACCTTGAGGCGCAGCAGGCGACATTCGAGGGCGCCGTTCCATACCGTGTGAACGCGCTCGGCGCGGATGCCGAGCTCGAGGCCGGCGTCGGCGGAACCCGCGAGGATGGCCGCGTCCCAGCCCGTGAAGTGATCGCGCAGCAACGCGCCGAAGTCCTTCATCAACGCGCGTGCGGCGTCGCGGTCTTCGAGGCGAACGCCATACGGCGGGTTGGCGGCGAGAAAGCCGCCCGAGCGCCCCTCGAGATGATTCGTTACCGAGGGCCGCGCGTCGCGCAGGTTGCCGCGCGCGAAGCTCACCACTTCAGCCAGGCCCGCGCGGGCCGCATTGGCGCGCGCGGCGTCGAGCACGGATGCGTCCGCGTCCAGCCCGCGCAACGGGATCGCCGGCCGCATTTCGCGCGACAAGGCCTCGTGCTTCACGCGCTCCCAGAGCGCGCGGTCGTGGCCGGGCCAGCCGAAGAAGCCGAAGTAGCTGCGACGCGCATTCGGCGCCATGTGCGCGGCGATCATCGCGGCTTCGATCACCAGCGTGCCCGAGCCGCACATCGGGTCGAGGAACTCCGATGCGCGCGTGCATTTCTCCACCCACCCTGCGCGCAGCAGCATGCCGGCGGCAAGATTCTCGCGCAGCGGCGCTTCACCGGCCTCGGCGCGGTAACCGCGGCGGTGCAGGCCCTCGCCGGAAAGATCCAGCGACACGGTCACCTTCGGGCCGTTGGCATGCGCATGCACGCGCACCCCGGGGCGATCGGGCGAAATGTCAGGCCGCTCGCCCGTGACATCGCGCAGCTGGTCGCAGATACCATCCTTGAGCCGCAGCGCGCCGAACCGCGTGTGCGTGAGCGCGGGATGTTTGCCCGAGAAGTCGCAGGCCAGCGTGCGGCGCGGATCCACGTGCGGCCGCCAGTCGATGGCGCGCACGGCGTCGTAGAAAGCCTGGTCGGTATGCGCCTCGAATTCCTTGACCACCAGGAACAC
>JAQSWD010000145.1 GCA_029266835.1 Steroidobacteraceae bacterium
CCACATCAACGCGGTGAGACCCATGAAGGACGGCGTCATCGCCGACTTCACCTACACCGAGAAGATGCTGCAGTACTTCATCGGCAAGGTGCACGGCAACCGCGTGCTCAAGCCCTCGCCGCGCGTGCTGGTGTGCGTGCCCATCGGCTCGACGCAGGTGGAACGCCGCGCCATCAAGGAGTCGGCCGAAGGTGCCGGCGCCCGCAGCGTGCAGATAGTTAGTGAGCCCATGGCGGCGGCGGTCGGCGCGGGACTTCCCGTGAACGAAGCGCGCGGCTCGATGGTGCTCGACATCGGCGGCGGCACCTCCGAAGTCGCCGTGCTCTCGTTGAACGGCATCGTGTACGCGGCCTCCGCGCGCATCGGTGGCGACCGCTTCGACGAAGCCATCATGAATTACGTGCGCCGCAACTACGGCATCCTCATCGGTGAAGCCACCGCGGAGCGCATCAAGATCGAGATCGGCGCGGCCTATCCCGGCCAGCAGGTGCGCGAACTGTCCGTCAAGGGCCGCAACCTCTCCGAAGGTGTGCCGCGCAGCTTCACGCTGAACTCCAACGAAATCCTCGAAGCGCTGCAGGAACCCCTGCAGGGCATCGTCGGGGCCGTGAAACAGGCGCTGGAACAGACTCCTCCCGAACTCGGCGCCGACGTGGCCGAACGCGGAATCGTGCTCACGGGCGGTGGCGCCCTGCTGCGCGACATCGACAAACTACTCATGGAAGAGACGGGCCTGCCGGTGGTCATCGCCGAAGATCCGCTCACCTGCGTGGCGCGTGGCGGTGGCCGCATTCTCGAGCTGCAGGACGAAGTCGGACCCGGAAGCTTCGGCCTCGAGTAGGCCCCAGCCTCCATGGCCGTTTTCGGCAGCGGCTCCAGCCGCTCACTCGGTGGACGAGGCCCGTCCTTCGGGTTCCGCTTTTTCTGTTACGCCCTGCTCTCCGTGTTGCTCATGTTCTGGGACAAGCGCGGCGGCTGGCTCGACACCGCGCGTTACGGCCTGCAAGCCGCCGTCTATCCCTTGCAGCTGGCGGTCAATTCCCCTTCCGCGGCCTGGCATTGGCTCGAAGAGAGTTTCACCACGCGCGAAACGCTGCAGGCCGAAGTCGACCGCCTGCGCGGCCAGCTACGTGACCAGCAACTCATCACCATGCGCCAGGCGGCGCTGGCGCAGGAAAACGCGACCCTGCGCGGGCTGAACTCGCTGCTGCCCGATGTCATCGAAAAACGCCTGATCGGCGAAGTCATCAGCGTCGAAGTGTCCACCTTGCGCCAGCGGCTGGTGGTCAATCGCGGTGGCAACAACGGCGTCTTCAAGGCGCAGCCCGTGGTCACCGGCACCGGCGTGCTCGGGCAGGTGTTCCGCACCGGGCCGTTCAGCTCCGAGATCATCCTCATCACCGACGCCGAACATGCGCTGCCCGTGCAGGTCCTGCGCTCGGGTGTGCGCACCATTGCGCTCGGCACCGGCCGCGCGACATCGCTCGAACTGCCCTACGTTCCGCAGAACTACGACGTGGTCGTGGGCGACGTGCTGGTCACGTCAGGTCTCGGCCGTGTGTTTCCCTTCGGCCTGCCGGTCGCGCGCGTCACCAAGGTCGAACGCGACCCCACGCAGCCGCTGGCGCGCATCCACGCCGCGCCGATGGCCGGCATCGAATCCGACCGCGAGGTGTTGTTCATCTGGGCGCGTGCCAATCACCCCGCTGCTCCCGCGACCGCGGCGGAGCTGGCGGTGGAGGTTCCGAAGCAGCCATGAACTTCGCGCGCCGTGAACCCCGCTGGGCTGTCTTTTTCTCGGTACTGGTCGCCCTGATCGTGCAGGTGATGCCGCTGCCCGACTGGTTGGCGGTGGTACGCCCGTCTTTCCTCGGCCTGGTCATCATCTATTGGGGCATCTTCGCGCCGCATGCGGGCGGAATCTTCGCGCCCTGGATCGCCGGCGTGGCGCTCGACGTGTTCAAGGGCGACGTGCTCGGCCAGAACGCGCTGGCCATCGCGCTCATGGCCTACGTCACCATGACGCTGCATCAACGACTGCGCAACCAGACGCTGGTCCAGCAATCGCTGTTCGTCTGCCTGATGCTGTACGCCAACGAAGTCGTGGTCTGGGGCATCGAGGGCTGGAGCGGCCATTCCGTCTCGTCCCACTGGCGCTGGATCCAGCCGATGATCGGCGCCATGTTGTGGCCCTTCATCGCCATGCTGGTGGGACGCACCCACAGCAAGAACTGACGCGCCATGGGCACGGTGCGCATCAAGGATCACTGGGGCGAGCAGCGCCTGTTCGAGCAGCGTGCCGTGGTGGCCTCGGTGCTCATCGCCCTGCTCACCTTCGTGCTGATTGGCCGCCTCGTGGTGCTGCAGGTCATGCGCTACGACTATTACGCGGATCTGTCGCAGGGCAACCGCGTGCGCGTGGAGCCCTTGCCCGCCCAGCGCGGCCTCATCCTCGATCGCAACGGGACGGTGCTCACCGAGAATCGCCCGGCGTTCCAGCTGGAACTGGTGCGCGAACGCGTACCCAACGTGGAAGCCACGCTCAAGCGCCTCATCGAGATCGGCGTGCTCGAGGCCGACGACCTCGAGGAAGTCACCAAGCTGGTCCGTTCGCGCCGCAGCTTCGAGAGCGTGCCCATCCGCCTTCGGCTCACCGACGAGGAAATCGCCCGCTTCGCGGTGCATCGCTTCGAGTTCCCCGGCGTGGATATCGCCACACGCCTCACGCGTTTCTATCCGCATGGTGAACACGCCGTGCACGCGCTGGGTTACGTCGCGGCCATCAGCGAAGGCGACGTCAAGAAGCTCGAGAAGGATCAGCAGCTCGCCAACTACGCCGGCACCACGCTGATCGGCAAGCTTGGACTGGAACAGGCGTTCGAAAAGGAGCTGCACGGCATCGACGGCTCGCGCCAGATCCTCGTGAACGCGGCCGGCCGCTCGGTGCAGCAGCAGGGCACGCTGACTCCCGACCTGCAGGAGATCAAGCCGCAGCCGGGGCGCGACATCATCACCGGCATCGATTTCCCCACGCAGCTCGTGGCCGAACAGGGTTTGATCGGCCGTCGCGGTTCGGTGGTGGCCATCGACCCCAGCAATGGCGACGTCATCGCGATGGTGTCCACACCGGGCTTCGATCCCAACCCTTTCGGCCGCGGCCTGACCATCAAGGAGTACGCGGCGCTGCGCGACAACATCGACGTACCGCTGCTCAACCGCGCCATCCGCGGCGAGTACCCGCCGGGTTCCACGGTGAAGCCCGCGATAGCGATCGGCGGCCTGGCCTACGGCATCACCACGCCGCAGCACACCAAGGTCTGCCCGGGTTTCTTCCGCTTGCCCGGCTCGAGCCACCGCTTCCGCGACTGGCGCCCCGCCGGCCACGGCGTGGTCAACATGCAGGCCGCCATCGCGCATTCCTGCGACGTGTATTTCTACGATCTCGCCGCGAACATGGGCGTGGACAAGCTCTCCGCCTGGCTCGGGCATTTCGGTCTGGGGCAGCCCACGCACATCGACATCGGCGGCGAACGGCGCGGCATCAATCCCAACCCCGAATGGAAGCGCACGCGCTTCAAGCGGCGCGAGGACCAGGTGTGGTTTCCTGGCGAAACCGTGAGCTTCGGCATCGGGCAGGGGTATCTCGTCGTCACGCCCGTGCAGCTCGCGCACATGACTTCGATTCTCGCGACGCGCGGCAAGAGCTATCAGCCACGGCTGGTCACCGCGCTGCGTGAACAGGGCACGGGCAAGATCGAGAAGATAGAGCCCAAGCTCATCGAGACCGTCGAGGCGTCGCCCGAGCATTGGCAGGTGACCATCGACGGCATGGTCCTGGTGATGAACGGCGGCACCGGCAGGTCCAGCCAGCGCGGCGCCGAGTACCAGATCGCGGGCAAGACGGGCACGGCCCAGGTCTTCACCGTCGGGCAGAACGAAAAGTACAACGAGGCGCAGCTCGACGAACGCCTGCACGATCACGGCTGGTTCATCGCCTTCGCGCCTGCGGAAGCGCCGAAAATCGCGGTGGCCGTGCTCATCGAGAACGGCAAACACGGCACGGCCGCCGCGGTGATCGCGCGGCGCGTGCTCGATCAGTACATCCTGGGCCGCACCACCACGCCGGAAATTCCGCCGCCGGTGAAAACCGCTGCGGGCACCGTGGTGGTGCCCGACGCCGCCGGAGACGAGTGATGTTCGAACCCATCGAAGTCGGATCGCGAAGCCGGCGCACCTTCAGCGCCGCGGGCCGCATTCTCGGCGCGCTGAAACTCGACGGCCCGCTGCTCGTGGGCATCGGCCTCATCATGCTGTTCGGGCTGGTCGTGCTGTACAGCGCCTCCGGCCAGAACTGGAGCATGGTTTTCAAGGCGGGAGTGCGCGCGGCGCTCGGTGGCGTGGCCATGTGCGCGCTCGCGCAGGTCAAACCCGCATTCCTGCGCCGCCTCGCGCTGCCCTTGTGGGTGATGGGCGTGATCCTGCTGATCGTCGTCGACGTCACCGGTCACATCGGCAAGGGCGCGCAGCGCTGGCTCGACCTGGGCTTCATGCGTTTCCAGCCCTCGGAGATCATGAAACTGGCCGTGCCCATGTGCGCGGCCTGGTGGCTGCACGAGCGTCCGCTGCCGCCGGACTGGAAAGCGTTGTTCGTGGTGGCGCTGATCATCCTGGTGCCGAGCTGCCTCACCATCATCCAGCCCGACCTCGGCACCGGCACGCTGATCCTCATCGGCGGCACGCTGGTGGTGATCATGGCCGGGCTGCAGTTCCGCGTGATGTTCGGCCTCGCGGCCGCGGGCGTCGTGTCGGCGTGGTTCGCCTGGCAGTACGTGCTTTACGACTACCAGAAGCAGCGCGTGTTCACGCTGCTCGATCCCGAGTCCGACAAGCTGGGCGCCGGCTATCACATCATCCAGTCGCAGATCGCCATCGGCTCGGGTGGCGTGTTCGGCAAGGGATTGCTCAACGGTTCGCAGGGGCAGCTCGAATTCCTGCCGGAACGCACCACCGATTTCATCTACGCCATGGTCGGCGAAGAACTCGGTCTGCTGGGAGCGACAATCCTGTTGTTGCTTTATTGCTTCGTGGTCGGCAGGGCGCTGTATCTCGCCGTGGAAACACAGGACACGTTCGCGCGACTGCTGGCGGGCAGCATCTCGCTCACGTTCTTCGTTTACGTGTTCATCAACGCGGGCATGGTCAGCGGATTGTTGCCGGTTGTCGGCGTGCCACTACCGCTGGTCAGTTATGGCGGAACATCCATGGTGACCCTGCTGGCGAGCTTCGGTATCCTCATGAGCCTCTACTCGCACCGGAAACTCGTCGCTTCGTGATTCGCCGCGTCCATGGATTCGCACTACTAATCGCAATCTTCTCGAGTTCCGTCCTGGCGGAAGGCTCGTTCACCGGCCGCACGCGTTTCGACCTCGATCGACCCGAGATTCGCGCCTTCGTCGAGAAGGTCGCCGCGGAACAGAAGGTGCAGCCGCTCGACGTGTATCGCCTGCTCGCCAAGGCGGAGCCGCAGCCGAAGATCATCGAGCTCATCAGTAAACCGGCTGAAAAAGTCTCGCCCTGGTACGAATACCGCAAGAACTTCATGACCGAGCAGCGCATCGCCGAGGGCGCGCGCTTCATGGTGGAACATCGCGCGCGCCTGGAAAAAGCGCATCGCGAAACCGGCGTGGCGCCCGAATACGTGGTGGCCATCATTGGCGTGGAGACCTTCTACGGTCGCATCACCGGCAAGTACCGCGTGCTGGACGCCCTGGCCACGTTGGCCTTCGATTACCCGCCGCGCGCGGAGTTCTTCAAGTCGGAACTGGCGCAGTTCATCACGCTGACCAAGGAAGAGCAGCTCGACCCGCTCACCGCGCTGGGTTCCTACGCCGGCGCCATGGGCGGCGGGCAATTCATGCCCTCGAGCTACCGCCGCTACGCGGTGGACGGCGGCAACGACCAGCAGCGCAACCTGTTCGCCGACTGGGACGACATCATCGCCAGCGTCGCTAACTACTTCAAGCAGAACGGCTGGGTGCCCGATGGCCCGGTGCTGGCGGAAGCCGTGTTGCAGCCGGATGCGCCCGCGGTGGCGGATGTCGGAAACCTCTCGCTCAACGAAACCGTGGCCGGCCTTCGCGCCAAGGGCGTCGAGTTCGACAACGCGAAGCAGTCCGAGACCACGCCCGTACTGCTGGTGCCGGCCGAGCAGCAGGACGGCCCCGCCTACCGCGTGGGCTTCAAGAACTTCGTGGTCATCACCCGCTACAACCGCAGCGTGCGCTACGCCATGGCGGTGCACGACCTCGCCACCACCATCAATGAAAGAGTGGACGGGGGAAGCGAGACCAAGCTCGCCTCGCAGCCCTCCGAGAGCTCGGCGCGCTGATGCGCTCGCTGACGCGAGCCACCCCGCCGATACCGTTTCGCTCTCTGCTGCTGTCCCTGTCGCTGTCATTGGCCCTGACCCTGGGGGGCTGCAGCCTCACGGGCCGCAAGCATCACGCCCCGCCCGCGAAGATTCCGTCCGGATCGAACGTTCCGCAGGTTCCGCCGGATGTGCTGAACATTCCCGACGCGGTCCCCAGGTACGAGCCGCGCGGCACGCGCGGCAATCCACCGTTCTATGAAGTGTTCGGCAAACGTTACTACGTCATGGCCAGCTCCGAAGGCTGGGTGGAGCGAGGCACGGCGTCCTGGTACGGGCCGGGCTTTCAC
>JAQSWD010000146.1 GCA_029266835.1 Steroidobacteraceae bacterium
GCCCACGCCACGTGCTCGCGCACGAGCTCCGAGGCGTCGTCCGCGCGAGCCGCCAGGGCCGCCACGTTTTCATCAGTCGCCGGAGCATTGCCCAGCGCCACCGCGATGTTGCGCAGCCAGCGTTGGTAGCCGATGCGCCGGATCGCCGAACCCTCGGTGCGCGCCAGGAACTCCTGTTCGCTCCAGCCAAACAACTCGCTGAGCCGCGAACTGTCGAGGCGATGACGCACCTTGAAATCCGGATGCGCGGCTTCGCGCGCAAACTTGTTCCAGGGGCAGACCAGCTGGCAGTCGTCGCAGCCGTAGATGCGGTTGCCCAGCATCCGGCGCAGCTCCACGGGAATCGCGCCGTGCAGTTCGATCGTCAGATAGGAGATGCACCGGCGCGCGTCCAGCCGATAGGGCGCGGTGATGGCGCCGGTGGGGCACGCGGGAATGCAGGCCGAGCAGGTTCCGCAATGCGCGCTCGCGGCTTCATCCACGGCCAGCGGCAGGTCGGTGAGGATTTCGCCGATGAAGAAATACGACCCGGCGTCGCGCGCGATGAGGTTGGTGTGCTTGCCTATCCACCCGAGCCCGGCGTTGCGCGCCAGCGCCTTCTCGAGCACAGGGCCCGAGTCCACGAATACGCGGTAACCCATGGGCCCGACGCGCGCGACGATGTCCTCGGACAAGGCCTGCAGCGAGTGGCGCATCAGCTTGTGATAGTCGCGGCCCAGGGCGTAGCGGTGGCCAGTAGTTCATGCGCGCTGACAGCACCCGTAGCGTGCCGGGCACCAGTTCGCCGGGCCGGGTGCGCTTGGACCCGTGCTTCGACATGTAACCCATCTCGCCATGCAGGCCCACGTCCAGCCAGCGCTCCAGGCGGCTGGCGTCGATCGCGAGGTCCACGCCGGCCACGCCCAGCGCCTCGAAGCCACGCGCGCGCGCCAGGCCTGCGAGTTCCTGCTTGAGCGAGTTGAAGTCGGGCGGGTTCATGAGTCGCGACCAGTATAATTGCCCGCATGAACCGGCCGACCGCCATCTACTCCGCCGCGCAGGTGCGCGCACTGGACGCCTTCGAGATCGAGAACCGCCAGGTGCCGTCGTACACGCTGATGACGCGCGCCGCTGAAGCGGCGCTGAAGATCCTGTGTGGGCGCTGGCCGCAGGTGCGCCGCGTGACCGTGGTCTGTGGTGCCGGGAACAACGGCGGCGATGGCTACGTGCTGGCGCGTCTCGCCAGGTCAGCGGGGCTGGATGCGCAGGTGCTGGCCGCCGCGCCGCCGGAAAAATTGCGCGGCGATGCGGCGCGCGCGCATTCCGAATGGCTGGCGGCCGGCGGGGTTGCGCGGCCGTTCGCCGCGGAACCTCTCGCGGACTGCGACCTCATCGTCGACGGCTTGTTAGGCATCGGTTTCGTCGGGCCGCTGCGTCCCGACACGCTGGCGGTGATCCGCGCCATCAATGCCGCGCATCGCCCGGTGCTGGCGCTGGATGTCCCCTCGGGCCTCAATGCCGATTCCGGCGAAGTGCACGAGGACGCGGTGCGAGCCGAAATCACAGTCTGCTTCGTGGGCCTCAAGTCGGGCCTGTTTCTCGGGTCGGGCCCGGAGCACGCTGGCGTGGTGATGCTCGAGGACCTCGGCGTGGTTCCGCCGGCGCAGCCCGGGTTCACGCCGTTGCTCCGCCGGATCTCCGAGCGGGAGCTGGCGCCCAACCTGCCGCGGCGCGCGCGCGACGCGCACAAGGGCAGCCATGGCCGCGTGCTCATCGTCGGTGGCGGGCATGGCATGCCCGGCGCACTCCGGCTGGCCGGCGAAGCCGCGCTGCGCGTGGGGGCGGGGCTGGTCACCGTGGCGGGGGCAGCCGAGAACCTGGTGGCGGTGACCGCGACGCGCCCAGAGCTCATCTATCTACCCGCGGATTCCGCCGGCGGTCTCGATGAAGCCTTGCGCGGCGCGTCGGTCGTCGCGATCGGGCCGGGACTCGGGCGCGGGGAGTGGGCGCAGAAGTTGTGGTCTCGGATCCGGCGATTCGAGGGTGTCCCCGTGGTGGTCGACGCCGACGCGCTGAACCTGCTGGCCTCATCGCCCGCGAAACTGCCGGCCAACTGGATACTCACGCCGCATCCGGGCGAAGCATCGCGACTGCTGGGCAGCGACATCAAGGCCGTGCAATCGGACCGCCTGGCCGCGGTTCGCGAGCTGCACGCACGCTACGGCGCGGTGGTCGTGCTCAAGGGCGCGGGCACGCTGGTGGCGGGTGCTGCTCGCGAGCATCCGGGCGATATCGAACTTTCCATCTGTGATCGCGGCAACCCTGGCATGGCCACGGCCGGCACGGGCGATGTGCTCACCGGCGTCATCGCGGGTTTGCTCTCACAAGTACGCGACAGCCTGCTCGCGGCCCGGCTTGGAGTGCTGATCCACGCGCTGGCGGGTGACTCGGCGGCGCAGGGCGGCCAACGCGGGTTGATCGCCAGCGACGTCATTGGCGAGTTGCGAGGTTGGGTGAATCCATGACCACCACCGGCGTGTGGCTCACGCGAAGTGGTGACGAGACTGAAGCCCTGGGTGCGGAGCAGCTGGGCTCGAGCCCCAAGGAGGGCGCCCCTTGCCGCGTCGTCACGCTGTCGGGGGACCTCGGTGCGGGCAAATCCACGTTCGCGCGCGGCGTGTTGCGCGCGCTGGGCGCGCGCGGAAACCTCAAGAGCCCGAGTTACACATTGCTGGAGTCCTACGAACTTCCGGGCGTACACGTCATTCATCTTGATCTGTATCGGCTGCAGGATCCCGATGAACTCGAGAATCTGGGGCTCGCCGACTATCACCGGCCCGGCCATCTGTGGCTGGTGGAATGGCCCGAGAGGGGTGCAGGTCGCCTTCCCTCCGCCGACCTGGGATTTGTCTTTTCTTTCGCCGATGACGCCCATCGAATCGAGAGGATTGAATTTGTTGCGCCAACTAAGTAAATTTCCCGGCAGCTCTGGCGCTGAACTCCATGATGGGGAAGGGTTTTTTGGGGCCGCATCTTTCCAAAAACTTTTCGAAGAAGTTCGTCGTCGTGATGACGCTGCTCGCGGGGCTCGCGAGCGCGGGTGCGTTCGCCGCTGAAGTCCGCGCCGTGCGCATCGCGGCCACCGAAAACGGTACGCGCGTGGTGCTCGATTTGTCGGCACCGGTCAAACACAAGGCGTTCTTGTTAGACGACCCCGGTCGCGTGGTGCTCGACGTGCGACGCGCCGCCCTCAAGAGCAAACAATCTCTTCCGGAACTGGTGAAGGGTCAGCCCGAAGGCGTGGTCACCGCCACGCGTTCGGGAAAGTTGCCCGATCACGGCCTGCGACTGGTGTTCGAAGTGCAGGGCAAGGTTGCGGTGCAGACGTCGACCGCCGGGCCTTCGGGTGACGCCGGCCATCGGCTCATCGTCGACATCACGGGCACCGATGTGTCACCGCGCACCGTCGCGGTGACACCGACCGCGCCACCGCAGCCCATCGCCATCCGCCCCGCGCATGCGCCCAGTGAATCCGGGCGCGACATCATCATCGCCGTGGACGCCGGCCATGGCGGCGTCGACCCCGGCGCGTCGGGCCGCAAGGGCACGCGCGAAAAGGACATCGTATTGTCCGTGGCCAAACTGCTGGCCGCGCGCATCAACCAGGAGCCCGGGATGAAGGCCGTGCTCACGCGCGACGGTGACTACTTCATCACGCTGCCGGAGCGCACGCGCCGAGCGCGCAAGGCCAAGGCCGACCTGTTCGTGTCCATCCACGCGGACGCCATCGCGAATCCGGATGTTTCGGGTTCGTCCGTTTATATTCTTTCCGAGCGCGGCGCCTCCTCCGAAGCCGCGCGCTGGCTGGCCGAGAGCGAGAACGCGGCCGACCTCAAGGGAGGAATCAAGCTCGACGACAAGGACCCGGTGATCCAGGGCGTGCTGCTCGACCTGTCGCAGGCCGCGTCCATCGCCTCGAGCATGGTGGCCGCGGAGAACGTGCTGAAGTCGCTGCACCGCGTGGGTGAGGTCCGCAAGCCGCGCGTGCAGCAGGCCGGGTTCATCGTGCTCAAATCGCCCGACATCCCGTCCATGCTGGTGGAAACGGCCTTCATCTCCAACCGGGAGGATGAACGCAAGCTCAGCCAGCCGGCGCATCGCCAGAAACTGGCCAACGCCATCTTCGATGGCATCGAGCAGTACTTCCAGGGCAACGCCCCCGAGGGTACGCGGCTCGCCGCGGCCCGCCGCGAAACCCTCGCTTCCGGCGCGCGCGTCGAACTGCGCAAATAGCCGCCCGAGTTACGGACGTCCGCGCCCCACGCGGTACACTGCGCGGCCTCGCTCAACCCCGAAGGCGTCGCCGCGCCCATGCCGATCCGCGTTCTCGACAACCACCTCATCGATCAGATCGCCGCGGGCGAAGTCATCGAGCGCCCGGCTTCCATCGTCAAGGAACTGGTGGAGAACAGCCTCGACGCCGGCGCGCAGTGCGTGGATGTCGAGATCGAAGCGGGTGGAGTTCGACTCACGCGCGTGCGCGACGACGGTTGCGGCATCCCCGAACATGAACTGGCGCTGGCGCTTTCGCGTCACGCCACCAGCAAGATTTCCGCGGCCGACGATCTCGCCGCCATCACGACGCTGGGATTCCGCGGCGAGGCGCTGCCTTCCATCGCATCGGTATCGCGCTTCGAGATCGTCTCGCGCCACGTCGATGCCGAACGCGCGGCGAGCGTGGCGGTGGACGCCGGAAATGTGGGCGAACTGCGGCCCGCGGCGCATCCCCCGGGCACCACCATCGAGGTGCGCGACCTGTTTTTCAACCTGCCGGCGCGCCGCAAATTCCTGCGCAGCGAGGTGACGGAGCAGGGGCATATCGTCCGCCTGCTGGAACGCCTGGCGTTGTCGCGCCATGACGTGGCGTTCCGCCTGCGCTCCGCGGCGCGGACGTTGCTCGACGCACCCGCCGGCGGCGGGGAACACGACGGCAATCGACTGGCGCGCGTGGTCGGGCAGGATTTCGTTTCACGCAGCATCGACGTGGACCACTCCGCCGGTCCGGTGCGCGTGCACGGGTGGATAGGCGTGCCGGCGGCGGCGCGCGCCACTTCCGACCTGCAGTACTGGTTCGTCAATGGCCGCGCGGTGCGCGACCGCCTGCTCATGAATGCCGTGCGCCTGGGCTATCGCGACGTGTTGTACGGCGGCCGCCAGCCGGCCTACGTGCTCTACCTCGATATCGATCCCACGCTGGTCGACGTCAACGCGCATCCGCAGAAACTGGAAGTGCGGTTCCGTGACAGCCGGCAGATCCATGACTTCGTGTTCCGCGCCGTGGAACGCAAGCTGAGCGGCACGCGGCCCGGCGTGAGCGTGGTGACGCCGGTGCAGGCCAATGACGCCAGCTACCGGCTGCCGCTGGCCGCGGGCAGGGACGAAGTGCCCGGGGTCTGGGCGATGTCCAGCGCGTTGCGCGGCGTGAGCAGCGATCCGTTGCCGCAGGTTTCCGAGCCCGGCGTGCCCGCGGAGTTCGTCGCCACGGAAGTGGTACGTCAGCCGCTGGGCACTGCGCTCGCACAGGTACACGGCCTGTACATACTGGCGCAGAACGAACAAGGCCTGGTGCTGGTGGACATGCACGCGGCGCACGAGCGTGTGTTGTACGAGAAGCTCAAGGCCGAGGCGGGCCGCGTCGCGACCCAACTACTGCTCGCACCCGTGACCATCGAGCTCAAGGTGGACGAGATCGATGCATTGCTGGAGCACCAGCGGCAATGGGCCGAGGCGGGCTTCGAACTCGAAAGGCTGTCTCCTGGCACCGTGGTCGTGCGATCGGTGCCTGCCATGCTGCCGCGCGAGGACATCGCGGCGCTGGTGCACGACGTGATCGCGGATGTGGCCACCGACGGCGCCACGCACCACCTGGACGGCGCCACCGACCGGCTGCTCGGCACCATCGCCTGCCGGTCGGCCATCCACGCGCATCGCAGGCTCACGCTGCCGGAGATGAACGCGTTGCTGCGGCAGATGGAGGTGACTCCGCGCGCGGACCAGTGCAATCACGGGCGGCCGACCTGGACACAGGTGAGCCTGCAGGAGCTGGACAGGATGTTCCTGCGCGGACGATGAAGGCCAGCCGGCCTCTCGCGGTCCTCACCGGCCCCACCGGTACCGGCAAGAGCGACATCGCGCTGCGCCTGGCGCGCGAGTTCCCCATCGAGATAGTTAGTGTGGACTCGGCGCAGGTGTACCGCGGGCTGGACATCGGCAGCGCCAAGCCCGACGCCGCGACGCGCGCCGCCGTGCCGCACCATCTGCTGGATCTCGTCGAACCCACCGAGAACTACTCGGCGGGGCAGTTCTTCCGCGACTGCAGCCGCGCCATAGAAGACATCGAGTCACGAGGCAGGTTGCCGCTGCTGGTGGGAGGCACGATGCTGTACCTGCGCGCGCTCATCGGCGGGCTGGCGCAGCTGCCCGAAGCCAGCGAAGCGATCCGCGCGCGCCTCGATGCGGAGGCGGCGCACGGCGGGTGGCCCGCGTTGCACGCACGGCTGGCCGCGGTCGACGCGCAGGCGGCGGCGCGCATCCATCAAAACGATTCGCAGCGCATCCAGCGCGCGCTCGAGGTGTACGAGATCTCGGGAGAGCCCATCTCCGCGCTACAGGCCCGCACCCGATCGCCCCTGGCCAGGGATTTCAGGGTGGTCGCGCTGATTCCCGAGGACCGATCGCGCCTGCACGAGGCCCTGGCGCGCCGGTTCGAGCAGATGATGGCTGCAGGATTGCTCGACGAGGTGCGTCGATTACGGGCGCGGCCCGACCTGACGGACTCGCATCCGGCCGTCCGGGCCGTCGGATATCGACAACTCTGGTCGCACCTGGCGGGCGGCTATCCGCTCGAAACGGCGGTGTCGCGCGCCATCGCCGCCACTCGTCAACTGGCCAAGAGGCAGATGACCTGGCTGCGATCCATGCCAAACATCCATTCGTTCGATCCCTATGATGCGCAAAGCTTTGTAGGCGTCCGCGAAACCCTGAAAGAGGCTTTTCTGCCTCCTTTGGGTGCGTTGCCGGCCTAGAGTCGCGTGGTAGACTCGCGGCGTTTGCTTGCTTGAAAAATAAGGAGAACGTCATGGCCAAGGGCCAGTCACTGCAGGACCCGTTTCTGAATACATTGCGCAAGGAACGTATCCCGGTGTCGATCTATCTGGTGAATGGAATCAAGCTGCAAGGCCAGATCGATTCGTTTGATCAGTTCGTCGTGCTACTCAAGA
>JAQSWD010000147.1 GCA_029266835.1 Steroidobacteraceae bacterium
GGCATCGGCGCTTCCATCGCGAGCACGCCGAAGTCCTGCCGCTCGGTGGAGAGCTGCGGGTACAAGGCATAACGCACCTGCAGCCACACGAATGGCAACAACGCCAGGCCCAGTGCGACGAAGCTCAGCGTGCGGTAGACGCCGGCGAAACGGCGGAAGCGTCCTTCGGGCGCCGCGCGCGCGATGGCCAGCGCCGCGAGCAGGTTGCCCCACAGCCAGATGTAGCCGGGCATCTCCTGGTACGTCAGCGCCAGAGCCACACCCGCGACGATGGCGGGAATCAGACCCGCGGCCCAGTAGACGAAGCCGGCGATGAGCAGGACGCCGAATACATCCCAAAGGCCCCATCGCTCCCACCAGGAGCCGGGCGCTCGATCGGTCCCCAGCGCCGCGAGCAGCCGGTGCCCGGGCGGTAGATAGAGCGTGCCGGAGACATTGTCGAAACGGCTGTTCCAGCCGGTGGCCGGCATGGCGCCGGCGCCCGACGGCTTGCGGGCCACGGTGCTCAGCGACAATTGCGGTTGCCGCAATTCCACGCCGGCGCGGCCATCCGCGCCTTCGGTGACCAGCAGCTGGTCGCCGTTCTGCCGCGCGCTCTGCAGCGAAAACGGCGCCTGCATGTCGAGGCGCCAGTCGCGGCGCATCTGTCCGATGATCAGATCCTTGACGGTGAAGCCGGCGTGATCGAAGTCCAGCCACAGGTCGCGTTGCAATGACAGGCGGTTGTCGTCGACGTTCGAAAGGCCGCGGCTGCGCTCCTCGATGGTGAGCCTGGCGGCGGCATCCATGCGGAAGGCGGGGTACTGCCGCCACTCCCCGGGCACATTGGCCTGCGCGGGGTCGATGCCTTCGGCGCCCGACGCCGTGGCCACGCGCAGCAGATCGTTGGCGGCGAAACTCCAGATCTCTTCCTTGGGCCAGACGCCGCCCGTGGCCTCGGGGCGACTCAAGCTGGCGCCCACGGTGGCGCCGCGCGCGGCAATCACCACGTCGTGGCTGCCGGCGCGAACCTGGACGCGCAGTGTGCCATCGCGATCGAGTCGCGCGGGTAAGCCGCCCTGCAGCGACACGGGCGTGAAACCTCCAGGCAGCACGCGCGCCAGCTGCTCTTCGCGCGCTTCGCCAGCCACGTTGAGCCGGATGCGCGTGACTAGATAGACCGGGATGTCGTCGCGCACCAGGCGGTACACCTGCACTTCCATGGCCGCGGCCTGCTGGGCGCTGCGCCGCTTGCCCAACCACACGCCGCCATCGGGACGCTCGGGCTGCGGCACACGCGCACCGTCCACGACCAGGTCGACGATGGCGGTTTGGAGTGGCAGCGGCAACGCTTCCGGCCGCGACGTCCACTCGAATCTTCCCGAAACGGTGTAACTGCCCGGCGCCAGCCGCAGGCGCGGACGGTTCTCGTGCGCGACCACCGGTGCCGGCGTGCCGTTCACGCGGACTTCGCGCGGCCAGTGTTCTTCGTCACCTGGCAGGCTGACCCAGCTTTCGGCGTGAACCTGCCAGCGTTGGGTGAAACTTCCGCCGCGGGCGTCGACGGACAGGGTGAGGCGCTCCGGCCAGGTGCAGCGGTAGTCGTTCTGCGAGAGGGGGGCACCGGGTTCCATGTCTCCGGTGACGAGGAAGGGGCAGCGGCGGAATTCCTCGCCATGCAGCACCCAGCCCTGCCATTCGCGCAGCGAAGGTGGCATGGCCAGGTCGGCGGATCTTGCCGACTGAGCCAGGGAAAGGGGCGATACGGATAACGCGAGCGCGATCAATCCCGCGCGGAGCAACGCATGCATGGGTGTCCCTCCACCTCGTGAACGACTCGAGTGTACCAACGCCATCAGACGTCCCGATGGTCTAGCATCCTTGGGAGCACTGAAAAGGAATCGCATGGAAAGGCCACAAGACATATTGGACTTCTGGTTTGGCACCGGACCCTGGACGAAGGAACGGCTGGACGAGCGCACCCGGTTCTGGTTCGGCGGCGATGGCGCGGCCGCGCAGGCGGCGCGTGATGCCGAGATCCGCACACGGCTCGAGCCGCTGCTGGAGCGCGCCTCGCGCGGCGAATTCGCGGGTTGGGCTTCGAGTCCGCGACGGCGGTTGGCTCTGATACTGCTGTTCGACCAGGTGCCGCGGAATTGCTACCGCGGCACGGCCGCGGCGTTTGCCTTCGACCGCGACGCCTTGTCGCTGGCCGCCGAGGGCATGCAACTCGCGGCCGACGCGGCGCTGGACCCCATCGAACGCGTGTTCTTCTATCTACCGCTGGAACACGCGGAGTCGATGGAGGCCCAGGATGCGGCCGTGGAGGCCTTCGACCGGCTGGTGGCCGAGGCGCCCGCGGATCTGCGCGACTGGTGCGCGTACACGGCGCAGTACGCGCGCAAGCATCGCGACGTCATTGTCCGGTTCGGGAGATTCCCGCATCGCAACGGGTTCCTGCAGCGCGAGAACACACCGGAGGAACGCGCCTGGCTGGAGGCGCATCCGAACTACTTCGGCTGAGGCCTGACCCCTTCTGCCAGCAAATGGCAGGTGGCCCTAACAATCCATCAATCGGTGACGTCGGGTTCGACGAAGCACCAGGCGACCTCGGGGAATTTCGCCTTGAGGTTGCGCTCCAGCGCGTTCAACTGGGCCACGGCCTGCGCGAGGGTGGTGCCGGGCATCATGCGCACCTTGATCGCCAGCATCACCTGCGGACCCAGCTGCAACGTGATGGCGTTGAGCAGGTCATCGATGCCTTCGCTGGCTTCGATCTCTTCATGGATGGCGGCCTGAAGATCTTCTTCCGCCGAGCGGCCGACGATCAGCCCTTTGATACGCACGGCGATGAAGATGGACACGAATATCAGGATGACGCCGATGGCGATGGAGCCGATGGCGTCGTAAATGGCATTGCCGGTCAACGCGGCGAGCCCGACGAATGCGAACGCGATCACCAGGCCCGCGAGTGCCGCGATGTCCTCGCCCAGCACCACGACCAGCTCCGCATTACGCGTCTGCTTCAGCCATTGCCGCAATGACCTGCCCTTGCGCAGCTTGCGGATCTCCCGGAGGCAACCTAGAAGGCTGCCCAGCTCCAGCAGTATCGACACCCCCAGAACCACCAGCGCCACCCAGGCCTGTTTGAGTTCTTCGTGCGCGGCGAGCTTGTGCCATCCCTCGTAGATGGAGAACAGGCCGCCCACGGAAAACAGCAGCAGTGCGACGACGAAACTCCAGAAATAGGTGATCTTCCCCTGACCCAGCGGGTACGCGGCGCTCGGCGGGCGCTGCGACTGTTTGAGCCCCAGGAACAGCAGCACCTGGTTGCCACTGTCGGCGAACGAGTGGATGGCCTCGGCCAGCATGCTGCCCGAGCCCGTGTAGAGCGACGCCGCAAGCTTTGCCAGCGCGATACCCAGGTTCGCGACGAAAGCATAGAGGATGGCTTTCGCCGAGGACTCGTGCGACATCGTTACTTCGTCGCGGGCGCGAAATCGGTGTCCGACAGCTTGAACTCGGTGACCTGGCCGTACTTGGCCACGCCTTCGCGGATCTTCGCCGCATCCCCGATCAGCACCATGACGAGATCATCCGCGCGCGGGAATGCGTCCGCGGTCACGGCCGCAGTTTCGGCAAGGTCCACCTTGAGCAGCGCGGGCCCGTAATCTTCGATGTAGTCCTTGCCCAGGCCGAAGAACTCGAGATCGGAAAGCGTGGCAGCCCAGTGTGCCGCGGTCTCGAGCTGCAGCGGAAACTGGCCGAGCACGTAGGAGCGCGAGGACTCCAGCATCTCCGGCGCCAAACTACCGTGCTTGAGTTGCCCCAGGGTCTCCAGCGCCAGATCCAGCGCCTTCACCGTGTTGTCGGTCTGCGTGAACGAGCGGATGGCGAACTCGCCGGGCGTGCTGCCACGCGTGAAGCGCGAGCTTGCGCCATACGAGAGACCGGATTTGATGCGCAGCTCGGTGTTGAGGATGGAAGTGAACCGCCCGCCGTACAACGTGTTCACGAGATCCAGCGCCGGGCGGCCGCTGTAGCGGCGATCCACGCCGACATTGCCCAGCCAGAAATAGGTCTGCACCGCCCCCGGAGAGTCGATGAGCCATACACGGCGGCCGGTGACGCGGGGCGCGGCCGCGAGCTGGCGGGGCGGCAGCGAGACCTTGGCCCAGTTGCCAAACGCGGCGGTCAGCGCCTGGCGCATCCACCTGGCATCGAGGTCGCCGGCGAACACCAGCGTGGCGTTGTTGGGCCCGAAGTTCTGGCCGTGATATGCCTTCACGTCTGCGAGCGAAATGGCGGCGAGCGAACGCTCGCTGCCGCCCTGCGGGCGGCCATAGGGGTGCGTGCCAAACAATGCCGCCCGGCCATAGGTGCCGACGATCTGCGAAGGGTCCGAATCCTTCGCGGACTTGATGAACTCGATCTCGCGTGCGCGATATGACTCGAATTCCTGCGCATCCAGCTTCGGCCGCAGCAGTGCGTCGGCCAGCAACTCGATCATGAGCGCGCGGTCGCGCGCGAGGAACTGGCCGTTCACCCCGATGGACTCGGCGCCGGCCGTGGCCGCGAATGTGCCACCCACACCTTCGAGCGCGTCGGCGAATTCGAAGGCGCTGCGTTTGCCGGCGCCGCGATCCAGAAGACCCGCGACCAGCGAGGCCACGCCGGGCTTGTCCGCCGGGTCGGCAAGCGAGCCGCCGCGCACGAAGCCGCTGAACGCGATCATCGGCACGTCTTTCTTCGGCACGAGCACGATGGCGAGGCCGTTGGGCAGCACGAACCGCTGGTGGGCGGGCACCTTCACGCCGGCCGATGTCGATTTCTCCGAAGACTGCGCATCGGCGGCCGCCGCGGAGTGCGCGATCACGACGCCTAACAACAGCGCCGCGACAAAAGAGGTGAAGCGCTTCATGGGGTTGCCCCCCCTTTGTCGGACGCAGTATCGTCGGACGCAATATCGTCGGACGCAGCGCTGGCGACAGGACTCGTCAGCACGCCCACCGTGCGCCGCTTCTTCTGGAACACCAGCGCCGCGGCTTTCAGGACGTCCTCGCGCGTGACTTTTTCGTACTGCGCGGGCGCGTCGAACAGCTTGCGGTAGTCACCTTCGAACACGTCGAACTGCCCCAAAAGATTGGCTTTGCCGTTGATGGTGGCCAGCTGCTTCCAGAAGGTGGCGGCGAACTGGTTCTTGGCGCGCGCGAGTTCCGCGTCGGTGACGCCCTTGGATACGACTTCGTCGAGCGCCGTGTCCAGCACCTTCTCGACGTCGGCCGGGTTCGCGCCCTCGGGCAGCGTCAGGCTCAGGTAGCTGAGCATGGGATCGAAACCTTCCTGGAACCCCCCGCTGACCTGGATGGCTATCTTCTTGTCCTCCACCAGCAGCCGATGCAGGCGCGAGGAATTTCCCTCGGTCATCACCGTCATCAGCAGGTTGATGGCCGGGCCCAGCGGATCATTGGCCGCAGGTGACTTATAGGCATACATGAGAAGCGGCGTCGACGCCGGTCGCTCGACGTACACACGCTTTTCGCCCATCTGCTCGGGCTCGGTGGTGCGCACCGGCGGCGGCGGTTCCTGCCTCGGAATGGGCTCGAGGTATTTCTTCGCCAGCGCGAAGCCTTCCTCGGCGCCGATGTCGCCGACCAGGATCAGCGTGCAGTTGTTAGGCGCGTAGTGGGTCTTGTAGAACTTCTGCAGGTCCTCGAGCTTCCAGCCCTGGATGTCGGCCGGCCAGCCGATGGTCGGGTTCTGGTAGGGGTGCGCCACGAACGCGGTGGCCTGCAGCTGTTCGTACAGGAAACCTTCGTTGGAATCCTCGGTGCGCAACCGGCGCTCCGAGTACACCACGCCGCGCTCGCTCTCGATGACCTGGGGGTCGAACGACAAATTCGCGAGCCGGTCACCTTCGAGGTCGAAGACCAGGTCCAATGCCGATCGCGGGATCCAGTCCTGGTACACCGTGACGTCATCGCTGGTGAACGCATTGTTCGAGCCGCCCTGCGCCTCCATGGTCCGGTCGAACTCGCCCGGGGCACGAGTGCTGGTGCCGTTGAACATCATGTGCTCGAAGAAATGCGCGAGGCCGGTGATGCCCGGCACTTCGTTGCGGCTGCCCACGCGAACCCAGTTGTACAGCGCGATGTTGGGGATGTCGCGATCGGTCCAGACAATGACCTTCATGCCATTGGCCAGCGTGGTGGACTTGACCTGGTCGGCGCCCGGCACGCGCGGCGCGGCTGGCGGTTTGGTGGCGGCGGTAACCGCTCCACAGAGCAGAAGCAGGCAGGCAGCGCGGAAAATTTTCGGCATGCGGCACCTCGAAATGAGGTGGGTAATCTAGGTCAACTCGGCCGGATCGGGAAAAGAAAAACGCCGCGCAGGGGGGAAGTCCTGCGCGGCGTGAAGAAGCGAACACCGGGGAAGAGTTGTTCGCAGTCCTGTGGAGGTAAGACTTACCTCGAAATCCTGGCGGCGGAATTCACGACCAGAGCGGAGAGCTGCGCGCGGGCCAGTCGTGCGTCGATGGGCGCGAAACTCACGCTGCCACCGCGACGACGCCGCACCATCATTCCCGCCAGCTGGGCCCGCGTGCTCGCGACACCCTGCGCGTTGGGAAGAATCAGCGTCACTGTCGAATTCGCCTTCACGGGCTA
>JAQSWD010000148.1 GCA_029266835.1 Steroidobacteraceae bacterium
GCCGGGCGAGTTCGCGGATGTCGGTGCCGCGCAAGGTGATGGCGCTGCCATCTCCATTCACCGCCGCCACGTCGGCGACCGTCTTGTCCGTGGCGACCACGCCATAGGCGGTTCGGATGCCGGCGGCCGTGCCGGCCGCGGCCAGCCCCGCGGTCAACAGAGAGGAGTGCAGGAAATCGCGGCGCTTCATGAGAACCTCGTTGTTGTTGTAGCGCCTGTATCGCGCCTGCCCGGCCGGCGGTCAAGCCGTTCGACTAGAATTCGCGGATGAACGAGCCCATCCAGTTGCTTCCCGTCACCAACGCGGCGCAAGTGGCGCAGGTCGCGCGCATGGCGCGCGAGGTCTGGGACGAGTACTACGTGCCGCTGATCGGTCGGGCGCAGGTGGACTACATGGTGGCGAAATTCCAGACCGCCGAGGCCATGCAGGCGCAGATCGATTCAGGTTACGAGTACTTTCAGATCTGGCAATCCGGCCAGATCCGGCAATCCGACAAGGCCATCGGTTACGCGGCGATCCGGCATGACGCGGCCGAGGCGCGACTGTTCATCAGCAAGTTGTACCTGCTCGCGGCGCATCGCAAATCCGGCGCGGGGCGGCAGTGTCTCGAGCTCATCGAGCGCCTGGCGCGCGAACGCGCGGCGACGCGGCTGTGGCTCACGGTGAACAAGGGCAACCCATCCGTCCGCGCCTACGAGCGCCTGGGCTTCAGCATCGCGGAAGCCATCGTCATGGACATTGGTGGCGGTTACGTGATGGACGACTACCGCATGGAGAAGCCGGTGACGCCGGCGCGGTGAGAAACAGGCGGCCACCACCGGTGGCCGCCCGTCACAGGCTCAGTGCTTCGATCGGCAATTGTCGCAGGAACTGCTCGCGCCCCGCACATTCATCCGGATCGCGGTGATCTCCTTCGAGGGACCGGTGATGAACAGCGTCTTGCCGTCGCTTCCGGCGAAGGTGTTGTTGGTCGCGCCGCCGCCGGTGGGATTGGTGCTGGTCGGAATGGTCAGGATGTGGTTGCCGCGCGGGTCGAACGCCATGACGCCGACACCATTGCTGATGTAGACATTGCCGCGCTCGTCCATCGACATGCCATCGCCGCCCCAGTCGGTGAACTTGCGCATGTTGGCGAGCGAGCCATCTCGCTTGATGTCGAACACCCAGGTGCCGCCCTTGTTGTCGTAGTACCACTTGTTGACGTACAGCTTCTTGCCGTCCGGCGTGCCGACGACGCCATTGGGCCAGGCGTCCGACTCCCAGCCCAGCGCGTCGGAAGTCACGCGCACCAGCTTGCGCGCGCCATCGGGTAGATAGTAGACGTGGCCGCCCTTGCCCTGCGGGGATTGCTCGGAGCGCGTCGGCTCCCAGTCCTGCTGGCGCGGATCGCCCACTTCCCAGTAATCACGCGGGAAGATAGGGTCCGTCAGATAGATGCCCGCGTTGGTGGGGTTGATCCATACGTCGTTCGGGCCGTTCAGCAGCTTGCCCTGGTAGTTGTCGATGAGCACCTTGTGGCTGCCATTGGGGCGGATCTTCCACAGCTCGCCATACATGTCGGCGGCGGCGATGAGGTTGTCATCGCAGTCGAAGATCATGCCGTTGGAGCGGCCCGTGCCTTCCAGCCACAGCGTCACGTCGTTGGTCCTGGCGTCCCAGCGGTAGATGCGATCGTTGGGCTGGTCGGTGAAGAACACATTGCCGTGTTTGTCGGCCGCGGGGCCTTCGGTGAAGCTGAAGCCCTTGGCAATCGAGATGAGTTGACCGTTGCGGGAAACCAGTCCCAGCGGATCGTAGATCTCGACCGGAATCACCTCTCCTTCGAGTTTGTTTCCGTGGCCATGGCCGTGGCCGTGACCGTGTCCATGACCGTGGCTGTGCCCCGGCTGTTTGCCCGGCCCCTTGTTATTGCCGGCCGACGCGAAGTTCATCGTCATCAGGCAGGCCAGCGAGACCATTACCGCCGCGAGACCGCGTGCGCGAATTTCCATATAAGTCCCCTCATTGGTGTGTGTGTCACATGCGACATGGGCAGCGACATCGTTGATCGAGCCAAACCAGTCTGCGTGGCCACGGCCTAGCTATCAATGTCCGAATGGACATCGAACCATGTCATTGCCGAAGGGGGAGGGCTGTGCGTCCTCGCCGCTGAGTCGGCGAAGACGCACAGCAGCATCGAAGGCGATCAGTCGCCGGCTTTGGCCGCGGGCTTGTTCTTGTCGCTCACCGACTGCTCGATGAGCGTGGCGACGCCGTGCGGATCTTCCTGCTGCGCCACGTGTCCGCCCGGGAAAGTGCGGATGGTCCAGCCGCGCGATTCGGCGCGCTGCCAGCTCTTGTCGGTCTTGGCGCGTTCTTCCACCGACTTGTCCTTGGGCACGAACGCGACGTAAGTCACCGGCAGCGCCTTCGCGGCCGGATTCTTGTAGGACACCGGCTGGTTGAAGCACTTGATGGAGTGCTTGACGCTGTGTGGTGGCTTCGCGTCGGCCTTCACCCACGGCACCTGCATGAAGCCGTCCTTGAAGCGCTCGGGATCCTGCGGGCCCGTGCCGCCGAACAGGTCCCAGATGGACTGGCCGTCTTCGGGCACGGCGGCATCGAGGAACACCACGTGCTTGAGGCGCTCGGGGATGCGATCCATGACGCCCGTGACCACCATGCCGCCGTAGCTGTGCCCGGTGAGCACCACGTCGTGCAGGTCCTCGAACAGGATGAGGTTGACCACGTCGTTGATGTGCATCTGCAGGTCGACGTCGGTGCTGTTGAGATGCATGCGCTCGCCGAGGCCGGTCAGCGTGGCGCGGTAGACGGTGTGGCCGTCGTCGGAGAGGAACTTGCCCGTGCTCTTCCATTCCCAACCGCCGGCGGTGGCTCCATGGACGAGTACGAAAGTTTGTTTGTCGGTGGCCGCGTCGGCGCGGGCCGGAGCCAGGAATGTTCCGAGCAGCAAGGCGATCAACGGGAAGGGATGGAATTTCATGGTCGCGCTCT
The DNA here is from genome assembly GCA_029266835.1 of Steroidobacteraceae bacterium. Lineage (GTDB taxonomy): Bacteria > Pseudomonadota > Gammaproteobacteria > Steroidobacterales > Steroidobacteraceae > CADEED01. Next base: position 2,996 of record JAQSWD010000148.1, read on the forward strand.
CTTGATATGTGAAAGGGCTTTCTAGTGCGCGGGGTGGGCCCGACACAATGTCCGCCGCGGAATCGATGCATCCCTAAAAGGCTATCTCGCACCCGGGGGTCGCGTGCTAAGGTCCCGACCGATTCAGAAGGGGACGCCGATGCTTCGTAAGTTATATGCCTTGCGCTGGTGGATGATCGGTCTGATCACCATCGGCACCGTGCTGAACTATCTCACCCGCGCCATTCTCGGCGTGGTGATGACCCAGGGGGATTTCACCTCGGACGTCGGCATCACCGAGAAGGAATATTCCTGGGTCACGGCCTTCTTCCAGGCGGGCCTGCTGCTGCAGCCGGTGGCCGGCTACATCATGGACGTCATCGGGCTGAAAATGGGCTTTGGCCTGTTCGCCGGGGCATGGGCATTGCTGACCGCGCTGCACGGCGCGGCCCTCAACTGGCAGATGCTGGCGGTGCTGCGCGGCCTGATGGGCTTTGCCGAAGGCACGGCGCAGCCCGGCGGCATGAAAGCCGTCGCCGAGTGGTTTCCGGCGAAAGAACGCGGATTCGCCGCCGGCGTGTACAACATCGGCGCCTCGTTCGGCCCCATGCTCGCCGCGCCGCTGGTGGCCTGGGCCGTGCTGTTCCATAGCTGGAGGCTCGCCTTCATCATCGCCGGCATCGCTGCGCTGATCTGGGTGGCGATGTGGTTCAAGTTCTTCTACTCGCCCAAACAACATCCGAAGATCACCGCGGAGGAGCGGGACTACATCGAGTCCAACCAGGAGGCGCACCTCGCGTCCAGCGGCGACAAGCCGCGATTCCTGACCCTGCTGAAGCAGCGTAACACCTGGGGCATCGCCATCCCGCGCCTGCTCGCGGATCCGACCTGGGGCACGCTGAATTTCTGGATGCCGCTGTACCTGGCCACCGAGCGCGGCTTCGATATCAAACAACTCGCGCTGTTCGCCTGGCTGCCATTCCTCACCGCCGACATCGGCGCGATGACCGGTCCGACCATCGCCTACTGGTTGCAGAGGAAAGGCATCACGCTCATCACCGCGCGCAAGATCGCGTTCACGGTGGGCGCGCTGCTCATGACCAGCATGTTGTTCGTCGCCAAGGTGGACGATCCCATCTCCGCCATCCTGCTGTTGTGCCTGGGCGGTTTCGCGCACCAGACCTTGTCGATCACGGTCATCACCATGTCGTCTGACCTGTTCCGCAAGAACGAGGTGGCGACAGTCGCCGGCATCGCGGGTTTCTGCGGCAATCTCGGCGTGCTGCTGTTCACGCTGGTGGTGGGTGGGCTGGTGAAGGTCGTGGGCTATGACCCCTTCTTCGTGGCGCTCGCGGTGTTCGACATCTTCGCGGCCATCTGGCTCTGGGTCATGGTGCGCGAGCGGGCCGATGCGCCGGCGGCGCCTGCGGCGACGGGTCGCACGCCGTGATCCGCAATCCCATTCTCAAGGGGTTCAACCCGGACCCCTCCATCCTGCGCGTGGGCGACGACTACTACATCGCCACGTCGACATTCGAGTGGTTCCCGGGTGTGCAGATCCATCATTCGCGCGATCTCGTGAACTGGCGCCTGCTCACGCGCCCGCTGCGGCGCGCGAACCAGCTCGACATGCTGGGTGATCCGGACTCCTGCGGCGTCTGGGCGCCGTGCCTGAGCTACAGCGACGGGCTGTTCTGGCTCATTTACACCGACGTGAAGCGCTACGGCCGCACGACGGTGGGCGGCGCCTCGGGCGCGTCGCTGCGCGATTTCCACAACTACCTGGTCACGAGCCCGACCATCGACGGCGAATGGTCGGACGCGCTGTATCTCAACAGCAGCGGTTTCGATCCTTCGTTGTTTCACGATGACGATGGCCGCAAATACCTGGTGAACCAGCTCTGGGATCATCGCCCGGGGCGCGGCCGTTTCGCCGGCATCGTGCTGCAGGAATATTCACCCGAGCTGCGCAAGCTCGTCGGGCCGGCGCACAACATCTTCAAGGGCACTTCGATCGGCTTCACCGAGGCGCCGCATCTCTACAAGCGCAACGGCTGGTACTACCTCATCACGGCCGAAGGCGGCACGGGCTGGGGCCATGCCATGACCATGGCGCGCTCGCGCTCGCTGACCGGTCCTTACGAGCTGCACCCGGACAAATACATCATCACCGCGCGCGACCGCCCGCATGCGCAACTGCATCGCGCCGGGCACGGCGACCTGGTCGACACACAGGCGGGAGAAACCTACGCCGTGTATCTCTGCGGCCGTCCCTTGCCCAATCGTGGACGCTGCGTGCTGGGCCGCGAGACGGCGATACAAAAGATGAAGTGGGGCGGCGACGACTGGTTGCGCACGCTGGATGGCAGCGGACTGCCCACGCTCGAAACACCCGCGCCCGGGTTGCCGGAAGCGCCCGTGCGGCCGACGCCGGTGCGCGAGGACTTCGACGGCGACCAACTACCCATCGACTTCCAGTGGCTGCGCTCGCCTTACCCGGATGAGTTGTTCAGCCTGACGGCGCGACGCGGCTATCTACGTCTGTTCGGCCGCGAGACGCTGGGCAGCCTGTTCCGCCAGTCGCTGGTGGCGCGCCGCCAGCAGGCGCAGTGTTTCACCGCCGTGACTTCCATGGACTTCGAGCCCGCCCATTTCCAGCAGTCCGCGGGGCTCATCTGCTACTACAACTCGTCCAAGTTCCACTACCTGCACGTCACGCACGATGACGAGCACGGCCGGCATCTGCGCGTGATGTCCTGCACGCCGGATTCCCCGCAGGCCGATGCGTTCACGGTGCCCGTGCCCATTGCAGCGGGTCCCATCGAATTGCGCGCCGAGGTGGACTACGAACGCCTGCGTTTCGCGTACCGCGTCAACGGCGGTGACTGGAAGGTGCTGCCCGAACTGTTCGACGCGAGCATCCTCTCCGACGAAGCGACGACTCCGGGCGCGCCCAACTTCACCGGTGCGTTCGTGGGCATGGCGTGTCAGGACATGTCGGGCACCGCGCATCCCGCGGACTTCGATTTCTTCGAGTACCGCGAGCGCGCATACGCATCATGACGTGGCGGCCACCAGCCCCTTGATGGGTTGGTCCTGCTCGTCGAGAAAACGCGCGCAGAAATCGGTGGCGCCGCCGCCGTTGACGATGGCGGCGCGAATCACGTTGCGGCCCTTGCGCAAGGTGATGCGCTTCGATACGCCGTCGTCGATCACCGATTGGCGGTCATCGTTGAGCGCGATCACCGGTTCACCGTTCAACCACCAGCGCGAGGCGGCGTTGGAGCCGATCGCCAGGCGCACGTTCTGCATCTCGCGCGGCGAGTCCACGGTGGTCACTACCCAGAACACCACGTTGGACGTGGGCTTCGAGAGCGACCAGGCGAAGTGGTACAGGTTCAGGTTGTAGTGCAGCGTATCCAGCGCATGCCACTGGTGGTTCGCGCCGTTCACGCTGACCGTTTCGCCAGCGCGCGGCAACGCATCGCCCGACACGGGCAGGGCGGCCGTTTTCAATGATTCCTCGACGGCCGACTCGGTGAGACGGCCCTGCAC
>JAQSWD010000149.1 GCA_029266835.1 Steroidobacteraceae bacterium
GTCAGTACCATGCGCTCTTGTGCAGCCGGGCGAAAAAGGAGCTACAGGGTACCCTCATCCGCCGTGAGGATGCACCGTGCGTCCTTCATTGCGCCTTCTCCGCGCCATCGCGAGCCGGCTCGAAGATTCACCTTGCATTTGCCTCGCCGGTGGTCGATGTGTCGACGGGCGCTGCGGATGACGCCCCTCGCACCAGGGCGCTCAGACTTGCGATCTGGAATTCGACACGCTTGATTTCACGCAACACGGCGTTGGACTTCATATCCATGAAGAACCACAGCTTGATCATCGCCAGGCCCAGAAAAGCCAGTGCGGCGCCGGCGCCCCACAGATTCATGGTGCGCAGATCGTCCTCATTCATGAACTGCCATGCGCATATCACCGCGGCCACCATCAGTACCAGTCCGAACACCCAGGCCAGCGCATTCAACCAGCGCATCCTGCCCGTGAAAGTCGCCGCGACTTCTCGATACAGCGAGTCACCGGCGTCCAGCTCTGCGAGGAATGCCTGATCTTCCTGCGAAAAACTCTTGCGAATTCGTTCATCTATGGTGGTCATGTCAGTCTCCTAGCTGTTTCTTGAGGAATTCCCGGGCATGGAACAGCCGGGATTTCACGGTGCCGGCGGGCACCGAAATGACGGCGGAAATTTCGTCGATGCTGAGGCCTTCTCCGTAATACAGAGCAACGACTTCACGTTGCTCATGTCCGAGTCGATCGAGCGCTTTGCCAAGCCCCGATTCGTCGACCACGCCAGGTGCGGCGGCCGGTACGGCGTTTTCCGCCTGCGATTCGCCCTGCAATCGGCCCGCCAGTTTTCTGCGAGCCTGACTCGAGCGGATGACGTCGATGCATTTGCGGCGCGCGATACCGTAAATCCACGAGCGGAATCGCGCGGCGTCATTCAATCTTCCGAGCGAACGGATGGCCGCCACCCAGGTTTCCTGCACGATGTCGCGCGCCGTCTCCTGCTGCCCGATGTTCCGCATGGCGAACCGGAGCAATCCAGGAGTCCAGCGCCGCGCGAGACGCTCAAACGCCTCCCGGGAACCGGCCTGGGCCCGGGTCACGAGGTATTCGTCGAGTACTTTGTCTGGCTCTTTCATGAACGGATGAAGTCATTCATCCGGTACTGTAGTCGCGCAAGTCCTGAAGCCGGTTCAATGGCCGAGACTATTTTCCAGGTGCGCGCGTTGCCCCACGGGCGTGCCCCTGACTCCCGTCAGGCAGCGGAATCAGGAGTTCATGAAAACGGTGGTGTCGTAGCGTTCGAAATTCTGCAGCGCGCGGCGGTAGGCGTTGTGGATCATGCGCTCCGCCACCTTGTCGGCGCGCGGGCTCAGCAGCATGCGCAGCACCACGTCATCGGACGGACGAGTCTTGTCGTCGCCGAGGTACTGCTCGATGAGCTTGCAGACGCGATTGCACATTTCGTTGACGAACCGCAGGTGCGCGCCGTCGTGAACGGATTCCTGTGCCGCGCCATAGGTGGCGCGCGCCTCACCAGTGAGCTCGGCGAGGAAGCTCGCCATGAGCCGCGCCTTGTCCGCAATCCGGATCTCGCTGTAATAGGCGATTTCGGATTGCAGGTTCATCGTGCGACCTAGGCCGCCGGGAAGAAGTCGATGGGTTTGCTGACGGTCAGCGGTTCCACGTCGCCCGGCTTGAACTTGATGAGGCGCACGCGGGCCACGATCTTCTTCTCGAGTTCGGGATCCTTGAGCTCGCTGGACACCACGCGACACATCGTGATCTCGCCCGACGGCGCGATGGTGAATTCCAGCACCAGTTTGCCCTGCAGCTCCGGCTGGTCGCGCAACGCGCGGCCGTAGAGCGCATACAGCGCACCCTTGTTGCGGTCGAACACGATCTCGACTTCCTCGCGGGCGCGCGACGCCTTGCCGCTGTTGCCGGTGCGCTGCACGCGGCCGCCGGCGTTCGGGTCGAGGCCCGAGCCATGCTGTACCTGCGTGGTCGAATGCGTGCCGATGGCGCCCGCGCCGCCGCCGAAGCCGCGTGCCTGGTTGGCCGTATTGATGCCACCTGAAGTGCGGCCGGCCGCCGAGGTGATGAGGTTGCGCTCGGATCGCGCATCCTCGACCGGCGTCTTCATCTGCGGGTCCTTGATGTCCGGAGTCAGCTCGCGCAGGTCGGCGAGCTCGTCGAACACCGCCATCTGCTTGCGCAGGTTGGGCTTCGGTTTTTCCGTGGGCTTGGGCTGTTCCACGGGCTTGGGTTTTTCAGGCGTCGGCTGTTCTTCGGGCTCCGGCGGCGGAGGCGGCGGCGGCGGCTTCGGCTTTTCGACGATGAGCTGCACCACGCGCTCGGAAAGATCTTCCGGCTTCACGATGTTGCGTTCGGGCTGGGGCAGCAACCACAGGATGATGGCCAGCAGGGTCGCGATGGCGAGACACCACCGCAGCAGGACCACGAACTTGCGTTCGTTCTCCTCGCCCAGCCCCCAGGGCAGGTCGAACTTGCGGAAAAATGGTGCGATACCCAGCGAGCTCATGCACCACCCGACACGACTTCACGCTGCAGCACGGCCAGCGAAACCTTGCCATAGTCCGCGGCGGTCGCCGTGGCCATGACTTTCTTGAGCACGGCGAACGGCGTGTTCTTGTCGCCCATGATGGTGATCTCGCGTTCGGCGAGGTCTTCCTGCGAGGCCGTGCGCAGGCTGGAATCCACCTGCTCCTTGAGCGCGGCGCGCAGCGGCTCGATGACCACCTGGTCGCGATTGGCGATCACTTCGGAAACCTTGGCCACCGGACGGCCATTCACCATCACTTCGTCGGTGGTCACCATCACCACCACGGTCTCGCGTGGCTTGAGCTCCGCGATGGACTCGGGGATGGTGATGTTCTTGGTGTTGGGCAGGATCTCGACATCCGAGCTGTGCAACAGCAGGAACACCACCAGCATGGTCAGCATGTCGATGAACGGCACCAGCGCCATGTGGCTTCCGCCGTGCGCGCGCTGGCGATGCTTCTTGATGCGATACGGTGTCACTTCGCACCTCCGGCCGCGGCGGCGCCCACCAGCGGCGCGTCACCGACGGAGATATCGGGGAACAGCTCCACCTTCTGCAGCAGCACACCTTCGGTGTTCAGCCATACGCGCGTGTTGTCCATGGTCTGCACCAGCACGTCGTACGGGATGTCCTGCTCGAGCAGCACGCTGCCCGAGAGGACGGTCGGATAACGCGCCTTCACGTCGCGCAGGAACAGCGAAAGCCCCGCGTAGTCGTACGCGCCATTCACCTTCGGCAGCGTCTTGAGCACGCCGGAATTGCGGTCCGCCACCTCGATCTTGTCCGAACGCACGATCACCTCGAGCTGCAGCCCCTTTGGAAGTTCCGGCACCGAGGAGTTGGGCGCCGGAAGATTGAGCTCGAGAATCTGCGTGTTGGAGAAAACCGCCGTGAACAGCAGGAAGAACACCAGGATCACCATCATGTCGATCATCGGCACGATGTTGAGGTCGTTGCGCCCCTTGTACTTCGCATGGTTGCGAATCGAGCGGGCGGCAAGTTTGGATGAAGACATCTGGCGTTCCTCTGCGTGGCTAGGCGTTCGGCGGACTAGCTATCAGGCAGGACGGGGAGCCGGAGCGCGTGGCATGGGAGCCTGCGGCGACGGGGCCGCGGGTTCCGAGTAACGCTCGGTGATGGAGTTCAGGAATTTCACCACCGCGATTTCCAGGCTGTCGATCAGCGAGGTCGTCTTCGACTCGAGGAACATGTGCGCCAGCAGCAGCACGATGGCCACGAACAGGCCCGACGCCGTCGCGTGCATGGCCTCGGAGATGGCGGCTGCGAGCAGCGCGGCCTTCTCGGCCGGGTTCGCCTGCGCCACCGCGCCGAAGGCGTGGATCAGCGCGAGGATGGTACCCAGCAGGCCGATGAGCATGCCGATGTTGGCGAGCGCGGAAAGATAGGGCGTGCGCTTTTCCAGCCGCGGCACGATCTCGAGCAGCGACTCTTCCATCGCCTGCTGGATGTCATCGCGACGGCGCGCGGTGGACAGGCGGGCCAGGCCGTACTTGAGCACGGTGCCGATCTGGGCTTGCGAGGCATTCGCGAGCTGGATGGCGGCCTTGAAATTGCCCGCGCCCAGGTGCGGCGAGACATCGTCCCAGAGCGAACGATTGCGCGCGGTTTCCACGGTCAGGAACAGCCAGCGCTCCACGGAGATGGCGACGCCGACCACGAAAATGATGCCGAGCGGAAACAGGACGAATCCGCCGTCCTTGAAGAAATTTACGACTGTGTTGTACCAATCCACGGGGACACTCCTCGAATTAGAGACGAGCTCGGGGGCCCGAGCGGGATAGAGATTGAATTACATAAGTTACAAAAACTGTTAATCACTTCTCAGGCTTACTGGCGGGCGCTGCCTGGTTAGGTTGCAGCGCTTCGAAGTAGCGGTTTTGTCGGCGAAATACGTCACGGTCGACCGGCTCCAGCACCTCGTCCAGCAGGCTGTTCACGGGCCGGCCCACCAGGTCGCCGAGCTCCGCACTACGCCAGGGCACGATGTACAGCACCTTGGGGAGTTCGCGGTTGCCGGTGATCTGGGTGGACTCCAGGTCCAGGCGGTCCTTGGCATTCGACTTCGCGCCAGGCTTGTTAGCCGTAGCGGGACGGGTCGCCGTGGCGGCGGTGGGCGCGCTGGGCGGCGGCGTGGCCGCGGGCGCCTGTGACGGCGCGGAGGTGTTCACGCCGGGCTCCAGCGTGTCGCGATCAGCGGGTTGGGCGGGCGGCGGCCCGGCCGGCGACTGGGCGACGGCGGCGAACGAGAGCAGCAGCATCGCGCAAAGCAGTAGTTTGGTCATGATCGGTCTCCTTGCGCCGGCGGCGGCGTCGCTTCGGGCGCGGGCTCGCTGGGTGCGGGTTCGGGGGTGGCGGAGCGCGGTGCGCCGGCGCGATTGCGCGCGCGCAGTTCGGCGATCCAGCCGGACACGGGTTTGTCTTCGCCGGTGAGCGTCTTGTAGGTCTCCAGCTCCGCCTGCGCGGTGACCGGATCATCGATGAACAGGTCGAGCAGCACGCCCAGATTGCGGTGCGCGGGCGCGTAGGAAGGATTCACCTCGATGGCCTTCTCGTACGCCTTGCGCGCTTCGGCGAATTTGCCGGCCTGCCGCAGGGTCGCGCCATATTCGGTCCAGGTCTGCGCATCCCAGGGCGCGCGTTCCGTGGCCTTGAGCAGCGCGGCTTCGGCTTCCGCCAGCTGGTTCGAATTGCGGTACAGGATGCCGAGGTTGGTGTACGGCCCCGGCAGATCCGGATACGACTGCGTCAGCACCTGCATCTCGAGGATGGCCTGCGTGGCATCGCTGCCGCGCATGAGACCCAGCGCGCGCGTGAAGTCGGTACCGGCGCGCGCCGGCGCCTTCGGAATGTTCCAGGCAGGCGCGGCGGGCGTCGCGGCCGCTGCCACCTGCGAGTTCGGCACGGCGGCCGCCGTGGGATCCGCGGGCGTGGTCAACGTCGATGCCGGGTCGGCAGCCGGCGCCGTCACCGGCGGCGCGGGCGGCACCAGCGCATCCACGCCGGCGCTGAGCATTTCCGTCTTGCCATAGCGCGCGGGCTTGAGTTCGGCGAGTGCCGCGAAGCTCTTCTTCACGCCCTCGTCGTAGACGTTGTCGCGCGTGCGCTTGGTGTTGAGTTCGTGCGTGGTGATGGCCTGCTCTTCGAAGGGAAAGGCCTGCTCTTCCAGCAACGAGTTGTATTCCTCGAGCTGATCTTCCGGCAGCTTCTTCGGGCGCTCGGACTTCATGACGTCCTGGCCCAGCTTGCGGTAGATCTCCGCAATTTCGTAAGTCGCCAGCGTGGTCACTTCGGCCACGCGGTACTCGGTGGCGCTCTTGTACGCGGTCAGGGCACTTTCCATGGCCTTGCGCTTCTTCGCCAGCGAGGCCTTGAGCGGCAGCACCAGCGGAATGTCGCGGAACGCATCGCGCGCGGGCGCCGCCAGCGCGAGCTGCGACTTGGCCGCGAGGTACTGCGTACGATCGGTGCGGCCGGCACCGGCATTGCGGTCGGCGGCGATGATTTCACGCTGCCAGCGGCGCTGGCCTTCGATGTTGCCGGCGTTGCCCGCGATGTCCGCGAGCTTCTGCCGGGCCTCGATCGAATCGGCGACCGGCGTGGGATACGTGACGACGAACCGCTCCAGCATGGTCACGGCTTTCGGCGTGTTGTTGGCCTTCGCGTACAGGTCGGCGGCGGACAGCGTGGCTTCGCGCTGGATGTCGCGCGACTCGGCCGGATTCAGCGCGATGCGTTCGAACTCCACGGCCGCCTGGCCGGCCTGCCCCGTCTCGCCATAGGCCACCGCGAGCTTGCGCGTGACGTCGGCGGTGTACTCGCTCTTCGGGTTGTTGGAGCGGAAACGCTCCAGCACCTGGATGGCGCGCGGATATTCCTTGAGATTGATGAGGCTGGCGCCGGCATCGTATTCGGCCTGCGCCGCGATCTTGGACGCGCCGGCCACCTGCGAGATGCGCAGGAAATCGTCGACTGTCACTGGGCGGCGTCAGCGCGCGCGCCGCGATGAAACCCTTCTCGGCCTCGGCGAAGTTCAGCAGGTCGAAGTGGGACTGGCCGACGATGGTGTGCGCAATGCGCCGCTTGGGCTGGTCGGCCGGCGGCTGGTGCGCGAGCACCAGGTTGGCGACCTCGATGGAACGCTGCAGGTCCTTGGCCGCGAAAATGTCTTCGGCGGCGCGCGTGAGCACGCCCGCGGAATCCGGATGCTCGGGGAAGCTGGTGCCGAACTTCACGCCCGCGTCGATGGCCAGCTTGTGCGCCTCCGCCTTCGCGGCCGGGTCCAGCTTGTCTTCGTACTTGGCGAACGAACCCAGCGCGGCGTAGGCCGCGGCGGCCGAACGCGGGTTGCGCGGGTAGTTATAGGCGGTCCTGGTGAACTCGGCGGCGGCGCCCTGGTAGTCCTCGGCGGAGTACAAGGTCTCGGACAACAGGTAGTTGGTGCCGAAGGATTCGGGATCGTCGGGGAAGGACTCGAGATACGTGCGGTACCAGCGCGCCGCCTCGAGGAACTCGTCGGCCTTCTTCGACTTCTGCGCATTGGCGTGGAAGTAGGTGGCGACGTCCTTGAGATTGAGCTTCAGTTCCCTGGCGATGTTCGGGTAGTCGGCCTTGTTGCGGCCCTGCCAGAACGAAGTGCCATAGTTGTACAGCGCGACGTACTCGCGCTTGCCCTCGAGCACCAGCGCGGTGAATCCGCCCTTCCGATAAGCCTCGATGGCCTGCTGCGAGAGTCCAGGCGAATACTCGCTGTTGGGCTCGCGCGTAGCGTAGGCGCGATACACGGCGGCCGCGTCCTGGAAGCGCTCCTTCTCGACGTACAGATCGCCGAGGCGCGAATAGAGGATGGGCGCATAGGCCGGGTTGTTGTGGCCCGCCAGGAACCTGTCGATGGCGGCGACCGAGTCCTCGTCATACGAGAACGTGACCGCCATGACGCGCAGTGTGTCGTCGGCGAGCTCGCGCGCGGCGCGCGGCAGCTTTTCGACGGGAATCAGTGCGCGGCCTTGCTTCGTCAACATGGTGCGGTCGAGCACGCCGGCGAAGGAAGGCAGGCTGTCTTCGTTGAGACCCTGCTTGAACAGCGACCAGCCGTGTTTGTAGAGACTCTGCGTGAGGAAGGTGGAGCCCTCGCCCTTCTTCACCACGAAACCGTACGCCTGCTCTGCCGGCTGGTATTGTCTGGAAGAGAACAGCAGTTCGCCGCGGCGGAACTGCACTTCATCCATCTGCGGCGAGCGCGGATAACGCCTGAGGATGTCGTCGAGCGAGGCCAGCGCCTTTTCGGGCTGGCCGGTGGTCTCGTAGGCGCGCGCCAGCTGGTAGAGCACCTGGTCGTTGCGCGGGTAGTCGGGGTAACTCTTGAGCAGGCTGGTGTACAGCGTGATGGCTTCGGCGCCCTGCGCGTCGATCGAGCCGGCCTCGGTGGCCATGCGCTCGCCCTCGCCGGCTTCCATGTTGAGGTCGCCAAGACGGCGCAGCGCTTCGGCGCGCAGTTGCGGGTCGGTTTTCTGCAGCTCGAGGAAGCGCCGGTAGTTTTCCATCGCGCGCTGGCTCGAGGCCTCGACCTTCTGGTCAGGCTGGATCACCACCGGGCGCTGGCTGATCTCGCCGATGGTCTTTTCCTTTTTCCTGGGCGCGGCGCCGGCGTCGAAGGCGACGCCCGCGCACAGCGCGGCGATGGTCAGCGCCAGAAGCTTGTTAGGTGCCGGCTTCATGGCGCGACTCCCTGCGGCGGAGGCGCGGAGGTGTTCACGCCGGGATCGAGCGAGTCCGGTGAAATGGGCGGCATTTCCCGCGGGGCCGTCTCCTGCGGGGTCGGCTGCTGCGGCGTTGACTGCTGCGGAGCTTCTTGCTCCTGCGACTGTGGCGGAGCCGGCGCCGGGACGTTTTCGGGAGCCGGAGCCGCGCCATCCAGGGGCGCCTGCTCCTGCGGCACTTCTTCCAGTTCGCCCTGCGACTCGGCGCCGCCTTCCTTGGGAGTGGTGACGGCGCCGCCGCCCACCGCCGCGCGGTCATAGATGGACGCCAGCGCGAAGCGCGCCTGGATCTGGTACGTGCCGATGCGTTCTTTCTGCTCTTCGAGTTCGTTGCGGGCCAGGCCTTCGAGCAGGCCGTTCTGCATCTGCGCCACGCCGGCCAGGCGCTGCTGCGACGCGTCCAGCCGCGCGCGCAGCGCGGCCACGCGTTCGGCGAACTGGCCGGTGTTGTTAGGCATGGAGCCGCGCGCCTTCTCGACGCGCACCCAGCGGTTCTGCGCCTCGCGCAATGCCTGGTCCAGGTCTTTCAGCGTGCGGCGCTCGTTCCACACGCGCGCCTTGAAGGATTCGGCGAGCCGCCAGTACAACACGCCCTTGGCCAGGCGCGTCTTCTCGCGGATCACATTGGTTTCCTCGTCGTTGGGTGCCGTGAGCAGCGCGGCTTCGAGCGCCTGGATGCGCGCCCACTGCTCGCGCTCCTCCGCCGTGCCCAGCGCGGCAACATCGTTCGCGCTTTCGACCTGGTCGAGCCGTCCGCCGGCATTGGCACGATCCGCGCCGTACTTGTCGAGGCGGCCAGAGCTCAACACGGCATCGGCCTGCGGCACGCGCTCGGCATACGCGCGATTGCGCGTGGCGATCATGTCGTCGAAGGCGACCACGCTGTCCTGCCAGCGCGACAGGGTGTTGCCGAGGAATGCGAGGTCGCGATAGTTCTTCAGGCCTTCCTGGAAATCGTGGCCAGCGAGCAGGTGATAGAGGTAACGCGACTCCGGCGCATTCGGCACTTCCTTGAGCTGCCAGAACCAGCCGTAGTGATCATTGGCGTCACGTTTGAGGAGTCGATCGAGCATCGTTCCGTCGTCGATCTCGGCAATGGAGGCGTCGAGGTTCGTGGTCTCGCTATCGAAAGACCGGATGGCGAGCTCGTAGTTCTCGGCGGCTTGCGCATTGGCGTTCAGCTTGGCGAAGGCGTACGGAATGGCGAGGTAGGCTTCCTGCACCGCGGAGTCGAGCAGGTTGCGGTCGCGCAGCTCCATCCACGGCGTCAGGGCTTCCTGGAACTGGCCGGCGGCGGCATCGGCCCAGCCCACGCCCAGCAACGCCTTGTTGGAGAATGGCCCGTCGAGGCGGACGCGCTGCAGTACGGGCTTGGCGAGTTCCGGCTGGTTGTTCTGCAGATAGGCGTAGCCCAGCGCCAGGTTCGAGCGGTCTTTCAGCGACCGCAATTCGCGGCGGCCCGACTCGAGCGTACCCACCGACGTGAGGAACGGATCGGCCTCGGTGACCAGGCCCTTGCGCACCAATGCGACGCCCAGGTTGTACTGTGCGTACGCCAGCCAGTCCGATTGATCCTTGCGGCCCCGCCAGCTGTTGAGCAGCGCGATGGCTTCATCGAAGCGTTGCTGGCGCAGCAGGATGTTGGACAGCAGGTGCATGCGCTCGGCTTCGAGATCCGGCGTCAGCCTGCCCCGCACTTCCATGATGGCGCGTTCTGAACGGTCGAGATAACCCCGCGCGTACCAGATCTTGCCGAGATAGAACCAGGCGCGGTTGCGCACACCCTCGGGAACGGACTGCGTGAGCAGTGTTTCGAATCGTTCGCCGGCCTCGTTGTGCAGGCCCAGCGACAGGTAGAGGCCACCCAGCAGCAGGTCCACTTCCGCATCGTGATGCGGCATGCGGTTCCACTGGCGATACGCCTGCAGGCGCGTGATCGCGTCGAAATCCTGGCCCTGGTAGTAATAGAAGAGTGCGTCGCCGAAATGCAGGTCGCGCACCACGGTGGGCGACAGCTTGTCGACTTCCTTCTTGGCGGCGACCGCTTTCGAAGACAGGGCCGGCCCCAGCGCGAACACCGCGCTCACCGCCGCTGCAATCTTGATGAATCCCTTCAAGGCCGGGGCTCCGTGTTATTCCCAGTCCTTGATGGCGAACTCGGGCTGCGCCTTGCGCTGCCGGTCCGTGATCTTGAGCTCGAGATACTTGGCGCCCACGCCCTTCTCGAACTTGATGTTCGCGCCGCGCTTGTAGTCGCGTTCGTTGGGGCCCTTGCCGCTGAAGAAGGCCACGAGCTGGTGCTCGCCCACCTTCAGGTTGCCGAGATACACGCGGTGTACGCCGCCCTTGAGAAGCGCTTCGGCTTCGCGCGGCGTGTACAGGTAGTTGGCGACTTCCTTGTTGTCGATCTTGAGCGAGAGTGAATCGAGCGCGAAGAACTCGCCGATGTCCATGGACACGAACACCGCCACCTGTGTGTTGGCCGGGAACAGCAGCTCTTCCTCGAGCACGAACAGTTCGCGGTTGAGGTCGACGACATCTTTCTTGAGATCCTGCACCGTCTCATCGAGCGCGCGAGTATCGGCGGGCGGTTCGCCGGACTCGGGTGGCGGCGCTTCCTGGGCCCCGTCCACCGGATCGGCGAGCAGCGTGCCGACCGGGGCATCCGACAGAGTCGCATCCGCGGGCGCGGGCTCCGCTTCGGCCGGCGTGGCCGGAGGTTCCTGGGAAAACACCGGCGCCGCTGACAACCCCATGCCGATGGCAAGGGCGAACAGTGCGACGCGCAGTTTACTGGTGGTGATGGTCATGGCGTGGCTCGTCAGGAATACGACTATTCGTCGAGGAGTTTGCGCAGCTCGCGCACGTATTGGGCTTCGTCACGTGTCTTGAATTCGCGGTGCGCCACTCGCAGCACACCGGCACGATCAATGAACAGGGCCATGGGCAGCCGGTCGACGCCGAATTCCCGCCCGGTGGACTTGGCAGTCGACAGCAGCAACTGGAAATCCACGTCCTGGGAGCGCGCGAACTTCTCGGCGCGCGGCAGGTTGTCATCGAGGTTCACGCCCAGGACCACGAGTCCGGCGCTGCGGTAGGTCTTCGCGATGCGGTCGAGCGCTTCGAGCTGTGCCCGGCAGGTATTGCACGCGTGCATGACTGCCTTGGGAACGACTAACAAACGAGCGTACACAGTTGATTCAACTCGGTCTGACACCGGCAAGCGACGCGGGAAACCCTCGCATAGCCGACTTAACAATGTCAACGAAACAGGCCCGGGTTTGCGACGTGGATTTGTCATGGTTCAACCCGGGTCACGGGGGCAAACAGCTTCGTAAATGAACAGGGAGGCAGCGGCCACTTGTCGCAAGTGACCGACGAGTTTCCAGGGCTGGCGCCCACTGTTGATCGCCGCCCTGAAGGGGCGGCGTCCGTGAAACTGGCGGGCTTCACGGTACGCCGTAACGTCTGCTGATTGACCGGAGGTTGGACTTAGACAGGGCTGGAGACAGTCCCGTTGCACACCGGCGCGAAGATCGTCAGGGCATCACGCGCGGCGCTGCCACCGAGGCCATGGCGCGGGAAGAACGCGGGCTGATCGAAGTTGCCCTCTTCGCCGTGCAGCGCCATGTAGTTCAGCAACACGGTCTCGACCAGCAGGTTGACGGCGTTCGCGGCCGGGCTCGAGGTGGTGACCACCGAAGCGCCGGGGCTCATGGAGCCTATCTGCATGCGATTCGGATCGCGGAACGCCACGCGCCCCAGCGGACGATGCACCATCACGATGGAAGCCGCCGTGGACTGGTTGTCGCTCGCCCAGTCGAGTTTGCCGCGGCCATCGACAGTGTTGTTGACCATGCCGTTGGCCGAGAGCGCGCCGTCGCTGAAGATGTAGATCATCAGCGGTTTATTCCGCCTCCGGGCGTATTCCAGGCAGGCGCCGATGCAGCGGCCCGCGCGGAAGTTGCGCGTCTCACCGGTGTTGCGGCCCTGGCCGTGATAGTCGTAACCACCCATCGTGACCGTGCCCGCGCCCGCGTAACCATTGATGACCATCTTCATGACGGCCGCGGCCTTGCGGAATTCACCATCCTGCGAGTATTCGGCCTGCGTGAAAATGCCCGCTGGCCCGACGATGTCGGTATCGAGATCGGGGTTCAGCGCCGCCGGAGTGCGGAAGCGGTCGGCGAGGTACGTGGACTTCACGTAACCGCACTTCACCAGTTCCTTGAGATCGTCGTCGGCGCCCGTGGTCTCGAGCTTGGGCAGCGCCCAGTCGGTCTTGCGGTGACCCAGGCGGGTCATTGATTCGAGCACGGCGATGGCGTCATCCGAGTTCGTGAACATCGTGCTGAGTTCGCCCGTGTCCACGAGGCCGGTGACGTCGCTGGCGCGGTCCACCTTGGTGGGGCGCGCGGCAGGATTCATCAGCGCCGCCGGCGCCATGGAGTTGCCGCCGGAATCGGAGTTCTGCGAGCCGATCAGCGTCAGCAGCTCGCCATCCGCGCCGATGCGGTTGATGCCGTACATCGGATTGTGAGGGTTGTTGCTGGTGTCGTTCTCGGAACGCGCCGCGATGCCGAAGGCATTGGTATTGGCACGCGTGGCGGGCTGCGTGGAAGCCAGCATGCCGCGCAGCATGGCGCCGTCGGAATGCCACAGCGCGCCGAACTCGTTGTTGATGAAGTTGTTGGTGCCGCTGGCCGCATTCGGCGAATTCGGCGTCATGTTGCCGGGCAGGCCGACCGTGGCGTAACCCTGCGTGGAGAGGAAGTTGTCAGGCCGGCCCGACTGGCCGATCAGGATTTCCGAACCCTGCAGGTTGGCGCCACCCGACAGATCGAAACAGATGAAGGGCACTTTGCCCGCGCCCGCGGTGATGTTGCAGGTGTCCAGTGCGTAGGATTCGAGCGGCGGGCTCATGGCGCCATGCGCTTTGCGGCCCCAGAGCGCGCTCAACAGCGAGCCGGCGGTCACGACGGCCGGACCTGTCAGGAAACCTTGCGCGATGAAGTCACGGCGCGACGTGGGTCGCTTGTGGCTGCCGTGCTTGATCGGCTCGTCGAGTCCGAGGGTACGCGGGCTCTTCTTGAGAATGTACATGCTCTTCTCCCTACCTACTGGATCAGGATCGCGCCGCTGCCGAGGACAGCACCGCAAGCCGCTTTCATGACCGTACGTCCACCCGAGGCGCTCGCGCCCGTGGGACCGGCGACCAGGCGATTGATCAGGCCGGTCGTGTCATACGTGTCGTCTGGATCATCGATACCGTTCAGCTCGCCACGCACTTCCGCGGCGCGGACCTGGGCGTCCAGGCCCGTGCCCACTGCCTTGCTGATCAGCGAATTGATCAGCAGGTCGCGGTTGGTGGTGTTCGGGCTGCCACTCGTCCCGAACACACCCGTGCCGGTGCCCGAGCCGTCGAAGCCGAAGAACGCGGGCCGCAGCGTGTTGTCGTCCACCAGCACGTTGCAGTACTGCATGGCCAGCTGGGCCAGCGCGGTCTGCTGTGCGGGGCCGAAGGCGCCGAACTTCTCGATGGCAGGCAGCGCCTGCTTCACGAGAGCGTAGGTGCCGGCGACGCGCGTGTTGGTCTGCGGCACACCCGTGATCTGCGACAGCGTCGCGTTGATCTCGTCGAAGGTGCGCAGGCCCACATCCGATTCGGCGGGCAGCGTGGGCAGCTCCGCGATATCCGGCAGCGGCGCCACCGGCGGATCGTCAGCGGGGTTGGACAGCCCGCCGATGCGCTCGAAGGACAGGAAGAACATGTCGTCGAGCACGCCCTTGTCGAGGCCGATGACGGCGCCGTAAGGCGTCATCTGCTGGCCCGCGGAGGTGTACTCGGTTCCACCCACCGTGGCATTCAGCGGTACATAGGTCTGGCCATGGCCGGCATCCGACCCGTTCAGGCCGATGCGCACACCGGCGATGTTGAGACTCGGAATGGTCGCGCCCGTGGCCAGGCTGATGAAGGTCGGCTTGGAGAACTGCAGGCCGTAGCTGTCGAGCTGCGTGGCCTCGAGCATCACGTAGGGCTCCGGCACGTCCGTCAGCAGGTGACCCACGCTGAACAGCATGAAGTACTTCTCGCCGACGCCGGCTTCGAAGTTCTGCTCGATCTGCGTCGGCGTGAGTGCGCGGTTGTGGATGGCCACCATGCGCAGCACACCTTCCCACTGGCGATTCGTGGAGGTCTCGTTGCCGAGCACCAGGGCGAACGTGTCGTCCCAGTCGGCCAGGCTTCCGCCTTCCTGCGCGTCGGCGTCACCCGTGTACACGCCGTTCACGTAGATGCGGCGGCCTTCCACCGGGCTGTACGTGAGGACGACGTGCTGCAGGGCGGCCTGCGCGTCCATGTCCGCGGCGCGCGTGAGCAGCACCGGGTTGCCGTTGGCATTGGTCTCGCTGCTGCGCGTGTACGCCTCGTACTGGTACATGCGTTGCGCGAGCGTGGCGTTGCGCGCGGTGGCGCCGGCCGAATAGCTCACGATGAACGCATCTTCCTGCGCCACGTTGGCGTTGTTGGCCCAGGCTTCGATGGTGAATTCACCGGTCGACTTGATGAGGTCGGCGAGTTTCTTGGACGCGGCCGCGGTGCCCTGGGCCTTGCCGCCCATCTTCACGTTGAGGCCCCAGCCGCCCACCCAGGAGATGTCACCCGACAGCGTGAGATTCAGCGCGGGCTCGGTGCCGCTGGTGTCATAGGCAATCGAACCCATGCCGGTCTTGAACTCGTACTTGGCAATGGTGGCCGCCTCATAACGGTTGCCACCGGCCGCCACCGTACCGTCGTACAGCGTGAGGCCCTTGGAGATGAGCAGGCCCGGCGGCACTTCGGTGACGTCGATGCCATCGGCGAAGCCGTTGATGGCGTTCAGCATGGTCGTCGCGTTGTCCGCGCAACCCGTGCTGCCCCAGCAGTTGTGGAACTCGTCACGCAGGCGCACGACCAGTCGCGACGCTTCCGGGTTGTCGAGATTGACCTTCGAACGGATGGCCGCGTACGCGGCTTCCGGGTCGGCATCCGCGAAGAACGGCTGCTGCTGCGTGGCCGCGCTCGATGCATGGCAACGCACGCAATTCGCCGTGGCCTGGTTGCGCACCAGCGTATACAACGCCGAGCCTGCGAAACCCGAATCGGCAAACGCGGGGAAGCTCTTGCTGCCGCCGACTTCCTTGATTTCCGGAGCCTGCAGCTGGATCTGTGTGCCGCCGCTGGCGTTCGCACCCGCCCATCGGCTGATCCACACGGTGAGTGTGTCGCCGCAGGCCGAAGGCGCGGCCAGCCAGCAGTTGTGACCACCGACAACCTTGGTGACCATGCGCGACTGATCGGGCTGCAGGAGGTCGGCGACCGTGTTGGCCGCCTGGTAAGCGAGGTTCACGTCGTCGTTGCGAGCGAAGGTCGGCGTCTGTCCGCCCGCGCCATGGCAGGCGCCGCAACGATTGTTGCCCTTGATCTTCTCCCACAGTTCGATGCGGAAGGCCTGCACGTCGGCGTTGGCCGAGGCCGGGCCGGTGTAGTCGCTGACCGGCGGCAATACGGTGACCGGATTCTCGACCGTGGGCGCGCCGCCGCTCGAGCAACCGGCAAGCGCGACGATGGCGGCCGCGGCCGCGATCCAGCGCGTGAAATGGTTTTTGTGCTGCATAGAGTTCATCTGGTGCTCCCTCAATCGCCCATGCAGTGCACGGCGGCTTCGGCGAAGACCTGTTTCAGCTTGTAGCCGTTGTTCATGAAGCGGGTGGTCATGTCCCTGACCTCGGTGCGGTCGGCGAGATTGCCGGGCGCGCGGAAGCAGACGGTCTTGAACACTTTCTCCACCTGGCACTGGGCGAAGGCCTTGCTGTTGGCCAGCTCCTCACCCATGGACTTGGCACCGGTGCCGCTGCCCGGCAGCGAACCCGACCACTCGAGGACGGAGTTCTGGCCCTTGCGCCAGCGGTTCTCCCACTGGTCGTCCGGTGTGATGAACCCGGGCGCGAAGTTGGTGTTGTTGTTGAAGTACTTCGCCTGCACCGTGCCGGGCGTGTACACCAGGCGCATCGAGCCGGGCGCATCGGCGCTGCCGTTGTCGAAGTCGTAGTAGGCGAAGGCGCGCGACAGCGGATCCATGCCGCTGTGACAGCCAATGCAGTTGTTCAGGAAGATGCGGCTGTCACCACCGGGGCTGCGGCTCACATCCTGGCGGATCATGTCCGGCGGCAGCGAGGTGTCCATCACCTGCTCCATGTCGCGGCACATGTGGTTCATCATGGTGAAGCGGAACATCGCGCGGTTGGTGCCGTCGATGAAGAAGGCTTCGGACGCCGCGCGCGAGGTGATGAAACCCGCGGTGGCCGCCGGCGGAATGCCCTGCACCGACGACTGCAACGCGGGCGTCAGCGCGGTGAACAGGTTGACCGCGTTGTTCTCGGCGTTCTCGTAATGCGTGTTGTTGCTGGACGAAGCGGCCGGGGTCACGCCGTTCACGGTGTACGTGAGGTCGGCGGACAGCGCCTCGTTGAACGGATGGTCGTCACGGACCATGCCGATGAAGGTGGCGACGTAGTCGTTCAGCGGTGCGAACACCGTCTGGTCGCGATTCGTCCACGGCACGGCCATGTTCTTGAGCGTGACGTTGTAGAAGGATGGCGCCTGGGTGGCGATGTTCGCCGCCTGCAGCGGTTGACCCGCGGTCACGAGCGCCTCCATGGCGTCCAGCGTCGCGGTCGTGGGTGGCGTACCCGCGATGCGATCGTGGATTCGTTTGGCCTTGTCGCGATCGTTCGCGGACACAGCCGTGGCCACGCATGCCATCAGGCACGCAAGGCCGACTTTCTTCAGTTTCGAGACCTGTTGGGTATCCATTTGCCTC
This sequence comes from Steroidobacteraceae bacterium, assembly GCA_029266835.1. Taxonomy (GTDB): domain Bacteria; phylum Pseudomonadota; class Gammaproteobacteria; order Steroidobacterales; family Steroidobacteraceae; genus CADEED01. The sequence continues at coordinate 17,172 of JAQSWD010000149.1, forward strand.
ATCCACATCCCATTTGACGGCTGCAGTATCACGGCATCTTCCGACAGACTTGTTTGTCTCCGCTGGTCTACGTCTCCAACCGGCGACAGCACCATTTATTACGTACCCGAAGTACTCTTTCACCCCAGGACTGCGAACCGCGTCACGGCACACACCCGTCCGGAGCCCTAACTACAACGGCCGACAAGAAAACCCCGTCGCGCGCTCGCCTGCTGTGACGTCGTCGGCAGATCGGGGCGCCGCCGCACGGGATGATTGCTTTAAGTCACATGCCTGTGCGGCAATGCACATGCGGCCGGGCGTGGAGACAGTGGAGGAACTGTGGATCGATCATCAGGAAACGCGAAGCGCATCACGTCCGGTCTCCCGGCCAGCAACCTGGCCCGCGGACTG
>JAQSWD010000219.1 GCA_029266835.1 Steroidobacteraceae bacterium
GGCCGTGTCCGCCATGGCGGGCATCAACGAGGCTTCGAAGAAGATCGCCGACATTATCGGTGTCATCGACGAGATCGCTTTCCAGACCAACCTGCTGGCCTTGAACGCGGCCGTGGAAGCGGCGCGCGCGGGCGAGCAGGGCCGCGGCTTCGCCGTGGTGGCCACCGAGGTGCGCAATCTCGCCGGCCGTTCGGCGGCTGCCGCCAAGGAAATCAAGGCCCTCATCCAGGACACCGTGCGCAAGGTGGACGAAGGTTCCACGCTGGTGACGCAGTCGGGTTCGACGCTCGAGCAGCTGGTGGTCGCGGTGAAGAAGGTGACGGACATCGTCTCGGAGATCGCTGCTGCTTCCAACGAGCAGTCAGTGGGCATCGAGCAGGTGAACAAGACCGTGATGCAGCTCGACGAGCTCACGCAGCAGAACGCCGCGCTGGTCGAGCAGGCATCGGCCGCCAGCCAGGCCATGGCCGACCAGGCGCGTGGCCTGAACATGGCCATGCAGGGTTATCGCGTGAAGTCCGACGACGAGGAAGAGAAACGCGCGGCCAAGGGTGGTTCGAGCCGCACGGAAGCGAAGCCCGCGTTGGAACGCCGCGGCGCCAGCCGCCCGTGGGCCGGCAAGGCGGAGCCGCCGGCGGCGCCCGCCAAGTCGCGCGTCGTCAATGGCGACGATGAATCCGTCTGGAAGGAATTCTGAGGATCACCGGCGGCCGCCTCACGCGGTCGCCGGTTCTCCATCTATCCAGGTGTTGATCACGTCGAGCCGGTCGTCCTGACCCGCGGCGATTCGGCCTAACTTCCCTTCCAGCTTCAGGAACGCCGCCGGATTCGCGCTCGCCATTCGCAACGCGGCGTCCAGCTTCAGGCCCAGCATATCCACCGCATTGCGCACGGCGCTGGCCATGTCCAGGTGTGCGCCGGCCAGGCGTCCGTCGCCATCGACGATCTTGTCGCCGTTGATGGTGCCGACCAGCGTGATCGGGCGGCCCTGGATCTGGAACGACTTCGTCTCCGCGCCCACGCTGGGCATGGCGTCGGTCACGAGCAGGAAATGATCGTGGCGCTTGGCGCGCAGCGCGATCTTCAGGGTCTCGGCGTGCACGTGGTGCCCGTCGACGATGAGCCCGCACCAGCTGTCTTCGCTGGCCAGTGCCGCGCCGACGGCGCCAGGCTCGCGTGAACCCAGCCCCGACATGGCGTTGAACAGGTGCGTGAAGCCGCGCAAGCCATTCGCCAGCGCCGGCTGCAATTCGTCGTAGGTGGCGTCCGTGTGTCCGGCCGACACGATCACGCCGGCATCAGTCAACGCGCGGATGGTCTCGGGCGTGGTTTCTTCCGGCGCCAGCGTGACCATGGTGACACCGCCGTGCGGAGTGCTCAGCAGCCGCAGCGCCTCCTCGTCGATCGTGCGCAGCTTGCTGGCGTCGTGCACGCCGCGACGTTCCGGCGAGAGAAACGGCCCCTCGATGTGGATGCCGAGCACGCCGGGCACTTTCTGCGAGATGGCGTCACGCACGGCTTCGATGGCCAGCTCGACCACGGCCAGGTCGTCACTGATCAGCGTGGGCAGGAACCCGGTGGTGCCGAAGCGCCGGTGTGCCGCGCCGATGGCCGCTATGCTCGCCACGGTGGGCTTTTCGTTGAACAGCACGCCGCCGCCGCCATTCACCTGCGTGTCGATGTAGCCGGGCACCAGCCTGCGGCCTTGCAGATCAATGACGCGGTCTGCTCCCAGCACCTGGCTGGCGCCGAGCAGCGCCTCGATGCGCCCGTCGCGCACCAGCAGTGTCTTGCCGGTTTCGAAGCCCGCGTCCGTGAAAATGCGGCCGTTGCGGAAAGCCTGGAGCATCAGAGCGTCTCGGTGACCTTGTTCAGATGCGGCGGGCGGTCGGGGTCGAGCCCGCGCGCCCGCGCCAGGGCGTCAGCCGCGCGGTAGAAGCTCTGGATCGCAAGCAGGGGTTCGATGACCGGAGGCGCCTGCACGGTGGGCAACGTCAGCGCGCCGCTGGCCTGCGCGCCGGACAGCAGCACCCGCGCGCCGCGCGCCGCGAATTCCGCGGCCAGCTCGGCGATGCCGGCGCGCGTGTCGTCGTCCTGCGTGAACATGAGCACGGGGAAGCCAGCGCGCACCAGCGCCATCGGGCCATGCTTCACTTCGGCGGAGCTGAAGGCTTCGGCGTGCAGGCCGCAGGTTTCCTTGAGCTTGAGCGCGGCTTCCTGCGCCACGCCCAGCCCGAAACCGCGCGCGACCACGAACAGGTTCACCGCGCCGCGCAGCGCTTCCACGACGGCATTCCAGTCGCAGTCCCAGGCACGCGCCAGCAGATCCGGCGTTTTCGGCAGCGCGCGCAGCAGGTCCTGGTCGTCGGTCCAGCAGGCCAGTAGTTGGGCGATGGCGGACAGCGACGCGATGTACGACTTGGTGGCCGCCACACTGGTCTCGGCGCCGGCGTGCAGGGGGACGGCGACGTCCACCAGCTGCATGAGCGGCGAATCCACCGTGTTGCACAGCGCGACGGTCAGCGCGCCGCCTTCTTTCGAAGTAAGCACGCCGGTGTACGACTCGATCAGGTACTTGGCGTAGGTCGCCGCATGATCGGAGCTGCCGCGCGCGCAGGTGACCACGGCGCGAGGCGGTCTGAGTCGCAGGCGGGCGCCCAGCGCCGCGAGTGGCCCGGCGTTGCGCGCGAGCTGCGTACGCACGACATCGGCAGCCTGCGCGGCCTCCTGGAACATGCGGGTGGTGGTCAACACGCGGATGGCTCGTTCACGACGGAGTACTGAGCTCCGCCACGAAGTCGTAGATCTCGCCGCGATAGAACGACTGCGAGTACTCCACGGCCTGGCCGTCCTTGAGATAACCCACGCGCGCCACCAGCAGGCCCGCGTCGCGTTCCTGCGCCTTGAGTAGTTTGGCCTGCTCGCCGGTGAGCAGCACCGCGCGCAGCCGCTGAAGCGCGCGCACCGGGCGGTTGCCGGTCTTTTCCAGCGCTTCGTACAGTGAACTTTCCACGGCGTCGAGCGAGGGCAGGGTGCTGGCCAGCACCGTCGCGTATTCCAGCGCCATGGGCGCGTCGTCAGCGAAGCGGATGCGGTGGAAGCGATACACGGGTGTGCCCGGGCTGGACCGCAGGGTGAGCGATTCCTCGGGGGTGACGGTGCCTGCGGCGCGGTTCAGCCACACGCTGCGAGGCTCCCGGCCACGCGCGCGCATGTCCTCGGAAAACGATGTGAGCTTGGCAAAGTTCTTCTCGACCCGGTTGCTGACGAAGGTTCCGGAGCCCTGCTTGCGAACCAGCAGGCCTTCTTCCACCAGTTCGTCGATGGCCTTGCGCACGGTAATGCGCGAGACGCTCAGCAGGTCAGCGAGATCGCGTTCCGGCGGCAGAGCATCGTCGGGTGCGATTACCCGGTTCTCGATGGCTTCGCGCAATGCGCGCTGCAGCTGCTGATAGAGCGGCTGCGCGCTCGATTCGTCCAGCGGCGTCAATACCTGTTCAAGCGTTCTCAAAACTAAGCCCCCCTGCGCCGCGGCGAGACCTCCGCGTGTCCCAACATGCCATTTGCATAGAACCAATGCAATACCACTTCGATTCTTGTTGAGGCGCTACCTGCATATAACGCACTGTTTTTAAGCCATAAACCAATGGTAGCGATAAATGGTATGCAAGAGGCTAGTCTTTTCCGATCGATTGGTATTATAGTGGCTCCATATTGGTCCGTACAGAAACCAAATAGGGGAACCCGCTTTATGAGCAGAAATAGTTCGAAGTTGATCGCCGCCGCTGTCTCGCTTGCGTTGGGACAGAGTGCGCAGGTGTTCGCACAGGACGCGGCCAACTCGAGCGAAGAGCTCGAGACGGTCATCGTCAGTGGCATCCGCGCAAGCCTCCAGCAGTCCCTCGACGTCAAGCGCAATGGCGACTCACGCCTGGAAGTCATCACCGCGGAGGATGTCGGCAAGCTGCCCGCACGCAACGTGGCCGATGCGCTGCGTGGCCTGTCGGGCGTGAACATCAGCTCGTCCAGCGCCGATGAAGGCGGCTTCGACGAATCCGACCGCGTCAGCCTGCGCGGCACCAGCCCCAGCCTGACCCAGACGCTCATCAACGGGCACAGCGTGGGTTCCGCCGACTGGTTCGTGCTGAGCCAGGGCAACAACGTGGGCCGCAGTGTCAGCTACTCGCTGCTGCCGTCGGAGCTGGTCAACTCGGTGGAGGTGAACAAGTCCTC
>JAQSWD010000021.1 GCA_029266835.1 Steroidobacteraceae bacterium
TTGGCGAGCGCTTCGCCTGACGCCCTCATTACGTCAAGCGCCCGCGGATTGTGAACCCGCGCGATCCACGTGGAACATAGGTAGTTAGCGCAGTCGGCGGCGTGCCCGGAGAACGGGCAAAAAAAACGCGCCGGGTGGCGCGTTTCAGGGGGAGCCCTCGGCGGGTTCAGACGCCTCAGGCTTCAGCGGAGAGAACGGTTCCGGATCCGGTGGAATACGGGTTGGACTGGCCACGTGGGCCATAGGCGCGAGGCTCGGCATTGCCGCCGGTGAGCGCGCCCAGCAGACCTTCCACCCGCTTGATCTGCGCGCCGACCAGGACGCCATTGCGATCATTGAGGTCGCGGCATTTCTTCGCGCGGCTCGCGCACTCATCGTAGGGACGGGCCAGGGTACGGGCCGGATCGCACCAGGCGATCAGTCTGGCAAGGCCTTGCAGATCGGTGTCATAGCCCAGCATGCCGCAGACGGAGCGGCGTTCTTCTTCGATCTTGAGCAGGCGGAGGATGCTGTTCTGGCGCGTCTCGGCCAGCGACTCGAGCGCGTCGATGTCGCGAGTCGCCAGGGCACCATGCTCCCGGTCGAGCAGGGATTCGAATTCAGTGAGCGCGGAATTCTCCTCGGCCAGCAGGCGCCCGAGGGTATCGCGAGTCAGAGCCGCATCCACGAGGCGGAGCTCCCGGTGTTACTTGTGGGCGGGGATGGTGGCCAGCAGATCCACTTCGAAGCGCATCATCTTGTCGGCGACGCGCTGCGGGTCGATGTGATAGCGGCCTTCGTCCATCGCACGGCGCACGGCGTCGACACGGCTTTCGTTGACCACCGGCAGCGTGCCGATGTGGCTTTCGAGGGCGGCGAGGGTGCGCGCGGTATCGGAGACGTCAATGTTCGAAACCGAACCGGTGGTGTCGGCTTTCTTGCCTTCAGACGCTGCGTCGCGCACGCGCGAGGTCGGGGCAGTGCTTCCCACCTGTACCGGACGTCCGTCAATTCCACTGATCTTGTTGGCCATCGCTCGCTCCTGATCCTTACGACTCCAATAACGGCCCGGGCATGGGAAACTTTAGGCCCGCTGTCGATAAATTGGCGCATTAGGTCCATGTGACTCTCGTCACGCGGTTTCCGTCAGGGCGCCACCCGGACCGTGCCGTCATTGTCGGCCAACCCCTCGATGATCTTGAGGGAATTCAGGTTTTGTACTCGAATCCGCTGGTTTGCCGCGGCGTCGGCCATGGCGCGCCCGGGGGCACGGACCTCGAACCCGGCGGACTGGGCGATCAGGGTGACCATCTGGCCTCTCTTAATAAGGAGTGCCGCGCCCAGGGCCTCCGCGGTGACCGCGGTGCCTTCGGGCAGGGGTCGGCGGGTCAGGCGGCCGGCCAGATCCTCGGTGCGGGCGACATAGGGCGAAGCCAGCCCCGGCAGCTCGCGTTTCTGCGTCACCACGTCGCCGGCGGCAATGGTTTCACCGCGGCCCATGGCGCGCCGAAGCACCAGCACGGTGTGGGTCCGGCGCAATTCCACCGGGACGTTCAGCGTCCAGGCCGGCGCCACGCAGCTCACTCGCGCGATCACGCGGGACTGCGAATGCCGAGGCGCATTGGCGAAAGTGGCCAGCTTTCCCAAGCAGCCGGACAGGCGCAGGCGCGGGTCCAGCGGCACCGTTTCGAGTTTCACACCCGGAAGCGCGGGGTCGATGACGCCGCGGACGGCGGATTCCGCGGCCTCGCGAATACCTTCCAGCGGCTGTAGCGCTGTTTCCGCGCGCGCGGAAGCCAGGCCGAGGGTGAGTACCAGTGCAAGTATTCGCGCACGTATCTGCGCAATGGACGCCTTTGGAAGGGTCAAACGATTGACGAACATGGCTTGTAGTTAGCAATCGACGTGCCATTCGGCCGGGTTCTCAAGAAAGAAGCCGGCGCGCCGTTACTCTCATTGCAGCGGGACAAGGTGCATGCCGGGCAACCGGCGACCGCGAGGCGGCAATTTGCCGCCTCGCAGGTTTCGTCCACGTCACAGACTGGAACACCCGCGGCGCGCAACGCGCCGCCCACAGCGCCAAAACGCCCTGTGGCACGTCACTTGCTTTGCTCCTCGTACGTCGGACCTTCGACACGAGGAGATCACATGCCCCTGAATCTGGACCAGTACGTGAGCGTGCACGCCACCGCACTCGATGTGCGCGCGCGCCGTGGCGAACTCATCGCCAACAACCTGGCCAATGCGGACACGCCTGGGTACCAGGCGCGTGATCTCGATTTCCGGCAGGCCATGGCACGAGCCGCCGGCGCCTCCTCGCCTTCGGCGCCGACCTCCGGCGTGCACCTGAGCACCACCAATGCCGGCCATATCGGCGGCGCCACATCGGCCAACGCCGCGTCCGATCCCGACCTCAAGTACCGCATCCCGCTGGCGCCCGCCCTCGACGGCAACACCGTCGACGCGCAGGTGGAGCAGGCGAATTTCGCCGAGAACGCGGTGCGTTACCAGGCCACGCTCACTTTCCTCAACAGCAAGTTCCGCGGGTTGCTCAGCGCCATTACTGGCAATTGAGCGGCCGGCAGCCGAGGTAGATAGACATGTCTTCATTCAAAGCCTTCGACATCGCCGGTTCCGGCATGGCCGCGCAGTCGGTACGACTGAACACCACGGCCAGCAACCTCGCGAACGCGGAAAGCGTCAGCGGCGACCCCACCAAGGTCTACAAGCCGCGCCACCCGATCTTCGAAGCCGTGCGCGCCTCGCTCAGCGCCGGCCCCATGGATGCCAATGGCAATCCGGCGGTCAAGGTCAGCGGCATCTACGAGTCCCAAGCCCCGGCCGTGGCGCGCTACGAGCCTGGAAATCCGCTGGCGAATGCCGACGGCTACGTCTATTCGCCTTCGGTGAACGCGGTGGAAGAGATGGTCAACATGATCTCCGCCTCGCGCTCCTATCAGAACAACGTCGAAGTCATGAACACGTCCAAGGAACTGCTGCTGGCCACGCTGCGGCTCGGCCAGGGTTAAGGAGTAACGCACATGCTCGACATGGACATCATCAACGCGGCGATGCGCAATCAGAACCTGACGCCGGAAGCGGCGGCGCAGCGGCGCGCGGAAAACGAGGCCAATGCCAAGCGCACGGAGCTCAACCAGGAAGATTTCCTGACGCTGATGCTCACGCAGCTCAAGCACCAGGACCCGTTCAAGCCCATGGATCCGGCGCAGCAGGTGGGCCAGCTGGCGCAATTCAGCTCGGTTTCCGGCCTCGCGGAGATGAACAAGCAGATCAGCGCGCTGACCAATTCGCTGCGCGGCAACCAGGTGCTCGACGGCGCCGCGCTCATCGGCCGCGCCGTGATCGCCACTGGAAACCAGATCTATCTTCCCGAAGCGGAGGAAGGTGTGGCCCGCGGCCCGCAGGGCCTGGTGACGGTTCCCGGCGGCGCTTCGTCGGTGCAGCTGGTGGTCAAGGATGCTTCCGGCGCGCTGGTGAAGACCCAGGCGCTCAGCACCACCAAGGGCATCCAGGCTTTCTCCTGGGATGGCATCACCGACTCGGGCGCCGCGGCGGAAGCCGGCGGCTACAAGATCGAAGTGATCGCCAAGGTGGGCGATGAAAACGTTTCCCTGACTACCAGCGTCGCGGCGCATGTGTCGAGCGTGGCGCTCGACCCGGCGACCGGCGGACTGAAGCTCGACACCGATTCGCTGGGCGAGATCGACATGCGCGACGTCGAACGCGTGCTCTGACGAACCCCCTCCAGACCAAATTCCCAACAGGACAGACATATGCCTTTCCGTATTGCACTTTCCGGCCTCAACGCCGCGCAGTCCGATCTGAACGTGACGGCCAACAACATCGCCAACACGCAGACCAACGGCTTCAAGGGTTCGCGCACCGAATTCGCGGATCTCTTCGCGGTGTCGCTGCAGGGCACCTCCAACAACGCCAGCGGCAACGGCGTGCGCGTGGCCGCGGTCACCCAGCAGTTCGCCCAGGGCAACATCGAATTCACGGACTCGAACCTGGATCTGGCCATCAGCGGCCAGGGCATGTTCATCCTTTCAGACAGTGGTGCGCTGTCGTATTCGCGCGCCGGCGCCTTCCAGATGAATCGCGACGGCTACGTCGTCACCTCCAATCAGCAGCGCCTGCAGGTGTATCCGCCGCTGAATGGCGGCGGCTTCAACACCGGCGGTCTCTCCGACCTTCGCCTGGTGTCGACGGACTCGGCGCCCTCGGCCACGGCGAACGTGGAATACGTGCTCAATCTGCCCGGCAATGCCGCGGTGCCGCCGATCGCCTTCAACGCGAACGATCCGAACTCTTTCAACCAGGCGACGTCGCTTACCTTGTTCGACTCCCTGGGCGCCACGCATACGGGCACGATGTACTTCTCGAAGACGGCCGTGGCCAATCAGTGGGAAGCGCGCCTGTTCATCGACGGCAATGACACCGGCGCGGTGCAGACGCTTCAGTACTCGAATAGCGGCGTGTTGCAGACACCGGTGGGGGGGCAGCTCCCGTTCCCGACGTTCAACGTGACCACGGGCGCCGCGCCCATGAACATCACCGTGGACCTCGCGCGGTCCACCCAGTTCGGCAGCAACTTCGCCGTGAACTCGGTTTCGCAGGACGGCTACACCACGGGCCGCCTGATCGGTATCGACATCGACGAGACCGGCATCGTGCAGGCCCGCTTCACCAACGGCAATTCGCAGCCGCTGGGCCAGGTGGCCATCGCCAACTTTTCCAATCCGCAGGGCCTGCAGCAGCTGGGCAACACGCAATGGGCCGAGACGTTCTCGTCCGGCCAGGCATTGCGCGGCCAGGCCGGCAACTCGGGCTTCGGCCTGGTGCAGTCGGGCGCGCTCGAAGGCGCCAATGTCGACGTGACCGAACAGCTGGTGCAGATGATCACCGCGCAGCGCAATTTCCAGGCCAACGCGCAGATGATCAGCACGGCCGACTCGATCACGCAGACCATCATCAACCTGCGCTAATAGATAGGTAGCTCCAATGGACCGCATGCTCTACGTGGCGATGACGGGCGCGAAGGAAACCCTTCGCGCGCAGACCGTCAACAACCACAACATCGCCAACGTGAGCACCACCGGCTTTCGCCAGGATCTCGCGGCCTTCCAGTCGCGCGCCGTGGACGGCTCGGGCTACGCCTCGCGCGTCTACGCCACCAATGCCACCACCGGCTGGAACAACCAGGCGGGTGCGCTGCTGACCACCGGCCGCGATCTCGACATCGCGGTCAACGGCCAGGGCTGGATCGCGGTGCAGGGCGCCGATGGCCAGGAAGCCTACACGCGGGCTGGCGATCTGCAGGTCGACGCGACCGGACAGCTCATGACCGGCACCGGAAAGCCGGTGATCGGCGATGGCGGACCGATCAATATTCCGCCGTACACGTCCATCTTCTTCGCGCGCGACGGATCGATCTCCGTGGTGGCGCAAGGCCAGAACCCGGACACCACCGCCACGGTGGCGCGCATCAAGCTGGTGAATCCTCCCGAGGAACAGCTGGAGCGCGGCGAAGACGGCCTGTTCCGAATGAAGGATGGCAGCCCGGCACCGGCCGACGCCAATGTGCAGATCGGCTCGGGAGTACTCGAGTCCTCGAACGTCAATGCCGCCGAAGCGCTGGTCAACATGATCGAACTGGCGCGCCAATTCGAAATGCAGGTCAAGGCCATCCGCACCGCCGAAGAGAACGGCGCCGCCGCAGCCCAGCTGCTGCGGATGGGCTGATCAAAAGGTTATCAGGAGAATTTTTCATGAATCCAGCACTCTGGGCCGCCAAGACCGGACTCGATGCGCAGCAGACCAAGCTCGCCGTCACGTCCAACAACCTCGCCAACGTCAGCACTTCGGGCTTCAAGAAAGGCCGCGCGGTGTTCGAAGACCTGCTGTACCAGAACGTGCGGCAGGTGGGCGGCTCGACCTCGCAGGACACGGTGGCGCCTTCGGGCGTCCACCTGGGCACCGGTGTGCGCGTGGTCGCCACCGAGAAGATCTACACGCAGGGCGGTCTCACGCAGACCGACAATGCGCTGGACGTGGCTATCGAAGGCCGCGGCTTTTTCCAGATCCAGATGCCGGACGGCAACCTGGCGTATACGCGAGACGGCAACTTCCAGTTGTCGGCGCAAGGCCAGATGGTGACTTCGAGCGGTTACATCCTGCAGCCCGGCATCAGCATTCCGGAAGGGACGCAGAGCATCACCATCGGCCGCGACGGCGTGGTGAGCGTGCGCGTCGCCGGGCAGGCGGCGCCCGTCCAGGTAGGCCAGCTGCAGCTGACTGATTTCGTGAACCCCGCCGGCCTCGAGCCGCTGGGTGAAAACCTGCTGGCGGAAACCACCGCCAGCGGCCCCGCGCAACAGGGCACGCCGGGACAGAACGGCCTGGGCCAGACGACGCAGGGCTCGGTGGAAGCTTCCAACGTCAACGTGGTCGAAGAGCTGGTGAACATGATTGAAACCCAGCGTGCCTACGAGATGAATTCCAAGGCCATCTCCACCGCCGACCAGATGCTCGAATACGTGAACAACCAGTTGTAATGACCATGCGACGAACTACCCGCGATGTGTGTGTGATGCTTGGCGCGCTGCTGGGAGCGTTGATGTTCAGTGGCTGCGCGTCCCTGCAGGAAGACGGCGGCCGCGATTTTGGCGCCGCCTGGCCCGACGTGGACGGCGATGTCGCGAAACCGCAGAACGGCGCGATCTACGTGCAAGGCACCGAGACCTCGCTGTGGAACAATGTCACGGCGCGCAACGTGGGCGACACGCTCACCGTCGTGCTCTCGGAGAGCACCGAGGCCGAGAAGAGCGCGACCACCACGGCCAAGAAGTCGTCGTCGGCCGAGCTCACGGGTCCGACCATCGCCGGCCGCGCGGTCACGCACAACGGCACGCCCATCCTCGAAATGGGCATGGGCAACGATTCACAGTTCGCCGGCAATGGCCAGGCGACGCAGTCCAACAAGCTGGACGGCTACATCACCGTCACGGTAGCCAAGCGATTTTCCAACGGCAACCTGCTGGTGCGCGGACAGAAACTGGTGATGATCAACGCCGGTCGCGAATACGTGCGCCTGCAGGGCATCGTGCGTCCCAGCGACATCTCGCCCGACAATTCCGTGGTCTCGTGGAAGGTCGCCGACGCGTACATCGCGTATGGCGGGCAGGGCACGGTGGCCAATGCCAGCAAGCCGGGCTGGTTGTACCGATTCTTCAATTCACCCAAGACGCCGTTCTGATCATGCGCAAACACATCAAACTACTGGCCGCGATGGCCGCCTGCCTGGGCGCGTTATGCGCCACGGCGCCGGCGCAGGCCGAGCGCGTCAAGGACCTCGCGAGCGTGCAGGGCGTCCGCACCAACCAGCTCATCGGTTACGGCCTGGTGGTGGGCCTCGATGGCACCGGCGACCAGACCAGCCAGGCGCCGTTCACCATCCAGAGCATCAAGAACATGCTGGTGCGCTTCGGCGTCACCATTCCGGCGAACACCAACCCCCAGCTCAAGAACGTGGCCGCGGTGACCATCCACGCCGACCTGCCGCCGTTCTCGAAACCCGGCCAGCAGATCGACGTCACGGTTTCGTCCATCGGCAACGCCAAGTCGCTGCGCGGCGGCAGTTTGCTGATGACGCCGCTGCGCGGCGCCGACGGCGAGGTGTACGCCATGGCGCAGGGCAACCTCGTGGTGTCCGGTTTCGGTGTGCAGGGCCAGGACGGCTCGCGCATCGTCGTCAACGTGCCGTCGGCGGGCCGGGTCCCAAATGGGGCGACCGTCGAACGCGAGGTGCCGACGGCCTTCGCCGCCGAGCCCTTCGTGGTGCTCAATCTTCACGTGCCCGATTTCACCACCTCGGCCCGCCTGGTCGAGGGCATCAACAAGCTTCTCGGCGACGCGACGGCGCAAGCCATGGACGGCATCTCGGTGAAAGTCGCCGCGCCGGCCGATCCCAACCAGCGCATCGCCTATCTATCGACACTGGAGCAGATCGAGATCGAGCCGGGTGACGCCCCGGCGCGAGTCATCGTGAATTCCCGCACCGGTACCGTGGTCATCGGCTCACATGTGCGCGTGATGCCCGCGGCCGTGGCGCACGGCTCGCTGTCGGTGACCATCACCGAACGTGCGCTCGTGAGCCAGCCCAATGAATTCGCCCAGGGCCAGACCGTGGTCGTACCGCAGAGCGGCCTCTCGGCCAGCCAGGCGGAAGCACGCATGTTCGTGTTCGATGCCGGCGTCGACCTCAACGACATCGTGCGTGCCGTGAACCAGGTGGGCGCCGCGCCCGGCGACCTCGTGGCTATTCTCGAGGCGCTCAAGGAGAGCGGCGCGCTGCGCGCCGAGCTCATCGTCATCTAGAGATTGCTCATGGCCGTGCGCATGGATCCCAACGTCAACGCCGCCGCGGGGCAGAACAAGCCCGCGCAGACCAATGCCGGCGAAACGAGTGCGCTCGACTTCAAGCAGTTCGCCGCCATGCGCCGCGCGGACGCCAACGACCCGAAAGCTCTTCGCGAAGTGGCGCGTCAGTTCGAAAGCATCTTCACCAAGATGATGCTCGACAGCATGCGCAGCGCCAGCTTCGGCGATCCCATGTTCGGCAGCGACCAGGCCGACATGTACCAGGACATGATGGACGACCAGATGGCCGTGCAGCTCTCCTCGGGCCGTGGCATCGGGCTCGCTGACATGCTCATCCGCCAGCTGGGCCAAGGTGGGCAGGGCGCGCACGCCGCCGCCGGCGGCGCAACGGCATCGAATTCAACGCAGGGCGCCGGTTCCAACCGCTCCGAGCGCGTGGCCATCGACGATGAGCAACGCCGCCGCTTCGTCGAACAGATGCTGCCCCATGCGCGCAGCGCCGCTCTGGAACTCGGCGTGGATGAGCGCAGCGTGATTGCGCAGGCCGCGCTGGAAACCGCATGGGGCACCCGCCTGCCCGCCGACAGCCAGGGCGTCAGCCATAACTACTTTGGTATCAAGGCCGGCGGCGCATGGAAAGGCGCGAGCGTCACGGCCGATACCACCGAATACACCGCGGGCATGGCGGACACCGAGCGTGCGAAATTTCGTGCTTACGGGTCCGTGGCGGAAAACGTTGCGGATTATGTTCACGTGCTACGCAACCCGCGCTATGCCGCCGCTCTGGGAACCGGCTCGGACGTGGGCGCCTTCGCGAACGCGCTGCAACGTGGCGGCTACGCCACGGATCCGGATTATGCCAGCAAGCTCCTGTCGGTCGTCAGCCGGGTGGATGAGATACAGGGGCGAGCCGTAAGGCCGGAAATTGCCGGCGACGTGAAGCCGTTCAAGCCGGAGGCGCAGACGCCGATAGCTACACCGAGGATCAACAATGCCTGACATGCTCGGCACCGGTTTATCGAGTCTGCGCGCCTTGCAGCGTGCGCTCGATACCACGTCGCACAACATCGCCAACGTTTCCACGCCGGGTTACACCCGCCAGCGTGTCGAATTTTCTTCGCGCCAGCCGGAGATGTTCGGCTCCAACTGGATCGGAACGGGCGTCAATGCGACGGCCGTTCGCCGCGTGTACGACGAATTCCTGTCAACGCAGGTGCGCAACTCCGGTACCAACCTGGCGCGCCTCGATGCATTCGCCGCGCAGGCCGAACGCGTCGACAATCTGCTTGGCGATACCGGCAGCGGCCTCGGCGCCACGCTGCAGAGCTTCACGAACGCACTCAACGAGGTGTCCAGCACGCCGAGCTCGATCTCCGCGCGCCAGGTGCTGATCGCTCAGGGCAATGCGCTGGTCGATCGCCTGAAGGGTTACGACGACCGGCTGAACCAGATGTCCGCGGACGTCGATACCCGACTGTCTGCCGAAGCCGCCGACATCACCAGCCTGGCGCGCAGCATCGCCAAGCTCAATGGCGACATCACGGCCATGGTCCACCAGACAGGCCAGCCGCCCAACGACCTGCTCGACCAGCGCGACCGGCTCATCGACGAGCTCTCCGGCAAGGTGGGCGTGACCGTCGTCAAGGAAGGCGCGGCTTCGCTCAACGTGTTCATCGGCACCGGTCAGCCACTGGTGCTCGGTGATCAGGCGTCCACCATCACCACCAGCAAGGATCCGCTGGATCCATCGCGCGTGCAGCTGGCCTTGCAGTCGCAGGGTGGCACGATCGACGTATCGCGCAGCATCTCGGGCGGCGCCATCGGCGGCCTGCTCGACTGGCGCCGCGAAATGCTCGAGCCGGTCCGCAACGAACTCGGCCGCATCACGCTCGCCGTGGCTTCGCAGATCAACACACAGCATGCCAAGGGCATGGACCTCAGCGGCGCGATGGGCGGCGACTTCTTCAACGTCGGCAGCGTCGGCATCGGCTTCGCCAGCACCAACACCGGCAACGCCACCGTCAGCGCGACGCGCACCGACCTCGGTGCCCTCACCGCCAATGACTACGTGGTCCAGCGCACCGGCACGGGTTTCACCGTGCGCCGCCAGGACACCGGCCTGCCGGTGACCTTCAGCGGCACGGGCACTGTGGGCGACCCTCTCCAGTTCGATGGCCTGTCGGTCAGCGTGGGTGCAGGCGCGGCGACCGGCGACCAGTTCATCATTCGCCCGACCAGCGACGTGATCAAGGGCTTCTCCGTGGCCATCACCGAGCCGGGGCGCATCGCCGCGGCCGCGCCGATCCGTGGCAGCGCCGCGGCGGCCAACAGCGGCAGCGGCAGCATCACGGCGGGCGAGGTGCTGGATTCGGGCAACGCGCAGTTGCTGAATACCGTCAACATCGTGTTCACCTCCGCGACTACCTACTCGGTGGATGGGGGCCCCGACGTGGCCTACGTCCCCGGCGGCGACATCGACGTCAATGGCTGGCGTGTCCAGGTCAGCGGTCAGCCCGCGGTCGGCGACACCTTCACGGTCCGCAACAACGCCGGCGCGGTCGGCGACAATCGCAACGTCTTCGCACTGTCCGACGCCATGCGTGCGGGAGCGCTGGAAAATGGCACGGTGTCGGTGACCGCGGCGGTCGAACGCATGACCGGCAACCTCGGCCTGCAGACGCGAGGCGCGCAGATGAGTCGCGACGCCGAGAGCGTCGTGCATGACAGCGACATCGCTTCGCGCGATGCGGTGTCGGGCGTGAATCTCGACGAAGAAGCAGCCAATATCCTGCGCTACCAGCAAGCCTACGCGGCGGCCGCGCAGATCATCGCCGTGTCGGGGCAGTTGTTCGACACGCTCCTCAACGCGGTCCGGAGATAGTCGATGCGAATTTCCACCGCGGGCATGCATCGCGCCAGCATCGGCGCCATCCTCGAGAACCAGACCAGGCTCTCGAAGACCCAGACCCAGGTCGCGACGGGCAAGAAATTCCAGACCGCGGCCGAAGACCCGATCGGCGCCACGCGCGTCGCCGGCCTGCAGCGCAAACTCGCTGACAACACGCAGTACGAACGCAACTCGAACATCATCAAGAGCCGCTTGAGCTACGAAGAACAGACGCTCGCGGACATCACGTCGGTGTTGCAGAGCGCGCGCGACTCGGCCCTGGCCGGCGCGAATGCCACACTCGGCCAGCAGGAGCGCGCGATGCTCGCCAACCAGGTGCGGCAGAACCTCGCCGCGCTGATGGAAATGGCCAATCGCCAGGACGCCAATGGCGAATACCTGTTCGCCGGCACTACCAGTGCCACGCGGCCATTCTCGTGGGACGCGTCGGGCGTCAATTACCAGGGCGACCAGGTCGCGCGGCAGATCCGCATCAGCAGCACGCAGTCACTGGCCGACGTGCACACGGGTGTGGATGCCTTCATGGGCATCGCCGAGCGCAACGGCGTGTTCCGCACGACGGTCTCGGCGGGTAATACCGGCGACGCGACCATCGGCCTGGGCACGGTGACGGACCCCTCGGCCTGGGTCGCGGACAACTACACATTGCAGTTCACCAGCCCCAGCGACTGGCAGGTGGTCGACGACAGCAGTCCGACGCCGGTCGTGATCGCATCGGGCTCGGGATTCGCCTCGGGACAGAACATCAGCTTCCAGGGCATCAGCGTGACGATCACCGGCACGCCGGCCGCGAACGATTCATTCGAGATCGCGCCCGCGCAGAACACTGACGTCTTTTCGATGCTGGACGAGCTCGCGCGCACGCTGGAAGGCGATGGCGCGATCGCCGGCAGCAATCCGGAATTCCTGACGCAAATCGGCGCATCCATCGCCAACCTGGACGCGGGCCTCGACCGAGTGGTTAGTGTGCGCGCGGAAGTGGGCACGCGGCTGCAGGCCATAGACATCGCCGCGGATTTCCGCGATTCGGAAGAAGTCGACCTGCAGGCGCTGGTTTCCAGCCTGCGCGATGTCGACTATGCCGCCGCGATCAGCCAGCTGAACCAGCAGTACACCAGCCTGCAGGCCGCCCAGGCGGCTTATTCGAAGTTCGCGCAGCTGTCACTGTTCAACTATCTGTGACTCACGTCGCGCGCGTGGCTGTGAGCCGCCGCGCATTTTCACGGCCAGACGCCCGGTTTTCCTAAAGCAGCCCCTGGCGTCGCCGATAAAGAACGTGAACAGCGCACTGGCGGGAGATTTCCGCAGCGCACCCGCCGGTTGACGCAACCGGAACAGTCATCGTAACGAAAATTTTCAGGAGCAATCAAAATGGCACTTGTCATCAACACCAACGTGATGTCGCTGAATGCCCAGCGCAATCTGTCGACGTCCGGTAGTCAGCTGGCCACCTCGCTGCAGCGCTTGTCCTCGGGCTTGCGCATCAACAGCGCGAAGGACGACGCCGCCGGTCTCGCGATCTCGAGCCGCATGACCACCCAGATCAACGGCCTGAACCAGGCCGTGCGTAATGCCAACGACGGCATCTCGCTGGCGCAGACCACGGAAAGCGCCCTGCAGGAAGTGACCAACAACCTGCAGCGCATTCGTGAACTGGCCGTGCAGTCGGCCAACGCCACGAACAGTGACAGCGACCGCGCCGCTCTCGACCAGGAAGTGCAGCAGCGCCTGGCGGAAGTGAATCGTATCGCCACGCAGACCTCGTTCAACGGCCGCAAGGTGCTGGACGGTTCGTTCGGCAACGCGACCTTCCAGGTCGGCGCGAACGTCGGTGAGACGATCTCGGTCGGCCTCGCCACCAGCATGAAGAATGCGGACATCGGTGCCATCGCGAACCAGAATGGCAGCGTGGATCTCTCCACGGTGTTCACGAGCGGTGCCGTCACGGGCGTCGCGGCGGTGTGGACCTCGGCCCTCGATACGAGCGGTGCCATCGACTTCTCGGGCGTCGGCGCCGACCTCGCCTTCACGGTGGGTGGCGATGCCGTTGCCCTGAACTCCGACTACACCGGCGACGTTGCCGGGCTCGTTTCGGATATTCAAGCCGCGGTGGGTAACGACGTAGTCGTCGCCGTGGATGGCAACGACATGATCACGTTCACGGCTGCTGCGACCGGTACCGCCGGCGACGCGGCTGTCGCGATGGCCGGAACCGACGGTTCGGGCAGCGCGACCACGGCAGGTGTCACGGCGGTTGCCGGTTCGGCGGCCCCGCTGACGCTGGCCGCTGCCGACCTCACCATCCAGGTGGGTTCGGGCACGGCGGTCGACCTGGCCGGCACGTACGACACGGCCGAGGACCTCGCAGAAGCCATCAACTCTTCGGTCAGCGGCGTCAATGCGTCGATCAACGATGACGGCGAGCTGGTGCTTTCGGGGACCGAGGACTTCACGATCGGCGGTGCGGAAGCCACGACCTTGGGTCTGACGGCGGGTGCCGTCGCGGCCTCGGGCGACCTGACCGCGGTCAACGTCCTGGATGTGGCCGGTGCCAACGACGCCGTCCTGCGCATGGACGCGGCACTGACCTCGGTCAGCTCGCTGCGCAGCACGCTGGGCGCCATCCAGAACCGCTTCGATTCGGTGATCAACAGCCTCCAGGCTGTCTCGGAGAATCTCGCGGCCTCGCGCAGCCGTATTCAGGATACGGACTTCGCGGCGGAGACGGCGGCCCTGACCCGCGCCCAGATCCTGCAGCAGGCGGGTACGGCGATGGTGGCGCAGGCCAACTCGGCCCCGCAGAACGTGCTGTCGCTCCTGCGTTAATGCGCAAGCGCTTCAGGCAATGAAGATGAGGCGGCGGGATCGCGAGATCCCGTCGCCTCCACATATGGATGAGGCAACATGGATACCCAAGCCGTTAGTCTTAAATCCAGCGTACCGGCCTCGGAACCGGTCGCAAAACAGGGCGCCTCCGTGCCGCCCACCCCGCGTGACGCACCCGCGGTGCCCTCGCAGGGGGAGTTGCGCCAACGCATGGCCGCGGTAGCACAACAAATGCGCGACTACCTTCGATCGAATGGCAGGGACCTGGAATTCCGCGTTGATGCCGATACACGCGCCATGGTCATCACCGTACGCGAAACGGCCTCTGGCAAAGTCATCCGCCAGATTCCTAATGAAGAAGCGCTGCAGATGAGGCGCCATCTGGATGAGTGGTCCGGCACATTTCTCAACGTGACAACCTGAGATGCTTTGAACCATGGCTATCAGCTCCACCGGCATCGGTTCCGGACTCCAGATCGATTCGCTGGTATCCCAGCTGGTAGCCGCCGAGCGCTCTGCCGGGCAGACGCGCATCGACACCAAGAAAACCAAGCTGACCGAACAGTTCTCGGCGATGGCGACGCTGATGGGCGGCATGTCGGCCTTCCAGTCCAGCCTGAACTCGCTGGTCAGCTCCAACAGTTTCAACTCCCGCAAAGTTTCCGTGAGCGACGAAGCGGCGTTCACCGCCAAGGCGGGTTCGTCGGCGGCAGCGGGCTCCTACGACGTGCAGGTCGAACAGCTGGCCAAGGCGGCACAGCTCGGCTCCGACGCATTTGCGTCGGGCAGCACCACAGTGGGAACTGGCACGCTCACCATTTCGGTGGGCGATTCGTCTTTCAGCATCGAGGTGGGCGAGGGTGGCAACAGCCTCGCGAATATCCGCGATGCGATCAACAAGTCCTCGGCCAACAAAGGCGTGCAGGCATCCCTGATCACCGACGTGGAAGGCACGCACCTGGTGCTGACCAGCACGAAGACCGGCGCGGACCGCGCGCTGACCGTGACCGCCAGCGGCGGCAACGGCGGGCTGGCGAGCCTCGTCTACGACCCGCAGGGCAGCGGCACGACCAACATGGAATTGCGCAGTGCCCCGCAGGACGCCATCGTGTTCGTGTCGGGCTACGAGATCCACAGCAGTTCGAACACGGTCAGCAACGCCATCGAAGGCGTGACGCTGACGCTGAAGGCTTCCACCGAGGAAGGCAGCACGGTCCTGCTGAACGTCGAGCGCGACGATACGGCGATCCAGGATGCGGCAAAGAAGTTCGTGGACGCCTACAACTCGCTGGCGGGCACCATCAAGTCACTGAGCCGGTACGACGTCGCCACCGAAGCTGCCGGCACGCTGCTCGGTGATTCGATGTTGCGAAACATCGAGTCGCAGGTGCGCAAGTTGATTTCCTCGCCGGTCTCAGGTGTGAACGGCAACTACACTACCCTTGCCAGCCTGGGAATCACCACGCAGGCCGATGGCAAGCTCAAGCTCGATACGGTCAGATTCAATGCCGCGCTGGATGCCAACCCGGGCGCGGTCAGTGACATCTTCACCTCCGACAATGGAGTCGCAGTCAAGCTGGCTGATCTCATGGGGTCGAAGACCTCCGCCACCGGCGAACTGACGACTCGCAGCAGCAACATCACCGACTCGCTCGTGGACCTGAAAGATCAGCAGGACGCACTGGACGCGCGCATGAAGGTGGTCGAGCAGCGCTATCTCAAGCAGTTCAATGCGCTCGACACGCTGTTGGCGCAGATGAACACCACCGCCAACTCGCTCGACAGCTGGTTGGCGCGCGACAAGCAGGACTGACGCGATGACCGCGGCAGATCACGCGCGCGTCGTGAGCTTGGTCCCGTAGCCGGGATTCTTGCCGCCGCCGGGTCCGTAGGTGTTGCCGTTCGAGGTGCCTGCATTGAGCACATTCAGCTTGCCGGCCGCGCGTTGCATCCGGCCGATGACCAGGAAGCCGTTGCGATCGTTCTGTTCGCGGCAGCGTTGGGTACGCTCCCGGTATTCCTGCATTGCCGACCACAGCTGTCCGGTGGGGTCACACCAGGCGAGCAGGCTGTGCAGCCCGGCCGAATCGTCCTCGCGCCCGGTGCCACGGGCCAGTGCGCGGCGTTCGTCGTCGAAGCGAAGGATGTCGTCCACGCACTGTTTGCGCGCCGATCCAGCGTTCTCGAGGCCCTCCACGTCCTGGGCTTCCAGCAGCGCGTATTCGTGCTTCAGCAGGTCCTCGAGCGCCGCCAGCTGGGCGTTCTGCCCGGCCAACAGCGTGGCGAATCGTTCGCGGCAATGCGTCGGGTCGTGGGATGTCATGGGAGTTTCCTGGCGCGATTATTTGCCAAGCGCCGCGGGAGGGCGCGGATCGGATTCGCATTTCTGGCGGTGATTTCGGGCGCCAGGTCCCCGGCAGCCTGCCTTCGATTCAAGTTCCAGCCGCCGGTGCCGTTGACCATGCAGCGAATCACCGAATTGCCAGAGTGGCGGAGAATGGGCCCCGGCACATGCACGTGGCATTGACGGCCCGGGCCAGCGCGCAATACGCCATCCGAGCCCCGCGCACGCTCAAGTCCACCCACGCCGAGCCGTTAACTTCCTTGCTACATGATGTAGCTAGGAGCACCTCTCGATGGCCTTTCCGCCCAACGCCGCAAAACTCGCCGCTTACCGCAGCACCTCTGCGCACGCGGGCGTTGAGACCGGAGATCCGCATCGCCTCGTCGTGATGCTGATGGACGGCGCGCTCGAGCGCATCGCGACGGCGCGCGGCCTCATGTCGCACGGCGGTGGCAGCGAGCAGGCGCAACTGCTGCATCGCGCGGTCGCGATCATCGACGAGCTGCGCAACAGTCTCAATATAAAGGCCGGTGGCGACATCGCCAGCAATCTCGATGCGCTGTACGACTACATGTGCCGGCGCATCATGCAGGCCAATGCAGCTAACAAACCCGAGTGGCTGGACGAAGTGAGCCGCTTGCTGGGTGAGATCCGCTCCGCCTGGTTGCAGGTGGCGGTGAATGCCCGCGTGCGCGCATCGGGGTCACCGTGAGCCTGGCCGCGCGCGCGAATTGCCGCGGCCGTCCGCAACTGCGCCTGGTGCGCGGCGGGTTCCGGCCCGTGGCCAACCCGGCCGACTGGCAACGCGTGGCCCAGGCAGTGGTGGCTTGCACCCGCGAGCTGACGCGCCATCTTCTCGAACAGCGCTGGGTGCGCGTGGACGAAGTGATGCGCGAGCGCCGCGAGCTGCTGTTCGGCATGGAAGGCATGACATTGGACATGGAAGGGCGCCGCTGCCTGTCGGCACTGACCCAGGCGACCGAAGAATCGGAAGCCGCCATTGCCGTGATGATGGGCTCCGCCAGCCGGTAGTACACTCGCCGCGGAGGGCACCCGAATGTTCGACGGCCGCGACACCATCGTCATGTTCGACAAGATCGCCTACGAGGATCTGCTGCCGGTTCGCTGGCGTGCGCAAGCCGAAGCCGTGAGCGATCTCCAGGCGCAGCAATTCGCCGAACGCAACCTGCGCGTGCTGCAGGCCTGCGACGCGCTGGAAGAGCAGGGCCGAACGGAGAAGTCGGACGAGCAGTCGCCGCATTCCGCTGATCTCCTTCGCCTCGACCTCAAGCTCAACCTTCTGCTCGACGTCGTAGGGCAACTTCTGGCTGCGAGCCAGCAGCGTGCGCAGCCCGTGCAGATCCGCTTCAACGCCATGGGCGCGAATTTCGCGTGGCCGCAAGCATTGCCCACGGGTTCGCGCGGTGTTCTCGAAGTCACGCTGCGCGACATCGTCGTTCAGCCGCTCAACTTGCCCGCCGAAGTCGTCAGCGGCGCGCCGGCCGGGCAGATCCGCGTTCGATTTCTCTCCCTCGGTGAAACGGTCGCCGATCACATCGAGAAGCTGGTGTTTCGCCGCCACCGGCGAAAAATTGCCGGCGCGCGTCAGCAGTCGGCGCGTAAGTGATTTCCACAGGGAAATTGCACTAAGGGTTTTCCTCTGACAGCGTGCGTCATCGGCACGCGCGGCAACTTTGTTAGGCGGGGTTTCCCTATCACGCGCAAACTTGTTTTGCGCGTCACGGTTTTGTTTGCGCTGCGCGCAGAAGATACTTCCCGAGAGAGGAGTCAACGTGCAGTCACTCGAATGCTTCGGTGCGCAGGGCGATGGAGTCGCCCGAAGCGCGGAAGATCGCAGGAGCGCCAGCGCCGTCATCATTGATGGTGTGCAGCTGCCCACCGGGGTTTCCCCGGCTGTGGGCGCCGTGAATCGGCTGATCCAGCAGGTGGCGCCGTACGATTCCACGGTACTCATCCTAGGGGAATCCGGAACCGGCAAGGAAATCGCCGCGCGCGCGATTCATGCCGCCAGTCCCCGTCGCCAGCGTCCCTTCGTCGCCGTGAATTGCGGCGCCATCCCCGCCGAGCTGCTCGAGTCCGAACTCTTCGGTCACGAGAAGGGCTCGTTCACCGGCGCCATCACCGCCCGCAAGGGCCGGTTCGAGATCGCCGAGGGCGGCACGCTGTTCCTCGACGAAATCGGCGACATGAGCCTGCCCATGCAGGTGAAGTTGCTGCGCGTGCTGCAGGAGAGGATCTACGAGCGGGTCGGCAGCAATACCTCGAGCGAATGCGATGTGCGCATCATCGCCGCCACGCACCGCAACCTCGAGGAATCCATCATCAAGGGCTCGTTCCGCGGTGACCTGTTCTACCGCCTGAACGTGTTCCCCATCGAAATGCCGGCGCTGTCGGCGCGCATCGACGACCTGCCGGCGCTGGTCGACGACTTCGTGGCGCAAGCCGCGCGCCGCGGCCGTCCGCAGCTGCGCCTGCAGGCCGAGACGCTCGAGGCCCTCAAGAATTATTCCTGGCCCGGCAACATCCGTGAGCTTTCCAACCTGATCGAGCGCCTGGCGATCCTGTGTCCCGAGCGCCCCGTGGGCATCGGCGACCTGCCGGCCCGCTATCGGCCCAGTGACTGGACCGCGCCCGCGATGCCGGCGCCGGCCGTCACCGAAGAAATTCCCCAGCTGCTGGCTTCGATGTCCGGCGGCGATGAAACCATCGAGGACGAGGAGTTGCTGCCTGCGTCCCTGTGGAAATGCGACGAAGAATCCGCGACTGCGGCGCCGACGCGATTGCCGGAGAACGGCGTCGACCTGCGCGCGCACCTGACGCACATCGAGCGCAGCCTCATCAGCCAGGCGCTGCAAAGATCCGGCGGTACCGTGGCGCATGCCGCGCGCCTGCTGTCGCTGCGCCGGACCACGCTGGTCGAGAAGCTGCGCAAGCTGGGCATGGCCGGCGGCAGCGAGAATTCGCAGGAGCTGACGCTCCACTCCTGACGACGCCGAAGCGGCGTCGTCCACCTGGCTATTGAGAGCTCGCGTCGAAAGCATCGCGAGTGCGGAGAGGTTTTGCCCGGAGTTTCCCTGAGCGAAGCACTGATCACCGCCGGAAATCCGTCATCGCGTGTGATGAGCCTCACACGAACGGCGGCAAAAAACCGGGCACGGCAATTGCAACTGCATGGCATGGCCGCCATGGCCAAGTGAGCCGAGCCAAGTGAGCCGAGCCAAGAGAGACGAGAAATAGGAGTCGAGAGATGAGCGAAAACAACCTGAGCGATTCGCTGGAGCCCGTCGCCGTCGACGCCTCGTCGCGGCTGATCGTGGACCTGGCGCGTCGCGTGGCGAGCACCGATTGCACCGTGCTCATCGTCGGCGAATCCGGAACCGGCAAGGAGGTGCTTGCCAAGCTGATCCACAAGTCCAGCCCGCGCGCGAAGAACGCCTTCGTGGCCGTGAACTGCGCCGCCATCCCCGAGAACATGCTCGAAGCCATGTTGTTCGGCTACGAGAAGGGCTCGTTCACGGGCGCGCACAACTCGCACGCCGGCAAGTTCGAGCAGGCGCAGGGCGGCACGCTGCTGCTCGACGAGATCACCGAGATGCCGCTGGCCCTGCAGGCCAAGCTGCTGCGCGTTTTGCAGGAAAAGGAAGTCGAACGCATCGGCGGCAGCACCGCGCTGGCGCTGGACGTGCGCGTCATCGCCACCACCAACCGCCTGCTGCGCGCCGAAGTGACCGCCGGACGTTTCCGCGAAGATCTCTATTACCGCCTCAACGTATTTCCCCTGGCACTGTCGCCGCTGCGCGATCGCCGCGACGACGTGCTGCCGCTGGCCACGCACCTGTTACAGCTGCGTTCACGCCCCGGCCATCGCATCCCGGCGCTCTCGGCCGACGCCGCGCACCTGCTGCTCACGTACAACTGGCCCGGCAATGTCCGCGAGCTCGACAACCTGCTGCAACGCGCGCTGGTGCTGGTCGAAGGCTCGGTCATCGAAGCGCAGCACATCCTGTTCGAGAAACAGGCCTCGCACGTCGACCTGCCGATGAAATCCGGCCCGGCGCTGCACGAGAAGATGGAGCGCGCCGAGCGTGACGTGATCCTGGAAGCGCTGCGCGCCGCGAACGGCAGCCGCCGCGAAGTGGCGGAGAAGTTAGGGATAAGCCCGCGCACGCTGCGTTACAAGCTGGCCCGCATCCGCAGCGCAGGCGTTGAAGTCCCTGCGGCGTAACTGATCCGGACACTGTGACAACCATATGAGCTCCATGGAAGTCGATCGCGTTCTCGCGCAGATCCGCAGCATCTCCCAGGCCACCAAGGCGCCTGGCGCCGGTGGTGTCGGTGGCGTGGGTGGTATTGGCGCCGGCCCTGGCGCTGTCGGTGGAGTCGACAACGGCTTCGCCAAGCTGCTCAAGCAGGGCCTCGACGGCGTCAACGCCACGCAGGCCAAAGCCGCCGACATGGCCACCAAGTTCGAGCGCGGAGTTCCGGGCGTGGAACTTCCGCAGGTCATGATCGAAATGCAGAAGGCCAGCGTGTCGTTTCGCGCGTTGACCGAGGTACGCAACAAGTTCATCGATGCGTACCGCGAAATAATGAACATGCCGTTATAAGGGTAGAGGTTCTTGCAAATGGCCGAAGCAGTCATTCCCGCTCCGCAACGCATCGTCACCGGCTTGAAGCCGCTGGTGCTGCTGGTAGGCGTCGCCGCCGCCATTGCCGCCGGCGTCGGCGTGATGTTGTGGTCGGTGGGGCCTACCTACTCACTGTTGTACGGCGGCCTGAGCGGCGAGGATGCCGCGCAGGTGGCGCAGTCGCTGGACGGCGGCGGTATTCCCTACAAGCTCGAGGACGGTGGCCAGTCCATTCATGTGCCGTCCGCGCAGATCGCGGCCGCGCGCCTGCGCCTGGCGTCACAGGGCCTGCCCGAAGGCGGCGGCGGCGTGAATGCCATCACCAAGGATCCGAGCTTCGGCGTCAGCGCCTTCATGGAAAGCGCGCGATACCAGCATGCGCTCGAGACCGAGCTCGCCCGCACCATCGCGTCACTGCAGAACGTGCAGGGCGCGCGCGTGCACCTGGCCCTCGCGCGGCAGTCCGCGTTCGTCAGCGACCGCAAGCCGGGCTCGGCGTCGGTGTTCCTCCAGATCAAGGCCGGCCGCCGTCTCGATGACGAGCAGACCCAGGCCATCGCCAATCTCGTGGCCTCCAGCATTCCGGAAATGCAGGCCTCGCAGGTGACCATCATCGACCAGGCGGGCCGGCTGCTGTCGGCGCCGAATACCGAAAGCGACCATGCCGTGCGCGACAAGATGTTCGAGTTCGCGCATCGCCTCGAGGAATCGTACGCACAGCGCATCCAGGAACTTCTGACGCCGCTGGTGGGCCCGGGCCGCGTGCGCGCGCAGGTGGTGGCGCAGGTGGACATGGCCACCACGGAATCCACGCGCGAACAGTTCAACCCGCAAAGCCAGGTGGTGCGCAGCGAGTCGACGTCTGAAGAGGCCGCCCGCAACGGCGCGGGCAACGCTGGCGGCGTGCCGGGCGCGCTGACCAACCAGCCTCCGCAGCCGGGCGTCGCCTTGCCGCCGGGCGCCACTCCCGCCGTGGCCCAGAGCGGCGCGACGCCGCCGGCAGCCGCCGGCGCCACGACCACGCCTAACAATGCCACCGGCAACAGTGTCACCGGCCCGGACTCCACGTCGCGCCAGTCCACGCGCAACTACGAGATCGACCGCACCATGGCCTACACGCGCACGCCCGCCGGACGCGTGACGCGCCTGACCGTGGCCGTGCTCGTCGACAACCTGCGGACGACGTCCGCCGATGGCAAGGTCACCGAGACGCCGTTGCCGCCCGAGCAGGTCGAACGCCTGACCGCGCTGGTGCGCGATGCCGTGGGCTTCGACGCCGCGCGCGGCGACAGCGTGAACGTGGTGAATTCTTCCTTCCTCGGCACGCCGCCGGTGGAAGAGGGTGAACTCGAGACCATTCCGATCTGGGAAAAGGCCTGGTTCCAGAACATCGCCAAGATCGTCGCGGGGCTCGTCGTGCTGCTGATCGTCGTGTTCAGCGTGCTCAAGCCGCTGACTCGCGGGCTGCTCAATGCCGCCAAGGGGCCGGCGCTGCGCCAGGGCGCCATCGCGGCGGCCGTGGCCGCGGGCGGCGCACCGGGCGCCGTCGGAGCGGAAGCGCCGCAGCTGCAATACGAACAGCAGGTCGCGCAGGCGCGCGGCCTCGTGACCCAGGACCCCAAGCGCGGCGCGCAGGTCGTGAAACAGTGGGTGCAAGCCGATGAATGAGCCTCGTGGCGCACGGTCGGGCGTCGAACGCGCCGCCATCCTGTTGCTGACGCTCGGCGAGAGCGAGGCCGCGGAGATCCTCAAGCACATGGGTGCGAAGGACGTGCAGCGTCTCGGCCGCACCATGGCCGACCTGAAAAACGTCTCGAAGGACGAAGTGCGCGGCGTGCTCACCGAATTCAGCGCCGCGGTCGAGGTGCAGACCTCGCTGGGCGTGGGTTCGGACGAGTTCATCCGCAAGGTGCTGGTCAACGCGCTGGGCGACGAGAAGGCCGCCAGCCTCATGGAACGCATCAGCCTCGGTGGCCAGCGCAAGGGCCTCGATGCGCTCAAGTGGATGGACTCGCGCGCGGTCGCCGAACTCATCCGCAACGAACATCCACAGATCATCGCCATCGTGCTGTCGTATCTCGAGACCGAACAATCGGCCGAGGTGCTGGCGAATTTCCCGCCGGCCATGCGCTCGGACCTGATCGCCCGCGTCGCCACGCTCGACGGCGTACAGCCTTCGGCGCTGGCCGAACTCGATGACATGATGGAAAAACAATTCGCTTCCTCGGGCGGCACGGGCAAGAGCAGCTCACTCGGTGGCCTCAAGGCCGCGGCGGAAATGCTCAACCTGCTTGATTCGTCCGTGGGCACGGCAATCATGGCCGACATCGCCAAGGGCGATGAGCGCCTCTCCCAGAATATCCAGGACCTCATGTTCGTGTTCGCCGACCTCATGAAGGTGGACGACCGCGGCATGCAGGAGCTGCTGCGCCAGGTGCCGGCGGACAAGCTGCTCATCGCGCTCAAGGGCGCGGACGAAGCCTTCAAGACCAAGGTCTTCAAGAACATGTCGCAGCGCGCCGCCGAAATGCTCAAGTCCGACCTCGAAGCCAAGGGCCCGGTGCGCCTGGCCGACGTCGAGGCCGCGCAGAAGGAAATCCTGCTCGCCGCGCGCAAGCTTGCCGACGAAGGCACCATCAACCTGGGCGGCAAGGGCGACGAATATGTCTGAGGCCGAGGCGCCCGTCTCACGATGGGATCTGCCCCCGGTCGAAGGCGCGGCGATGCCGCGCCCCGGCGTCAAGGGCGTCAATGTCATGCATCTCAGCATCGTGGAGCGCGAAGCCTGGGAGCATGGCTTCAAGGACGGCCACGTCGAAGGCGTGCGCAAGGGCGAGGCCGAATTCGCGCGTCGCATCAACGAAGTGAACGTGAAGATCGCCGCCCTCGAAGCCATCATCGGCACGCTGGCCAAGCCGCTCGAAGAGCTCGACGCGCAGGTGGAAAGCGAGCTCACCAAGCTCGCGCTCACCGTGGCCAAGCACCTGGTCCGCCGCGAACTCAAGCACGACCCCACGCAGGTCATCGGCATCATCCGCCACGCGGTGTCGCTGCTGCCGCTGGCCTCGCGCAACATCAAGATCCACCTGCATCCCGATGACGCCGCCGTGGTGCGCGAGAAACTCGCCGCGCCGCAGGGCGATCAGCAGTGGCAGCTGTCTGAAGATCCGCTGATGGCGCGCGGTGGCTGCCGCGTGACCACCGACAATTCCAGCATCGACGCGCGATTCGAAACCGCGGTGGCCGCAGCCCTGTCCGGGCTGCTGGGTGATGACCGCGCCGAGCGTCCGCAGGAGAACGGAGCTTGAGCGGCTCCGCCACGCAAAAATTCCGCGCCGAACGCGCGCTGGGCTGGCGCGAGCGCATGGCACGCCAGGTGAAGCGTGCCGTGGCGCTGCCACCGCCGCCGGTCGAAGGTGCGCTCACGCGCATGGTGGGCCTGACACTCGAAGCTTCCGGTTGCCAGGCCGCGGTCGGTGACGTCTGCGATCTGCTCAATGGCGATGGCTCGAAGGTGGAAGCCGAAGTCGTGGGTTTCGCCGGCGACAAGCTTTATCTGATGCCCACGGGCGAAGTACATGGCCTCGCGCCGGCCGCGCGCGTGGTGCCACGCCAGCGCGCGGGCTCCGTGCGTGTCGGCCCCGGGCTGCTGGGTCGAGTCATCGACGGCAACGGTACTCCGCTCGACGGCCTCGGCCCCATCCAGGGCGAGGACCGCGTCAAACTACTCGGCAGGTCCATCAACCCGCTGGCGCGTCATCCCATCGACACGCCGCTGGACGTGGGCGTGCGATCGATCAATTCACTGCTGACCGTGGGCCGCGGCCAGCGCATCGGCCTGTTCGCGGGCTCCGGCGTGGGAAAATCCGTGCTGCTGGGCATGATGGCGCGCTATACCTCCGCTGACGTCATTGTCGTCGGCCTGATCGGCGAGCGCGGCCGCGAAGTGAAGGAATTCGTCGAGCGCATCCTGGGTCCCGAAGGGCGCCGGCGCTCGGTGGTGGTGGCATCACCCGCCGACAATCCTCCGTTGATCCGCCTGCATGGCGCCTGGCTGGCCACTTCGATCGCCGAGTATTTTCGCGAGCGCGGCCTGTCGGTGCTGCTGATCATGGATTCATTGACGCGTTTCGCCCAGGCGCAGCGCGAGATCGGGCTGGCCATTGGCGAAGCCCCGGCCACCAAGGGTTATCCGCCTTCGGTGTTCGCGCGGCTGCCGGCGCTGGTGGAGCGTGCCGGCAACGGTGCCAAGGGCAAGGGTTCGATCACGGCGTTCTACACCGTTCTCACCGAGGGTGACGACCAGCAGGACCCGATCGCCGACTCCGCGCGCGCCATTCTCGATGGCCACGTGGTGCTGTCGCGGCGCATCGCCGAGGCGGGGCAGTATCCCGCCGTCGACGTGGAAGCGTCGGTCAGCCGGGTCATGCAGGAGATCATCCCGCCCGAGCACGCCGAGCTCGCGCGCCGTTTCCGCCAGACGCTGTCCATCTACCAGCAGAACCGCGACCTCATTTCCATCGGTGCCTATCAACGCGGCTCCGATCCTCGCATCGACCAGGCCATCGACCTGTGGCCGGCCATGCAGAAATTCCTCATGCAGCCCATCGACAAGCGCGTCGGCCATGCCGAAGCCGTCAACGAGCTGCGCCAGTTGTTCGCCGCCAGCCCGGCAGATCCGCGACATGAAACGATCCGAACGTCTCGACATCGTCCAGCAGGCCGCCGCGCGTACCGAAAAGGAACGCGCCGAGCGCGTCGCGCTCGCCGAGAGGCACCTGGCCGAGATGCAGCAGAAGCTGGCCGCGCTCGAGAAATACCGCAGTGAATACGAAGCGGGCTTCGCCACCAAGGCCGGCGCCGGGCTCGGCGCCGTCGGCGTGCGCGATTTCCAGACCTTTCTCGCCCGGCTGGGCGAAGCACTCGGTCAGCAGCGTGAGCTCGTGGCTTCGGCCCGCCGCGCGCTCGACGCCGAGCGCGACAACTGGCGCGAGGCCGCGCAGCGCACGCACGTGGTCGAGACGCTGGTGGGGAAGTGGCAGGGCGAGGAAATGCGCGCTGCGAACCGCCGCGACCAGAACATCAGTGACGAACTGGCCATGCAGCTGCTGCAGTCGCGTGAGCGTGCCAAGTGATGGCCGCCGCCGCACCCGTCTGGCAACCGAGGATTCCGACGACGAGGAAAACGATCTCGAGACCTCGCTGGCGTTTCTCTCGGCGCTGATCAGCGTCAACATGCCGCGCGGCTCATCGGATGATCTCGAATCCGGTTCCGGGCAGCAGGGCGCATCTGACGATGACGCTTCGGCGCTGCTGCTTGTGATCAAGGCCGATACCGGCTTCGGACTCGGCGGCAATGACTCCGTCGAGAAGTCCGAAGTGCTGCCGGGACTCTCACCCTTGCCGGAGACGCTGGAACAACGCACGGGCGGTGACGCGTCACAGAACCTGGCGCGTGCCGCCGAATTGCTGGCACAGGCGCAACGCCCGGCCGCGACCGAAGTCGGGAAGGC
>JAQSWD010000220.1 GCA_029266835.1 Steroidobacteraceae bacterium
CCGTTTGACAGGGCGTTAAAGAGGAACCCGGTAGAAGACGAGGTACTCGCCTTCGCCGGGGTCCACCTCCAGGCACCAGCCCTTTTCCCGCTTGCTGCGGTACAGATTGGTGGCGATCCAGCCCACCAGTGGTGTTCGCTTGAGTTCAGGTGTCAGCAGGCGCGCGCGCATGTCGCTGTTGCGCGGCCAGACGATGGGTTCCAGGCCGGCGGACAGGTTGAGCAGCTCGGGGGTTTCGAGCTTGCCGGCCGGTCGCGCGCGACGGCGCGCCTGCCAGTCCATCTCGAGATTCAACGTGTGCGGGTTCACCAGGTGCGCGGTCGAAGCGACGCTCGACGCCGACTCACCGGCCGCCGCGAACGGCGACAGCGTCATCAGCGCGAGCAACAGCGATTGGTGAGCCCGGAGATTCATCGCACGACCTCTAACAAGGGGTCGCCGACAGGTTGGGCCGGATGCGGCAGGCCCGCAATAGGTGATCTGCCCCAACGGCACACAATTCCGAATTGATCACAGGACTGCCACATTCGTCCGGACTATTGTCATGTTCTTGCGGCGCGGCACGCACTGGCGTAGCTTGATGGCACGAGGTGTGTCATGGCTCGCGTACCCGTCGTCGAATCTCCCTGTCCCATTGCCGGCAAACAACTGCCCGCCGGAGCTACCGAGCATTGTTCGCTCTGTGAACGTTCGGTGCACAATCTCGATCGCATGAGCGCGGGCGAACGCACCGCATTCATGGCGTCGTGCACTGGCAAGGTCTGCGTGGCCTACACCGTCCGGGTTCCCGCTGGCGGGTTGCGCAAGCGCGCGCTCACGGCGGCTGCCGTGGCGGCCGCCGCGATGGCCTCGTTACCCGTCGCCGCGCAGGATTCGCTGGTCGTGGGCAATTCGCCCGTGACCGACCCCAATGGCCTGCCCAACTGCGCTGAATACGACTTCATCATCGTCGGCGGCGTGAACAAGGGCGACGAAGCGAAGTGGGTGGACGACGGCAAGGAAGCACCGCCCGAACTCCCCACCATCGAGGACGATGGCCGCTAGCTAGTTCGCCGCGGCGGCCTTGCGCGGCAACACCCGCGCCGCGCTGGTGAGGCGCAGTTCATGCGCGAGATTCAGGCCCGCGAACAATTCCGCCGGGTTGCCGTTCTCGCTCACTGCGAAAGCCAGGTGCGTGCTGTCGAACTGGCCGAGCGCGGCGTCGAAACTTTGCCACCCCGCACCCGTCCACGCCTGAACCCACACATGCGGCACGAACACGTGACGCTGCCCTTCGAAGTACCGCGAATACACCAGGCCCGAGACCACGCGCGTGGGCACGCCCAGCGCGCGGCCCATGGCCGCCAGCAGCACCGCGTACTCGGTGCAATCGCCGCGCCGCGACCGGAAGGCCTCCAGCGCGCTGCCGTAACCCAGCATGTCGATACGTTGCACGGACATGTGGCCGCGCACGTAGTTGGCGAGCCGGCGCATGATCAATGAAGGTTCGGTGGCGCCCAGTGCCACGCGCTGCGCGCGTGCCGCCAGGCGGGAGTCCTCGAAGTTCATCCAGGGCGTCGGACCACATGGTCCAGCGCCTGGTTGGGCGACTTTGCCTCGGCTTCGCTGGCGCCCTGCAACACGAGGCGCAGACCGCCCAGCCGCAGCGACTCCTCGACCACCTCGCCACTCGGGTTCAATGCCTGGATGGTCGCGAATTCCTCGGCGCCCGCCCGCATGCGGCGGCGGATGCGGTGCGGGCCGGCCGCGGCATCGACCTTCGACAGTTCCACCTCGACAGGGGCGGCCATCACCGGGTCGAAAGTCCGGAACGCCAGCGGATCTTCGTGCGCGCCGCTGCCCACGGACTGCCGCCATGCGCGCGCGAATTCATCGGTCTTGA
Organism: Steroidobacteraceae bacterium; assembly: GCA_029266835.1. Taxonomy (GTDB): domain Bacteria; phylum Pseudomonadota; class Gammaproteobacteria; order Steroidobacterales; family Steroidobacteraceae; genus CADEED01. The sequence continues at coordinate 1,883 of JAQSWD010000220.1, forward strand.
GGTCGGCGCCCGCGCCGGCGAGCGTGCGGCTTTGCGCGTGTTTCACCGGCCCGATGTAGACCACCAGGTCCGCGCCCACCACGCGCGCTTCCACGCGCGAATGGCCTTCGCGAGTGCGCGCCTCGCGCAACAGTCGCACCAGGGATCCGTCGGCCGTGCTCTGCGTATCGATGCGCTGCTGGTACGTCACGCGGCGGCCGGACTTTCCCAGTTCCAGCGTCAGCACTTCCGACTCGAACACCTGCCCGCCATCGCGGCGGCGTGAATGCTCGATAAAGCCGACCTTGCGATCGCCGTCCATCACGCGCTGCCAATGCTTTTCATCGGCCTGGGCGGCCGCGCCCATCGCGAAAAGAAGGATGCTCAATGCCAAACGTACATGCACAAACCGTGCCGGTCGCCGGCGCGCAGCTGCCGTTGATCCTGGTCTGGCTGATCGCCGGCGGCGTGATCTGCACACTGTACTTCCGGTTCGTGAACCTGCGCGGCTTCGGGCATTCGTTGCGCGTGATCCGCGGCGACTACTCCGATCGCGCGCACCCGGGCGAGGCATCGCCATTCCAGGCGCTGAGCACCGCGGTGTCCGGTACCGTCGGCCTGGGCGCCATCGGTGGCGTGGCGCTGGCCATCGCCATCGGCGGTCCGGGCGCCGCGTTCTGGATGGTCATCGCCGGTTTCATCGGCATGAGCACCAAGTTCGCCGAGGTTACGCTGGCCGTGAAATACCGCAAGGTGCGGCCCGACGGCACGGTGACCGGTGGCGCCATGTATTACGTGGACGAGGCGCTGCGCCGGCGCGGATGGCCGCGGTTGGGAAAATTCCTCGCGGGGTTCTTCTGTGTCGCGGCCGTGGGTGGCTCGCTGACCATCTTCCAGGTCAACCAGGCCTGGGCGCAGTTCAATGCCGTCACGGGCTTCAACCAGGCCTTCGTGTTCGGCCTCATCGTCGCCGCCTGGGTAGGCTTCGTGTTGTTCGGCGGCGTGAAGCGCATCGTCACCTGGACCGACAAGCTGTCGCCCATCATGTGCCTGCTGTACATCCTGGCCTGCGCGGTCGTGCTGGGCGCTAACTACGCAAACCTGCCGCACGCGCTCGCCACCATCGTGTACGAGGCCTTCGCGCCGCAGGCCATCACCGGCGGCGTCATCGGCGCGCTGATCGCGGGCTTTCGCCGCGCCGCCTTCGCCAACGAGGCCGGTCTCGGCTCCGCGCCCATGGCGCATGCCACGGTGCGCACCCGCGAACCCATGTCGCAGGGCTTCGCCGCGCTGATGGAGCCATTCCTGGACACGGTGATCATCTGCCTGCTCACCGCGCTGGTGGTGGTGGTGACCGGCGTCTACCAGACCAGCGCGTCGGATGGCATCGTGCTCACCTCCGAGGCTTTCGCCACCGTGGTGTCGTGGTTCCCCATCGTGCTCGCGGTGGTCGCCATCCTGTTCGCGCTGTCCACCGTGCTCTCGTGGGGCTATTACGGCGAGCAGGCCTGGACCTGGCTGTTCGGCGAGCGCAAGGCCAGTCGTGTTTCGTACCGGCTGTTCCTGTGCGCCGTGTTGTCCATCGCCGGCACGCTCGACCTGCGGCAGATCGTCAACATCGTCGACTCGCTCAATTTCGCCATGGCGATCCCCAACCTGATCGCCGTCTATCTATTCCTGCCGGAGCTGCGCGCCGATCTGGCGGGCTACTGGCAGCGCATCGTCCTCGGGGGAGGGAAGAAGAATGACGCGTAAGGCTTACCTGTCGACACTGGGAATCGTCTATGCGGCCTGGTGGGTGCTCATGGCCATCAAGCCCAAGCACTTCGACGACTGGCTGCTGGAAAACGTGCTCGTGGTGCTGGGCGTGGCACTGCTGTGGTTCACGCGCAAGAGCTTTCCGCTGTCGCGCGTGTCGTACACCTGCATCTTCGTATTCATGATGCTGCACGCGCTGGGCGCGCATTACACCTACGCCGAAGTGCCCTATCAGCGCTGGTTTCCGATATTCGAAGGCGGGCGCAACCACTTCGACCGGCTGGTGCATTTCTCATACGGGTTGCTGTTGGCGTACCCGATCCGCGATGTTGTACGAGCTCATCGAGTGGGGCGCCGCCGCGGTGGTCGGGCAGGAGCTGGGCATGGCGTACCTGGGCACGCAGGGCGATGTCTGGGATGCGCACAAGGACATGGCGCTCGCGTCGTTGGGCGGGCTGATCGCCATGACCATCACCTACGTCATCAACCGCCGCATGCAACGGGACTTCGCGCGCGAGTGGGCGGAGAGTATCCGGGTGAAGAGGATCAAGCCATTAGGTGAGGACGCGTTTTAATCCGGGACTTCTGAGGGCGGTGGGTGAAGAGTCAGAGCCGCGTTGAGGTCGTCGGCTCCGCGGTCGGCTCGAAGAACGCAGGAAAAATGCAGCTCGCG
>JAQSWD010000221.1 GCA_029266835.1 Steroidobacteraceae bacterium
GCCGGTGCGATGCGTGCACAGCAGCTGCGCCTGGTAGTACCAGCGGCCGTCGTCCGTCTCGCTCACGGGCACGTTGAACATCACCGAGCCATCGGCGGCCCGGCCGGGCGGCGCCACGTTGTTGATGAGCATGGGAGCCGGCTGCTCGCCGAGAATCTGCAGCGGCTGCACGGTCTGCCCATTGTCCTGCACGCTGGTGCGCCGCAGGCGCACGGTGCCATTGGTGCAGGACGCCGCCACGTGATACGAGAACGTGAAGTGCACGGTACCCGCGGCGGTCAGGCGATGCCGGCGCGGCGTCGCCGCTCCGGCCACAGTAGTCAGGCCATTGGCGGGCGTGGCGCTGAGCGTCAGCGTGCCGCGCGGATTCACGCAACCACCTGGATCGAGATCCGGGTCTCCCGGCAGATAGGCGCAGGCATATATGCCACCCCAGGAAAAGGTATTGCGCTCGATCACGGCGACGCCGTCTTCGATCAGCGCATCGACCTCCATCCAGTCGGCCCCCACACCCGCGAACAAGGCCGCGGGTTCGGTCGCCCCGGCGGGCACCGGCATGCGGATGAGAACCGGCGCCTCGAACACCAGGTCGTGGGGCGTGAACTCATAGACGCGGGCCGCGCCGAGGTTTGCCGTGGGAGCCGGCGGAGCGTCCGTCCCCGAGCGCGCGATGCCGATGAGCGTGTCCTGCGTGAGCGCGCCGGCTGGGATTTCCACCTGAACACCGTCGGGCCCTAGCAATGTGCCGCCCGATGTGCCGATGGTGGCGCTGGCGCGCACGGTTTCGCAGCTCACGGTGATGCCCGTGACGGCGGCCGTCACCGTGCCCGTGCCGGCGCTGACCACGCAGTTCTGGTCGGCCGGCTGCGCCTGCACCGAAATCGCATAGGCCGTGCCCGCGGCCAGGGCCGTGGGAAATGTGAAACCGCCATCGGCTGCGACCGTGCGCGCGTCGCCGCCATTGTTGAGCAGGGTCAGCGAGCCCACGAGGCCGCTGACCGTGCCGCCAATCGTGAAGGTCTGGGGCGGAAGCGGGGTGGGCGAGGGCGGCTCAGCGCCGTCCTTGCCGCAACCGGCCAACCCCAAAGACAACAGACTCCACGCGCACCAGGCGCGACGCGCCCGCTGCTGACCCTGCCAACTGCCCATGACTCGCTCCCGCGTTTTCTTGCCTGGCACCCAACGCGCGAAGCGTGGGGAAAACGGCTCAGGAAAATCTGCAGTTCGCGTGCAGGTGCGAGTTGGACGGCGCTATCCACGGCTCCCCCATCCCGGCATCATCCGGACGCCTTCCGCGGGAGATCACCATGTCGAAACCTGTCTTCCTGCCTCTGTGGCTGGGCCTGAGCCTGTTGTGCATCGGCGCGCCAGCACTCGCCGCGCAGACCCAGGCGCGGTCCTGCGTCGACACCGGCAATGCAACCGGACAAACCGCCACGGTCGCTGCCGCGGTCGCCGCCTTCAAACCACTGCTCTCTGCCGCGCAGCGCGCCGCCATGGAAAAGCCGCTGACCTGGGAGTCCGCCATTCAATGGTCGAATCTCCCGGTGGGAGTGGTGCCGCGAACCGGCCTGCGGTTGGGTGATCTCGACGACAAACAATCAGCCGCCGCGCGCCGGATCTTCGCCGCGGCGCTCTCGACGTGCGGATTGCAACTGCTCGACGAGGTGCGCCTCGCCGACGACTACCTCATTCCCTTCGACAAGCGGCCCATCGGCTGGGACGGCCGCAACTACTACCTCAGCGAACCGATTCGATTCGAGATGAAAGGACAGACCTTCGAGCCACTGACGAAGCAGAGCACGGCGATGTCCAGGCTGGCGATGTCGCTGGCGGGGCAGGCGGAAGCCAGGCTTTCCGGCACCTTCACCGACGTGGTGAAGGGCGTGGTACCGCCGACTCCGCCCGGCCAGCCACAATCGGGTGGTGTCGATCGCGGCTTTCCGCACACCTATCCCACCGGCGCCGAGGATCGTGGCATTCGCGTGCGCGAATTGTCTGCCGCGCAACGCGCGCTGGTGCGCGACGCCATTCATAGCTACGTCGACTTGCCCGGTGCGGCGATCTCCGAACGTCTGAGTGCCGCCTATCTGGAAGATTCCGCGCTGGACGAAACCTTCGTAGGCTTCGCCGGCGCGCCCGACTTGAGCGCCCGCGGCTCCTACGTGCGCATCGACGGGCCGCGCCTCTGGATGGAATTGGTGGTCCAGCCGGCAGTCGCGGACCCCCGGACGCTGCATTACCACACGTTGTGGCGCGACAAGGTCTCGGACTATGGCGGGGAAATCCGCCCTTGAAGGCGCGGGCGCCGCGATTCGTCGCGATGCTGCTGATGGTGGCCACGACTGCGCATTCCCACCCCGCGCCCAACTCGACGCTGCGGCTCGACTTCGAAGCCCACGGCGTGCGCGCCGAGTACTGGCTGCCGGTCTCGGAACTGGGCTACGCCCGTGCCGGGGAGAACGAGCCCGATCTCGCGGCCTATCTACTTGGCCGGCTGCACGCCGAATCGCCGGCTGGAGAAGCCTGGAAAATTCGCGTGAAGGCGGTCCGCGAGGATCGCTACCTGGAACACGATTACCTGGTGGCTGAACTGCAACTGGCGCCGCCCCCAGGCGTTGCCGCGCGGCCCTTCGTGCTCGTCGACGACGTGATCACGCATGAAGTGCGCAACCATATCGTTTTCGTGGTGGAGAACCGCCCCAGCGGCAACCGGCTGATAGGCATGCTGCAATACCCGAACCGCCGTCTGTCCATCCCGCCGGACGAGTAGCGACGTGGCGCCGGCGCTGCACGAGGCGCCAGCCTGACTACCGCTTCTTCTGCGCACTCAACCGGATCAACCGCCCATCCGCATCATCGGTGAGCACCCACAAGGCGCCATCCGGCCCCTGTCCCACCCAACGCATCATCTGCTTCTGATCCAGCAGCAGCCGCTCTTCGCCCACCACGCGATGGCCGTCCAGCACCAGCCGCACGAGGTGCTGGCTCAAGTGCCCGGCGACGAACAGGTTGTTGCGCCACTCGGGGATCAGCTTGCCGTCATAGCCGGATCCCAGTAGTAGAGCGGCTGATCCATCTTGGGCGCGGCGGTGATGCCGTCGTAGATGGGGCGGCGGTCATACTCCATGCCGTAGGCGATCTTCGGCCAGCCGTAGTTGTGGCCGGGCTTGATGAGGTTCAGTTCATCGCCACCGGCCTCGCCGTGTTCGATGGACCAGAGTTCGCGCGTACGCGGATGCCATGCAAGCCCCTGCGAATTGCGATGCCCGTAGGTCCAGATGTCCGGCAATGCCCCGGCGGTGCTCGCGAACGGGTTTCCCGGCGCCGCGCTGCCATCGGTGTTCAGGCGCAGTAGTTTGCCCAGGCGCGAGTCGAGGTCCTGGGCCTGCCCTGCACGCGGATCGCGGGGTCCATGCGCTCGCCGGAAGTCATGAACAGCTTGCCCTGCTTGTCGAACAACAGCCGGCAACCGAAATGCGAAACGCTGGTGTGCGTGGGCTCGATGCGCAACAACACGCGCACGGATTCCAGCGCGGTTTCGTCGTCGCTGAGCCGCGCGCTGGCGAGCGTGAGGCCCGATCCGCCCTCGCGCGGCTCGGAATAGGCGAAATAGATCTGGCGATTGCGGGCGAACTCCGGGTCGATCACGAGATCGAGAAGGCCGCCGTCACTTCTGTAAAGCACCTTGGGCACGTTGGCGATTGGCGCGCCCACTTCTCCGGTGGCGGACAACACGCGCATCGCGCCGGGTTTCTCGGTGATCAGCATGCGGCCCTTCGGCAGGAAGGCCAGCGCCCAGGGGTGGTTCAGCCCGCGCGCGACGATCTTCGCTTCCACGGGTGTACGCGTGCGGACAGCGGGCGCGCGTGTCTGCCCGGCGAACGCGGGTTTCTGGTTCGCGCCCACGGGGTCGCGCGTTTCGAGCGGACTACCGATCACGGGCTCGGCATCGGGCGGACGTCCGCCGAGGACGAACGTGCGTCCGCCGGGCATGCGTCCCGCGCCGCGCCGCACCGGCATACCCGGCGCGAAATGCTTCGCCAGGTATTGCGTGATCCGCGTGGCCTCTTCGTCGGTCACCTTCGCGCCGCGCCCTCGCATGGCATCCACCACGCCGCGCCATTCCGGCTCGGTCCGTTGCTGTCCCAGCATGGCCATGATGGGGTGGCAAAGATTGCAACCGCGCAGCAATTCTTCGCGGCCCTCTTCGAGGGGCAGCGATTCCGCGGACGGAACCGGGAAGGGGGACTGGCTGGAAGCCGGCGTGGCGACTGCGAGGAAACCGGCACTGATCAGCAGGGACGAGATCGAAGAGAAACGCATGAAATGGGCGGGCCCGCGTCAGGAATGTGGGCGCGTATGTTGCCATGCAACGGACGGGTGTTGCTTCGACTGATTCACTCATTCGGCGCACCCGCCGTGTCCGAGACCGGGCCAGGCCGCTGTGCGGTGAAGCGGACCAGATTTTCATGGTTCGGGACGCGCGCGTGCGCTACCTTCCACTCAAACAAGATGGCACCGGCATCGCGCCGACGGAGCCCGCTCCATGAAAAGAAGACACTTCCTTGGTGGCTCACTCGCGGTTGCCGCGACCGCCGGTCTCTCATTCACCCGCCCTGCGCGCGCCGCGACCGCGGCCGATCTGCCTGCCGTGTCGCGCACCGGGGCGGCCCTGGTCCTGCGCGGTTCCGATGTCGCTGACCTGCGCGCGCGCCTGCGTGGGCCGGTGCTATTGCGCGCCAGCGAAGGGTACGACGCCGCGCGGCGAGTCTGGAATGGCGCCTTCGACCGCCGCCCCGTGCTGATCGCCCGCTGCATCAATCCGCAGGACGTCGTTGCGGCCGTGCAATTCGCCGCCGCGCAAGACCTGCTTGTTTCGGTTCGCGGTGGCGGCCACAGCCTGCCTGGCTACTCGGCCTGCGAGGGCGGTCTCATGATCGACCTCACGCTCATGGGCAGCGTGCAAGTGGACCCGGTGAAGCGCCTCGTGCGCGTGGGTCCGGGCGCGTTGCTCGGCGCAATGGACCGCGAGGCGCAGGTCCACGGTCTCGTGGTTCCCGCGGGCACGGTGTCGCATACCGGCGTCGCGGGCCTCACGCTGGGCGGTGGCGTGGGCCGGCTGCAACGCAAGTTCGGACTCACGGTAGATAGCCTGGTGGCCGCGGACGTGGCGACCCGGAAACTTCGGCGTCGTCACCGGCTTCGAGTTCCGCGCGCATGAGTTCGGGCGCTCGGCAATAGCCGGCGAATTCGTGTTCCCCATCGAGCAGGCGCGTGGCGTGCTCGATGCCTTCGCCGATTTCTGCCACACCGCGTCCGACGAGTTGTGGATGGACCCGGTGCTCGAATGCGACGCGGCCGGGCATCGCAAGGTGTCGTTCGTCCTCTGTCACTGCGGAAAGCCGGCGGAAGCGGAAAAGGAGATCGCGAAGATCCGCAAGTTCGGCACGGTACTGCGTGACAATGTCGCGGCGAAACCGTGGGTGGTGGTGCAATCCGAATACGATGCGGATTCGCCCCATGGGCGCGGCTACTACATGGCCGGAGGCCGGGTCACCGAATTACCCGCCGCATTGCTCGATCACGCCATCGCCAGCATCAGGCTGCCCGGCGCGGAGCTCGCGAAGATCAGCTTGACTCAGCACGGAGGCGCGGTGACGCGCCGGTCGGATGACTCCACGGCGTACGCGTCGCGCGCCGCGCGCACCGCCTGGCACAAGGAAGTGTGGAAGGAGTTCCAGCCGTTTTCTGTGGGTCTGTACGCCAACCTCAATGCCACCGAAGCCAACGTGCGTGCGCGCGCCGCCTACGGAGAGAATCTCGAGCGCCTGGTCGAGATCAAGACCAAGTACGACCCGAAGAACCTGTTCCACCTGAACCCGAACATCGTTCCGCGCGCGGCGGGTTGAGTCATCGCGCTCGACGACATGAGCTTCAGGTAGTTCGATCGCGCGGGTGAAGTGCCAGGCCATCGAAGGGCGGCAGCCATCCCTCGCGCCGTATGACCCAGCATTCGTAGCTGGGCGCGATCTGGTCGATTGCATCGAGGCATCCGAGATGCAACTCGAACTCCTCGCCGAACCGGTCGAACAAGGATGAGCCGCACACCGGGCAGAAGCTGCGCGTCTGGTATTGCCGTGTCTCGCCGGTCACCGTCACCGCGCTCGCCGGGAACACCGCGAAGCTGTGGAAGAGG
>JAQSWD010000022.1 GCA_029266835.1 Steroidobacteraceae bacterium
AAAACTCCAGACAGATCAAAGGGTTGAGGTTTCGATGCCGAGCGTTCGCGTACGTGAAAACGAATATTTCGATGCCGCCCTGCGCCGTTTCAAGCGCGCGTGCGAAAAAGCGGGCGTGCTGACGGAGCTCCGGCGCCGCGAATTCTATGAGAAGCCGACGCAGGAGCGTAAGCGCAAGAAGGCTGCCGCCGTGAAGCGTCACCTCAAGCGCAACAGCCCGCGCGATTACTCCGCCCGCCCCCGCGCGAGCTGAGTCATCACGATGACGCTCAAGGAGCGCATCACCGAAGACATGAAGACCGCGATGCGATCCGCCGAAAAGGATCGCCTCGCGGTCATTCGTCTTTTGCAGGCCGCCATCAAGCAACGCGAAGTCGACGAGCGCATCACGCTCGACGATGCGCAGGTCCTGGCGGTGCTGGAAAAAATGATCAAGCAGCGCAAGGAATCGATCGTGGCCTTCGAGAAAGGCGGCCGCGCGGACCTCGTCGCCAAGGAAAACGCGGAGATCGCCGTGCTGCAGCCCTATCTGCCGGCACAGCTCTCCGACGCCGAACTCGACGCGCTGATCGCCGAAGCCATCGCCTCCACCGGCGCCGCGACCATCAAGGACATGGGCAAGGTGATGGGCGTAGTAAAGGCCAAGGCCGCCGGCAAGGCCGACATGGGCGCCGTCGGCGCCCGCATCAAAGCGAAGCTGGGCGGCTGACAGCCCGCATGGGTGGCAGGGGAATCGCCACCGCCGGCGCGCTGATCCTCATCGCGCTCATCTGCATCTCCATATCGCGCAAGATCGAGAACGAGCGCCGTGAACTCGGGCGGTTTCCGAAACATCGACTGCCCCTGGTGATCGGCGGCGGGGTGGCCGCGCTGGTCCTGTGCGTGATCGTGGTGGCCGCGATCCTGCGATAGGCCGGTCTAACCAGTCGCCGCCTCACACAAGCGGGTGAGCACTCGACTGCCCTCTTCCGCGGCGCGCTCGTCAGCCGGTGCAAACTCGGTGATCGTGAGGCCAACCAGCGTTCCGCTGCTGGCGAGAGTACGCAGCAATGAAACGCCGGCTTCGATCGGCAGCTTCCCGTCGAGATAAGCGAGATGCGGAAACTCGGCCGGATCGAAAACATCGAGATCGAAGTGGACATGTACGGGCCCCGACACCGGCTGGCCGACTTCGAACCACGTCAGGCCGTGCTCGCGCTGGAATTCCCAGTCCCCCGGATCCCCGACGTGCGCCGAGAAATAGTGGAACTGCGAAGGCGGCAGCGGCGCGCCGAGCAGCCCGAGCATGCCCGCCGGCGCAAAGCCCATGATCGCGGAAACCGGCATGCCGTGGAAATTCCCGCTGGGTGAGGTGAGCGAAGTGTTGGCGTCGAGATGCGCGTCCACCCAGATGACGGTGAGGTCGGGGTACTGGCGGTGCAGGTAATCGATGACGGCGACATCGCAGCCGCAATCGCCACCCGCGGTCAACACGCGTTTTGGACGATGCGTGTCGAGCATCGCGCGCGCGGCGCCGAACTGCTCGAGGATCGCTGTCCAGCGATTGATCCCGTCCCTGGCGTCACCCTCACCCGCATCCGAAACCTGCACGAGCGGTCCGTAGCGTCGGCAGACTTCCGCGGCCGCGCGGGCGCCGCGGCGCAGATGCTGCGATCGGCCGGATCCCTGCCATTGGGGATAAGACAACACCAGGTCGAAGCCCTTGGCTTTCTCGTGCAATGTTCACTCCTTTCAGGCAGCGCCCGCAGGGGGTGATGATCGCCGGCCAAACCCCGGCAGACAAACCGGCGGCCTGGCGCGGCTGTCATGCGGCCCTGCTCCATCAGCCCCCGGGGGCCCGGCGGCGTTAGAATCACGGCCCGCCAGCGCCGTCATCCGACACGCTCCCGGGCGCGAAAAAACACATACGAGTCATGGCCGGCCGCATCCCCCAGAGCTTCATCGATGAACTGACCGCGCGGGCGGACATCATCGAGCTCATCGGCAGCCGCGTCGAACTCAAGAAGGCGGGTCGCGAATACCGCGCCTGCTGTCCGTTCCACAACGAGAAGACGCCATCGTTCTGGGTGAGCCCGCAGAAGCAGTTCTATCACTGCTTCGGTTGCGGAGCGCATGGCACGGCGCTCGGCTTCCTCATGGAGTACGACAAGCTGTCGTTCCCGGAAGCCATCGAGGAACTCGCGGGGCGCCTCGGCCTCGATGTGCCGCGCGAAGCCGGCAGCAGCCAGCCCGACAACACCGGCAGCACGCAGCCACTGTACGACACGAACCTGAAGGCGGCGAAATACTTCGCCAGCGTGTTGCCCGGCGATGCGCGGGCGAAGGAGTACGCCAGGAAGCGTGGTCTCACGCGCGAGACCATCGAGAAATTCATGATCGGCTTCGCGCCGAATTCCTGGAACGAATTGCTGAAGCGCTTCGGTTCCACCGAAGCCGACAAGAAGCTGCTGTTCGACTGTGGCCTGGTCATCGAACGTGAGCGCACCGATTCGCGCACGCTGGATCGCTACTACGACCGCTTCCGCGACCGGCTCATGTTCCCGATCCGCGATTCGCGCGGGCGTGTACTGGCCTTCGGCGGACGCATCATCGACCAGGGTGAGCCCAAGTACCTGAATTCGCCCGAGACCCTGCTGTTCCACAAGGGGCGCGAGTTGTACGGGATGTACGAGGTGCGCCAGAGCCGCGTGGCTCTCAAGCGCCTCATGGTGGTCGAGGGGTACATGGACGTGGCACGTCTGCACCAGGCCGGCGTGAACTACGCGGTGGCAACGCTGGGCACGGCGACCACCCCGGAGCACCTGCGGCGCATCTTCAAGCTGGTCAACGAAGTGGTGTTCTGTTTCGACGGCGACAAGGCCGGCCGCGCCGCGGCCTGGCGTGCGCTCAACAACGCGCTGCCCGAGGCGCGCGACGGACGGCAGATCCGGTTCCTGTTTCTGCCCGAGGGCCACGACCCGGATTCCCTGGTGGGCGAGGAAGGACGCGAGCGATTCGAGAAACGTCTGGACGGCGCGCTGCCGTTGTCCGAATACCTGGTGGCGGCGCTGGCCGAACAGGCCGACCTGGCGCATGCCGACGGTCGCGCCCAGTTCGCGGAGCTGGCGCGCCCGCTGGTTACGAAGGTGGCGCCGGGCGTGTATCGCGACCTGCTCATTGACCGCCTTTCAGAGTCGATCAAGCTGTCCTCGGCCAGATTGAACCAAATATGGTTCAACGAAGTGACCGACAACCGCGGCAATCACCTTTCGGGCGGCGACCCGGCCAGCGAGGCGGGTCTGCCTGCCAGCGGCCAGGGCGGCCGATCCGCGCCGCGGCCACGCGATGGCGGTGGCGGAAAGGGCCTGGTCACTCGGGCAGTCAAACTGCTGGTGCATTTCCCCACGATCGCGACGCGCATCAGTGGCGCCCAACTCACCCAGCTCGAGCTGAATGACGACGCGGGCTCGCGTTTCCTTTTCGAACTGGTTGACCAGCTTCAGCAGGAACCGGCGGCCCACACGGGTCAATTGCTGGAACGCTGGCGCGACCGGCCGGAAGTGGCGCGCATGCGGGCCCTCGCGGCCGAGGAAATCCTGGGGCACGACGAAACCTCCGCGGCCCTGGAACTCACCGCGGCCCTCGAGAAACTGGCGCTCGAACCCACGTTGCGCAGGCTGGACGAACTCATCGCCAAGGGCGACCTCAGCGACGACGAGCGCGCCGAGCTCAAGGAGTTGAATGTCACCATTCACCGGGCACGGAGCAGAGGCACGCAGAACCCCTTGGGGAACGCCTCGGGCGAGGGCCAGCAGGGCCGATAAATATTTGTCGCTGCGGACCCTTTTGGCCCGAATCTTGCGTTGTTCCGAGGGTCCAACTCGTACGGAAGTCGTTGAGCGGTGGGCTATTTTCGCTTTGTCAAGCCAGCCTCTCTTGCGTAGAATGCGCCCCCTTTCGCGCAAGCCACCCTTGATCGCACCGTGGACAACCCCACGGTGGTGACCCCATTACGCCCTCGCGTACGGAACCTCATGACACAGAAGCACAAGCGCCCCACTGCACCCGCCTCCAAGAAGCCCGCCAAGAAAGCTGCTCATTCTCCGAAAGAGAAAGCGGCGGCTGCCCATGCCAAAGAGAAGGCCGGGCACTCGGTGAAGGCTGCGGCGTCGAAACACGCCGAGGTGAAGAAGCAGGTAGCCAAGGGCAAGACCCCCGAGAAGGGCGCGGCGCAGGCCGCCGACCCGAAGGGCAAGGTCGTCGATCTCAAGCCGGCGCAGAAGCTGGCGGCCGCGCGCGCGGCTGCCGCCGCGGCGGCGGCCCAAGCCGCGCCGGTCGAAGGCAAGAAGGGGAAGAAGGCGTCCGCCGAGCTGATCAACCTGCCCGCGCGCCGCAATGTCCTGCCCGAGGAACGCCAGTCGCAGCTCAAGCTGCTGATCGCGCGCGGCAAGGAACAGGGTTACCTGACCTACTCTCAGGTCAACGACCACCTGCCGTCGGAAATCGTCGATCCGGAGCAGATCGAAGAGATCGTAAACACGATCAATGACATGGGCATCCCGGTGTACGAGAAGGCGCCGGACAACGAGAGCATTCTCGCGCCCGAGCCGTCCGCGCCGACGGATGAAGAAGCCATCGAGGAAGCCGCCGCCGCGCTCGCCGCGCTGGACGCGGAACTCGGCCGCACCACCGACCCCGTGCGTATGTACATGCGCGAGATGGGCACCGTGGAGCTGCTCACGCGCGAAGGCGAAATCCGCATCGCGAAGCGCATCGAGGAAGGCCTCGACGCCGTGCGCATGGCGCTGTCCAACTACCCGTCGACCGCCGACTATCTACTGAAGGCCTACGAACCCGTGAAGACGGGTGGCGCGCGCCTGGTCGATCTCATCGTGGGTTTCATCGACCCGAACGCGCCGGACGTCATCGCCCAGCCGCAGAACCCGACCAAGATGGAACTGGCCCCGGCGCCCGCCGAGGACAAGGCCGAGGGTGAGGAAAGCGAGGAAGGCGAAGCCGAGGGCGAGGAAGAAGCCGTCGACACCGGCCCGGATCCGGAGGAAGCGGCGCGCCGTTTCGCCGCGGTGGGCAAACACCTGGCCAACGTGCTCAGCCACATCGAGAAGCTGGGCGCGAAGGACCCGAAGACGCTCAAGGTCCGCAAGAAGCTGTCCGATGAGTTCATGGAACTCAAGCTGGCGCCGCGCATGTTCGAGGCGCTGATCGCCAACCTGCGCCATGGCGTCAACGAGATCCGCCAGCTCGAGAAGGAGATCATGATCATCGCCGTGCGTGACGCCGGCATGCCGCGCAAGGAGTTCATCCTCTCGTTCCCCAAGAATGAGACCTCGAACCGCTGGCTGCAGAAGCAGATCAAGGGCGGCAAGAAGTGGTCGGCCGCCATGGGCCGTCTCGCCGACGAGATCTCGCGCCGCCAGGACAAGCTGTCCGCGCTGGAGAAGACCTATCACCTCACGATCACGGACATCAAGGAGATCAACCGTGAAGTGTCGATCGGCGAAGCGAAAGCCCGCCGCGCGAAGAAGGAAATGGTCGAGGCCAACCTGCGCCTCGTGATCTCGATCGCGAAGAAGTACACCAACCGCGGCCTGCAGTTCCTGGACCTCATCCAGGAAGGCAACATCGGCCTCATGAAGGCGGTGGACAAGTTCGAATACCGCCGCGGCTACAAGTTCTCCACGTACGCCACGTGGTGGATCCGCCAGGCCATCACGCGTTCCATCGCCGACCAGGCGCGCACCATCCGCATCCCGGTGCACATGATCGAGACCATCAACAAGCTGAATCGCATCTCGCGGCAGATGCTTCAGGAGATGGGCCGCGAGCCGACGCCGGAAGAACTGGCCGTGCGCATGGAAATGCCGGAAGACAAGGTGCGCAAGGTGCTCAAGATCGCCAAGGAGCCCATCTCGATGGAGACTCCGATCGGTGACGACGAGGACTCACACCTCGGCGATTTCATCGAGGACACCTCCGTGGCGTCGCCGATCGACCAGGCCACGATGGAATCGTTGCGCGAGACCACTCACTCGGTACTTGCGCAACTGACCCCGCGTGAAGCCAAGGTGCTTCGCATGCGGTTCGGTATCGACATGAACACCGACCACACGCTGGAAGAAGTGGGCAAGCAGTTCGACGTGACGCGCGAGCGCATCCGCCAGATCGAGGCGAAGGCGCTGCGCAAGCTGCGTCATCCGTCGCGCAGTGAGCAACTGCGAAGCTTCCTCATCGAAGACTGATGAGGCGGGACCGGAAGCAACGGTCGATTGGAAATGAAAAAGGCCGCGGAAACGCGGCCTTTCTTTTGGGAGGTTCGATGGTGACGCGACTCTTCATCCTGCTTGCCCTGTTCGCCTTGGTGGCGATGACGGCCACGCCGGTGCGGACTGACGACGCACCGCCGGAAGCGCGCCAGGACGTCCTCGAGAGCGTGCTCCGCGACAAGTACTTCTGCCTCGGCGACTGGCGCATCGGCTAGAAGCGCGACGAGGCGGCGGCACACTTCGCCAATCTCGAAGCCATCGACGCGGACAAGTTGTATCGCGGCGTGGCGCAGGCTCATTTCGCCGCCGACCTGCCCGTCGAGGTCCATTTCCCCCGGAACCGGCTGGCCAGCGCCCTAAGTTGCCCCGACGCCGGAAGTCGACCACCACCCGGTGTCGGGACATCGGCCCTCGTTACGGACGCGCGCGCAACACCTCGCGACGCCGATCCGTCGCACGTTTGCGGCCCGGAATCAGCATCGGCACGCGGGCCTTGTAGTCGCGGTACTGGTCGCCGAAGTGCGCGATCAAATCGCGCTCCTCGAACTGGATGGCCACCAGGATGTAGCCGGTGGTCATCACGGCGAACAGCAGGTGGGACAAGGTCATCACCGGCGTCGACCAGAACACGAACAGCCAGCCCACGTACAGCGGGTGGCGCACCAGCTTGTACAACGCGGGCGTGCCGAATGGCAGATTCGTGTACGGGCGGCCCAGGAGCTGCAGCCATACCTGGCGCAGGCCGAACAGGTCGAAGTGGTTGATGAGGAAGGTCGCCGCCAGCACCAGCAGCCAGCCGAATGCGTAGGCGCCCCAGATGGCGCCGCGAGCCACGCCGTCCTGCACCTGCCACACCATTCCGCCCAGCGGCTGCCATGCGTAGAACAGCGCGATCAGCGCGAAACTTGATGCCAGCACGTAGGTACTGCGCTCGGCGCTCTCCGGAATCAGGCGCGTGAACCAGCTCTTGAACGCCGGCCGAGCCATGACGCTGTGCTGGAGCGCGAACAGCGCCAACAGGCCCAGGTCGATCAGCAGGCTCGGCAGGAACGCGCGGGTCGGCACGCCATCGAGAGTGCGCGGAACCACATCGGGAATCTGGATATTGCCGATGAAGCCGATGGCATACAGGAACGTGGCGAAGAAGACGGCATAGCTCAGCAGGCCGTACAGAAAGATGGTCGAGCGTTTGAACATGGTGATCCCTCGGAAATGAGGGCGCCAAGTTAGGCCCGCGTCGTGGAAACGGGCGTGGGAATGGCCGTGGGAAATTCCTCAGTCAAGCACCTCGGCGAAGATTCGCAGCGCCTCGGCATATCCCTCGCGTTGCGCGCCGAACCCGATGCGCATGTGCGCGGGCGCGTCGAAACAGTCGCCCGGCGCCACCAGCACTCCCGCGCGCGCCAGCGCTTCGCACAAAGGGCGCGCATCGCGGCCGTCCCGCAGGCGTGGAAAACAAGTGGTTCCGCCCGCGGGCGGCGGGAATTCGAGTACGTCGCGGTGAGCGGCCATGAACGAGGTCAACAGTGCGAGATTGCCGGTGGCCACCTGGCGCAGCTTCCCGAGGATGGCCGCCGCATGTTCCAGCGCCAGCGAACCAACGGCCTCCGTGAGCGGCGATCCGGAAATCGTGAAGTAGCTGCGGGCGTCGATGAGCGCTGCGCGCCGATCCCGGTCGCGATCGATCAGCCAGCCGATGCGCAGCCCCGGAAGCGACAGCGCCTTGGCGAAGTCGCCCAGCACGATGGTGTTATCCAGGCTGGTAGCTGTCGGCACCTCACCCGAGAAGTAAAGCGGGTGATAGACCTCGTCGACGATGAGCGGAATGCCCTTCACCGCCAGCGCGGCGGCCAGTTTGACCTGCTCCGCCGCGGGCATCACCGACCCCGTGGGGTTGTGCGGCGAGTTCACGAACACCGCGCGTGTTCCGGAATCGACCGCCGACAACACCAGCTCCGCTGTCTGCGAGAATCCATTCGACGGGTCGAGCACGTACTGACGCACCTCCAGTCCCCAGGCGCGCGCCAGCACGGGCACCGCCGGGTAGCAAGGCTGCGGCAACACGAGGCTCCCGCCCTCACCCGCGAAGTGACAGATCAGCGCCATCAACGCTTCGGATGCGCCCGTCATCACCAGCACGTCGTCGGCGCTCACCCCATGCAATGCAGCGATGCGTTCGCGCAGGCGCGCCCCGCCCTGCGGCGGCGCATAGGAAAGCTTGAGCGCGTCGAGGTCGTGTCGGGCTGTGTCACCGCCGAGCGCAAGCACTTCGCCCAATGTCCATTGCGGGCCGGTGCTCGAGGCAAGGTTGTAGCGAATCGGCGGGTCGGCGAACTCGTGCGCGGCCAGCCAGTGATCCAGCAGGAACTGCGGCAGTTTCATGGGGGTATGATCCCCTCGACTCCTCGCCGCGCACAATGCCGGCGCGACCCCTTCAACGAACAGGCGTACCTTGACTATGGACCTGCAACTCAAAGGAAAACCCGCGCTGGCCTCGGGCAGCACGGCCGGCATCGGTCACGCCGGTAGCGCCTTCCAGGAGGTCACATGCGCGTAGTACTTTTCATCCTGATCGGCGCCGTGATCGCCGGCCTCTGGGCACGCAGCGCATTTGCGGAGAAGAAGCGCCAGAGGGAAGAGCCTCCCGAGATCAACCAGCATCCCGAGCGCAAGGAGCAGATGCTCGACCCGACCGACGACGCGTGAGCCGGCCCGGCCGCGCAGGGCTCGATCGGATTTCCAGAGTCAGATTTCAGTGCGCGATGCGCCAGGCTTCACGACACCGATTCATCACGCGGAGTGGGAGCAATGATCTGCTCACCCTGAACGCCGGTTTCTTCCTGCGTCACGTCCGCGGGCCGTGCCTGCCGTCGATCCAGCTTCTTCTGCTGGCGCGCCTTGCGGGCCGCTTCCTTCTGTTTCTTGATCTGTCCGTAGTTAGTCTTGGCCATGCGCCCCTCCTTCACCGAGCAGCGTGAGTTGATGACAGCGCCGGTCGCCCTCGCCACCGCGACCCGGCATCAGGATGTCGAGGCAGGAGTTGTCGCCATAAAGCCGGCCACCCGAGGTGCGCAGGTGCTGGAACGGGCCCAACATGCGCGCGGGTTCGCGCTCTCCCAAAGTGAGCCGCAATCGCACCGGCCCCTCGCAATCGAGTTCACGGTGCAGCCGCCCACCGACCTGCCAGCAGCCATCCACGTAACGGGCGATGACGTAGTTGTCAGGCCCACGGAGCGTGCCATCGGCGCAGAAACGCACGCAGGCAGCGAGCATCAGCGTCGGTGAGTCACCGGGCGTCGCACGAAAATTCAGGCGCAGCACGTGGCCAGGCGGACTGACGTCCGCGCCATGGTGAGATGCCGGGTGCGGCCGCTGACACAGTTCCTCGCCATCGATGAATCCTGGAGTAGGTGGACCGACTTGAATCTGGTCGGCCGGATCGCGTGCTTGGCAGTGGCGACACTGGCCGCAGTTGCGTCCGCGACGCGAGGACCAGGGAGGACAAGACGAAGTTCACAAGCCGAACGCCACGTTACTCCTATTCGCCCCTTTCCATGAAAGTTTCTGGTCCGGGGCGCCGGTGCGTCGATTTTGCCGTGCTAGCGCCTCGTCACCACCACCTCGAGATATTCCGCATCCACCACCATGCTCGCATCGGTCGCGCGGTTGAAGCCGTTCACCAGCTGCAACAGCGAGGCGCGCAGATCGCGCTTGCCGGCGGCATCGAGCACTCCGAAGGCGCGGATCACCGGCGCGTAGGTGGCGCGTAGTTTGTCCACCCAGTCCATCGGTGTGCGCGCCCGGAAAACCGCGTTCTTGCGCGTGCTCCAGACGTTGCCATAGGCCCCAAACAACTCCTGCAATCGCTCGGAAGTCCCCCAGGCGCATGAGGCCTGGCCATAACCGTCGCCGGGCGTGTAGCGCGCCAGCACCTTGAAGAGCTCGCCCACGAAGCCGCGTGGCGTCCAGTTGGCCAGTCCAACCATGCGGCCGCGCCGGCAGACACGCACCATCTCGGAGGCGGCACGCTCCTGGTCCAGCGCGAACATGGCGCCGAAGGAAGACACGACCGCATCGAATGCCTGGTCCGCGAAAGGGAGCGCCTCGGGGTCGCCGTCGACGAAGCGCACACCCACCGCTTCAGCCTCGATGCGCTGGCGGCTGCGACGCCCCAGGTCGGAGGGCACGGTGGTAGCCGTCACATCGCACCATCGACGCGCGGCCGCCATGGAAGCGTGGAAATTTCCGGCGGCGACATCCAGTACGCGCTGGTCCTGGGCCAAATTCACGGAATCGCAGAGTTCCTCGCTGACCAACTGCAAGGCGTTTCCGACTACCGCATAATCACCGCTCGCCCATGCGGATTGATGGTGCGATGGGTTGACCCTGATTTCCGGACGGGCGTTTCGCGACAGGCTCAGATTCATGACTTCCCTCCTCGAAATGTACGACGGGCAAGCTACGGGAACAGCGTGGTAAAGAGCGTGGGAAAGTCCGTGGAATCGTTGCGATTTCGTCTTCTCGGGTCGCTGGAACTGTCGCGGGGCGGCGAGGTGATCGCCCTGCCGCCCTCCCGAAAGGTGCGGGCGCTTCTGGGTTACCTGGTGCTGGCCAGCCGCCCCGTGACCCGTTCGCAGATCTGCGAACTGCTCTGGGACGTGCCTGACGACCCTCGCGGCGAACTGCGCTGGTGCCTGTCGAAGCTGCGCGGCCTGGTGGACGAAAAGGGGCGCAAGCGCGTCATCGCCGATGGCAGCACCATCCGTCTCGATCTCTCCGATTGTTTCGTGGATACCCTGGCCGTCACGCAGGCGCCCGAGCACGGCATCAAGAAGTTAGGCACGGAGCAGCAGAAAGCCCTGGCGGGGTTGTTTGGTGGCGAACTTCTCGAGGGGCTCGAGATCGCGCGCAGCCCCATGTTCGACGCCTGGATCACCGCCGAGCGCCGGCGATTCCGCGGGATCCAGGCCGTGCTGCTCGAAAACCTCGCGCGCGACCTGCCGCATGAGCAGGCCGCGCCCTACCTCGACGAATGGCTGCGCCTGTCGCCCTTCGACCGCCAGGCGCACGAAATCCTGCTCACCTCGCTGGCGCGCAGCGGGCGAGTGGCCGAGGGCGAGGCGCACCTGGCGAGCGCGACCAAGCTGTTCGAAGCCGACGGACTCGAAAGCGCACCCTTGCGCGAGTTGTGGCGTGCGGCGCGCGCCAAGGCCGCCGCGCTCGACCAGCGGCCGGCACCCATTGAAAGCCCGGCCGGCACCATCGAACTGGTCAGCGCCAGCCTCACCGAGATACGGCGCGACTCGCTGCCGGCGTCGACCCGTCGGGCTTCGATTGCCGTCATGCCATTCATGGATCTCTCCGCCGAGGCCGACAAGCGCGGCGGTGCCGCCGATGCGCTGGCCTACGACGTCACCACGCGACTGGCGAAGCTGCGCAGCTTGTTCGTCATCGCTCAAGGCAGCACCTTTGCGCTGCGCGACCGCGCCATCGGGCCGGAAGAAGCCGGACGCATGCTCAACGTGGACTACGTGGTCAGCGGCACGGTGCGTCGTCACCAGAAAAAGATGCTGGTCAGCGCGGAGCTGGTCGAAACACGCACGGCGCGTATCGTCTGGAATGAAGTTTTCGACGAGAAGCTCAACGACGCGCTGGACGTGCTCGACGAGATCGGCAACCGCATCGTGGCCTCCGTAGCACACGAGATCGAAATGGTGGAGCGCAACCGCGCCGTGCTGAAGGCGCCAAGTTCACTGGATGCCTGGGAAGCCCATCACCGCGGCCTGTGGCACATGTACCGCTTCAGCAAGGCGGACAACGAGCATGCACGGAAATACTTCGCGCGCGCGGTCGAGCTCGACCCCACGTTCGCGCGCGCCTATGCGGGGTTGTCGTTCGCGCATTTCCAGAACGCGTTCCTCGGGTGGAAGAAGCCCGGTCCCGAAATCGACCGCGCCTTCGACGCCGCGGGCAAGAGCCTCATGGTCGACGAACGTGACCCCACGGCGCACTGGGCCATGGGTCGCGCGCTGTGGCTGCGCGGCGGCATCGATGCGTCGGTGCAGGAACTGGAGCGCGCCGTCGACCTGAGTCCGAACTTCGCCAGCGCGCATTACACGCTGGCCTTCGTGCATTCGCAGTCGGGCGATCCCGGCGCGGCGATCTCGTTCACCGATCACGCACGGCTGCTGTCACCCTTCGATCCATTGCTGTTCGCGTTCCTCGGCGCCCGCTGCATGGCGCTCGCGCGCCTCGGCAGATACGACGAGGCGGCGGAATGGGGCATCAAGGCGGCGGCGCGGCCGAATGCCCACCAGCACATCTCGGCCATCGCGGCTTTCGCGCTGGGTCTCGCCGATCGCGTCGATGAAGCCAGCGCGTACACGGCGAAAATACGTGCGCGCGTGCCCAACTACCGGATGGCCGATTTCCTCGCGGCGTTCCGCTGCTCGCCGGAGGCGGCAACACTTTTCGCGCAGGGCGCGAAGAAAGTCGGCGTGAGTTGACGGCGGTGCGCCTGGTAGTTACCAGCGACCTCATGGTCGACCGCTCCATCAAGCGCTGGCTGCGCACTCACTACAAGGACTGGGATGCGGAGCCGCACGAGTACACCGAATTCGGCGACGAGCGTTACGCCGTGGTGTTCATCTCGCACAAGGACCACCCGAGCCGGCGCGTGTATTTCCGCCTGCTGCAGTCCCACGCGGACCCGGACAACCAGAGTTCCACGTTTCCGTTCTGAATGAATCGCGGCGAAGCGATCGACGCGGCCCTCAGGTCAGCCGCGTCGACGCTGGCGCGAGGTTCTTGCGCAGCAAGGCCTGGCGCGCTTCCCATTCCTTGCCCGGCTCCATTTCCACCAGGAACCCCGACTGCCCGCCGGCATGCACCGCCACTGGCGCGCCGTCGCGATACAGCACGCGGTTGTTGGTGAGCGCCGGCACGCGCGCACCCGGCGTGACGATGCCGGTGAGATTCAGCGGGTCGGCCGCGCTCAGTGACACCAGGTCGCCACGCGCCTCCTGCTTGCGCACGGCGCGCATGGCCGAAACCGCGTCCGGCAGCGCGTACTGTTCGCCGCTCATGCCGGCGACGAAACGCCCGCCCCGGATCTTGCCCTGCGCCTCGAGGCGTCGGAACACGCGCAGCAGCGCATGCCAGGGCGGCAACCAGTCGGCCTCGCGTTCCAGCACTTTGCGGAACACCACGCCGTAACGGCGCAGGAGTATCTCCGCCACCTGTTCCAGCGCTTCGTTCTCGTTCGCCTTGTCCTTGCCCGCGGGTCTGCGCGCCAGGCTCCAGCGACCGGCGTCCTCCAGGCCGAACAGCGCCACACGGCGGCGTCGCGCGACGAGCTGCCGCTTTTTGTCAGAGGGGATGAGCAGGGCGCGGAGGCCCGAGTAACTGTCGGCATTCACCAGTCCCGCGGACACGAGCTCGCCCAGCGCGGTTTCCGCCTGGGACCGCAGCAGCGTGGTGCCGCCCACCATGTCGTCGAAGAACGAAGCGCCATGCTCGCGTAGATAGTCGAACAATGCGCGCGCGCCGTGCGAGAGCTGCATCTCCTCGCGCGGCTCCGCCGCGAGGAGGTTCCACAGCGACCAGTTGCGCCGGGTTACGAGAGCAATGGGCGTGGTGCGAACCGGCCCGGCCGCGGACTTGCCCGGCTGCAACCGGGCCCAGAGCGCGCGGCCCGAGAGGCACAAGCTGTCCAGCCAGTGCGGGTCATAGTCGTGCAGGCGCGCGGCGAGGACATCGCTCTCCCAGGCCGCCGCGGGCACCTCGTAACCCTCGAGTTGCTTGATGACGGCGTCGAGTGCTTCGACGCCCTCGGGTTTCGGGTGGCGCGTGATGCCGTGCCACTCGAACAGGAATCGCATGAAATCGGCGCCAGACACCGGCTCGATTTCCGCACGCAGCGTCTTGATGGTGTAGCGATGGATGCGCGCGAGCAGCCGCCGCTCGCACCACTCGAGCGTGGCATCACCTTCACGGATGGATTCCGGAGTGTTGGCGTCCTCGGTGAAACGGCCGCGCAATACGAAGCCTTCACTTTCGAGTTCGATCAATGCCACGCCGATTTCGGAGGGTGCCAGCGCCAGCGACCCGGCCAACTCGCGGGACGTGACCGGGCCCAGGCTCTGCAGGCGTCCACGCACGAGATCGGTGATGGCCTGTTCGCGCTGCCACAACCGGGAGGCCTTGTCCGGCGGCGCGGTGATCGGCGGATCGAGACGCGCGCCGGGATATACCGCTGTGACCAGTGGCAGACATTCGGCGCAGACCCAGAAGGTGCGAGTGCTGGGCCCGGATTGAGATTGGGCCTGGCCAATGCTCAGCCGGGTCGCGCGATTCGTGGCGATCAGATCGTCGAGCCATCGTGCCCAACCCGCCCGTGTGCCCTCCTCGTCGGTGATCACGCCCATGGCATGCATGGCGTCATGCAGTTCGTCGGCGTTGGTCACATCCGGCCAGGCCTGTTCACGCACCGTGGTGATGGCGGCCGGATCGAGCTTGCCCATGTCCGCGGCGGTCTCCGGGTCGAGCCAGCGGCGCTGCGAGACGGCGTTGGTGCGGCGCTCTTCGAGAGGCGCGTCGTCGAGATACGAATACGGCCGGGCGGTGAGGATTTCCGCGGCCAGTGGCGAAGGCTGCGGCAGGTCTTTCGCGATTACGGCAATGGCGCCAGTCTCGAGGCCGACCAGCAGGCGCTTGAGACCGTCGATGTCCATGGCTTCATGCAGGCAGTCGTGCAGCGTCTGCTTCACCAGAGGATGGTCGGGTATCTCGCGCGGGCCGCTGAGGTTCTCCGCGCAGGCGATCTGGTCGGGGAACAAGACGGCAATCAGGTCTTCGGAGGCCATGCGCTGGATCTGCGGCGGCGTGCGCTTGCCACCCGACGCGCGGCGGATGGCGAGCGAGATGCTGGCATTCCAGCGCCACCGCGCGGTGAACATGGGGGAATCGAGCATGGCCTGGATGAGCGTGTCTTCCACGGTCTTGCTGTTCAGGAAGCGCGCCACACTCGCGAGCTCGAAGCTGTGCGTCTCGCCCAGCGACAGCACGATGGCGTCCTCGGTCGCGGCCGCCTGCAATTCGAAATTGAAGGTGCGGCAGAATTTCTTGCGCAAGGAAAGCCCGAAAGCGCGGTTGATACGCGCGCCATACGGCGCATGGATGATGAGCTGCATGCCGCCCGACTCGTCGAAGAAGCGCTCGAACACCAGCGTGTCGAGCGTGGGTAGTCTGGTGAGCACGGCCTTGGCGCCGCCCAGGTATTCCACGAGCTGGTGGGCGGCAGGGCGCGGCAGGTGATAACGCTGCTCGACGACGTCGATGGCGTGCGCCAGGGACTGCGCGGTGACCTCGGGCAGCAGCGCTTCGATGTCGGCGCGCAGCCGCGACACGGCGGCGCTGAGCTCGTCGGTGCGCGCCGGCGCCTCGCCCAACCAGAACGGAATGGACGGGGGCTGGCCCTTGGCGTCCTCCACGCGCACGCGCCCCGCTTCCACGCGCAGCACGCGATACGAGGTGTTGCCGAGCTGGAAGACATCGCCCGCCAGGCTCTCGATGGCGAAATCCTCGTTGAGCGTGCCGACAAAGGTGCCGGCCGGTTCCAGGATCACCTGGTAGTCGGCATTGTCCGGAATGGCGCCGCCGCAGGTGATGGCCGTCAGGCGCGCACCCTTGCGTCCGCGCAGCCGCTGGTTCACCGCATCGCGATGTAGATAGGTGCCGCGCCGGCCTCGCTTGGTGTCGATGCCTTCGGCCAGCATGCGTACCACGGCGTCGAAATCCTTGCGCTCGAGGTTGCGGTACGGATATGCGCCGCGCAGAAGCGCGAAGAGTTCGTCTTCGCCGTACTCACGCGCCGAGACCTCCGCGACGATCTGCTGCGAGAGCACGTCGAGCGGATGCTCGGGGATGTGCAGCCGGTCGAGTTCGCCGCGCCGCACGGAATCGAGCAGCGCCGTGCAGTCGATGAGTTCGTCACGGCTGCTCGGGAAGATGCGGCCCTTGGGCACCCCGCCCACCGAGTGGTTGGCGCGGCCCACGCGCTGCAGGAACACCGAGATGCTGCGCGGCGTACCGAGCTGGCAGACCAGCTCCACGTCGCCGATGTCGATGCCCAGCTCCAGCGACGCCGTGGCCACCATGACCTTGAGCTTGCCGGCCTTGAGCCGCTGCTCGGCATCGAAGCGGGTTTCCTTGGACAGCGACCCGTGGTGGGCCGCGACGTTTTCCTCGCCGATGCGTTCGGCGAGATGCCGGGACACGCGCTCCACCATGCGGCGCGTGTTGGCGAAGATCAGCGTGGTGTGGTGTTCGCTGATGAGAGTGGCCAGCTGGTCATAGACCGTGGCCCAGACTTCGCCCGACATCACCGCCTCCAGTGGCGCCGTCGGCATCACGAGGTTGATGTCCCGCTCGCGCACGTGACCCGAGTTGACGATGGTCACGGTGCCGTTCACGGTGCCGGGTGGGGAAAGTGGGGAAAGCGGCGTCAGGGGAAGCACAAGGCTTTGGCCGACCCGGCCGCTTTCCCCACTTTCCCCACCCGGCACCAACCCCGGCACCGACCCTCCGACCAGGAATTTCGCGACTTCTTCGATGGGTTTCTGAGTGGCCGACAGGCCGATGCGCTGCACGGGTTGCGAGGCGTTGGCGCTCAGCCGCTCCAGCGTCAGCGCCAGGTGCGAGCCGCGCTTGGTCTGCGCGACGGCGTGGATTTCGTCCACGATGACAGTACGCACGGTCTGCAGCATCTCGCGGCCGGACGAGCTGGTGAGCAGTAGATAGAGTGACTCGGGCGTGGTCACGAGGATATGCGGCGGATTCCGTCGCATCATGGCGCGCTCGGTCTGCGAGGTATCGCCGGTACGCACGGCCGCGCGGATGGCGGGTGCATGCGAGCCCAGGGACAGCATCTCCGCCGAGATACCCGCCAGCGGCTCCTCGAGGTTGCGATTGATGTCGTTGGACAGCGCCTTCAGCGGCGACACGTACACCACGCGGGTCACGTCCTGCAGCTGGCCATTCGCGCCTTCGCGGGCCAGCGAATCGATGGCGGCGAGGAACGCGGCCAGCGTCTTGCCAGAACCCGTGGGCGCGGCGATCAGCGCATGCCCGCCCCCGGCGATCGCAGGCCAGGCCTCGAGCTGCGCCGGCGTGGCGCCAGCGGGAAAAGTCCGGGAAAACCACGCCTGGACGGCGGGATGAAACTGGGGAAGCGGCATGAGGCAACCTTATATAGGTACGGCCAGCGGTTCCATCCAGCCCTCGACTTCAAAGCCACTGTATGGAGTCAGGCCCCCGGGGAACCCGCCGGCCCGGCCATTTTTCGCGCGATCAGTGCGGCCTTGTCGCGCGTCAGGTTGGCCGAACGGCCGGTTTCCAGCAGCGTCTTCAAATCGCATAGGACGACGCTGAAACCTTCGACGGTATTGGTCGCATGCGCGAGCAGATTCTCATCAGGGAAACCCGTGCACCGGGCCTCGACGCGCGTGGCGTCGCCATCATGGATGTCGAAGCTCAATGCCACTTCCTGTCCGTCCGAGAACCGGAGCGACAAACGGCACGGAGGTTCGAATCTCGTGACCGTCACCTGATCGCTGACCCCGGGCACCTTGAAGCGCCATTCCACGGTTGCGCCGGGCGCGAGTGGCGCGCTGGCCGAATCCAGCCAGAAGCGGCACAGGGTGTCCGGGTCGACGAAGGCGGCGAAGATTTCCGCGGCGCCCCGGCGAATCAGCATGCTGGCGGTGACAGTCGTGTCGTTCATGGTTCTCCTGGCGCAAAGAATCCCATCGGCCCGTGAATCCCAGCAAGACCCGCAGGAAAATTGGTTCCCGCCCGGCCAGACAAGTGAAAACGGCCTATTGATCGCGTGATCCAGTTAGGCAGCGGCCATGGCACACTGGCGGGATGTCGGCCGACCGCATCACCACCCGCGTACACGCCACCGGTGAATTGACACCCGCGCAATGGAACGACATCTGGGTGCTGACCCAGGAGTTCTTCGATGTGGAACGCGACCATGCCGAGGCCGAACTACGCAAGCGGCAACGCATCGCGCTGTTCCACATGAACGATGCGTTGCTGGGCATGGCCTGCATCGACGTGTTCGAAGAGAGATTCCGCGGCCGCCGCGTCACCGCGATCGCCACCGGCCACGTGCTGATCCGCGAGAACTGGCGCGGTCGCAACCTGTTGCAGAAGCTGGGCTGGCGCACCTTTCTCGGCGAGCGCCTGCGCCACCCTTTTCGCCCTATCTACTGGTTCTTCGACACTTTCAGCTACAAGAGCTACCTGCTGCTGCCGCGGAATTTCCGCGACTTCTGGCCGCGTTACGACCGGCCCACGCCCGCCGACCAGGCCGCGCTCATCGACACGCTGGCGAAGCATGTGTATGGCCCTGCCTGGCGCGTACACCTGGGAACCGTGGCCCGGTCGGGGCAGAAACGCATGCGCGAGACCGCGGCGCCGCTGATCCTGGGGCGCGACTCCGATCCGCACCTGGAGTTCTTCGCGCGCGCGAATCCAGGCCATGCCGACGGTGACATGCTGGTCTGCCTGTGCCCCCTCAGCCTGCGGAACTGGGTCCACCTCGCTCGCAATGCCGCGCGCCGCCGCCAACAGCGCCATTGACGCCCGGCACGACACGCGCGAGGCTTTCCCCATGATCCAATTGGAATTCGGTGGCGACCAGATAGAGATGCTGCTGCGGCTGGTGGCCGCGCTGCTGGCCGGCGCCCTCATCGGCTACGAGCGTTCCTTCCACGGCAGGCCCGCGGGCCTTCGAACCCACGTGCTGGTCTGCCTGGCCTCCAGCCTGCTGATGCTGGTCACGGTCTATGAAATGCACTGGGTGAAGACCGGCCCGGGTGAAATCCGGCTCGATCCGACGCGCATGGCCCAGGGCATCATGACGGGCATCGGCTTCCTCGGTGCCGGCGTGGTGGTGAAGGAAGGACTGACCGTGCGCGGCCTCACTACCGCCGCGTCCATCTGGATCACCGCGGCCATCGGCATTCTCGCCGGTGTCGGGTTGTACATTCCCATGGCGATCAGCGTGCTGATGACCTTGATGGTGCTCTCCGTGTTCCGGTGGATAGAGGCGAAGGTGCCCACCCAGACGTATTTCCATTTCGACGTGAAATACGGAAAGGGCGGCGATCTGACCGACGAGGAAATGCGCGCGCTCATCGAAAGCCACAAGTTCAGCATCGCGGACTTCAGCTACCGCCTCGAGACCGAGGGCCGCGTGCTCCGCCACAGCATGACCCTGCGGACCACCGACCGCACCGCCGCGCGCAGGCTCGCCACCACGCTGCGCGACACCGCGTCGGTGCTCGAATTCAAATTGTCCCCCACCAGTGACCGCACCTGACGCCTAACAACGACGTCCGCCGCTTCCGACACCGCCTCGACCCTTTTTCCGGCTTTTTCGCGCACTGCCGCGCGCCAGACTGGCGCCATGAAAAATACATTGTTAGCTGTGACGGCGCTGGCGGCTTCGCTGGTGCTGAGCGCCTGCTCGACGACATCGGGCGGTACCGGGTCGGGCAATGTGCGCGGGACGCGCAAGCCCGTGGCGTTCACCTGGCAGAGCACGGACAGCACTTCGGGCGACATCACCGCGACCTATGCCAACGGCAAGGTCTTCAAAGGCGCGTACTTCCAGATCACCCGCGACACGCGCGTGGATCGGCTGGACCCGCTCTGGGCCGGATGGAGCACGCCCTACCAGCGTACGGGCTGGCGCTACTGGGATCGCGCGGAAGAGCGCGAATTCAAGAAGGCGTACAACGGCCGCGTGCTGGCGAACCTGCGGTCGGACGCTGGCGACCACATGCGTTGCCATTTCACGCTGCTCACCCCGACGAGGGGCATGGCCGGCGGCGGCAAGGGTCGCTGCCAGCTGTCGGAAACCGGCCAGGAGATCAACGCGGAATTCCCGCGCCAATCCTGACATTCAAGGCTTGAAACGTCGGGTGGGCCGGCGCCGGAGCTCGGTCCGCGCTTCCCCACCCGACACCAATTCCGTCCGCCGGCGCTCACAGCGGCACCTATACGATAGTCTGGGCGCATGGCAAACCAAGACTCGCCACTGATCCGGGTACTGGCCTGGCTCGCCGCCGCCGCCTTCCTCGCCTCATGGTTCCTGCCCGTTCTGCAGGAAGTGCCGGGATGGATGGCCTTCCGCTACGCGCTGGCTCCGCTGGTGCCGTTCAGGGATGCGGGCAATTCTTCATGGGAAGACAACGTGCCGCACGTGCTGAGCGCGCTGACCAACGTGGTTTTCGTGATCCTGTTCGGCTTGTGGCTGGCGCGACAGATGTTCCGCCCCGGCATGTTCGTCAGGCTGACACTGGCCTGCCTGCTGTTGAACCTGTACTGGTTCGTGCTGGCGGCGCGCGACGGGCCGCGCCTCGCGGACCTGCTGTACGGCTACTACGTGTGGATGGCGGCCTTCGCGCTGTTCTTCGCCGCCGCCGTGCTCACCGCTTTCGCAAGCCGTCGAACATCGAGAACACCCACGGACGGCACGCCATCATGAGCGCCACGCTGCGTTTTTCGCGGCTGTCCAGGTGACGATCGAGCTCCGCCAGCTCATTGAAATCGGCGGTCAGCCGCGCAAGTTTCCGCTGCAGCACCTGGCGCGATGCTTCGGACAATTCCGCCGAGCGGAAATGCAGGGATTCATCCGCCGCCGAGAACGGTGAGCGCATGAACTCCTCGCGCACCTGGTGCTCGTAGGTGTGGCGGATGGGGCCATCCTCGCGCCAGGAGATGGGCGCACGCACGCGCAGCCGCGCATTGAGGCGAGCGCGCAGTTCCACCAGGCCCAGGTTGTCCAGTTTCACCAGCCAGCGGCGCAGCAGCTTTTCGTCGGCACCCAGCTCTTCGGCCACCTGGCGGGGCGAGCGGCCATTGGTCAGTAGATAGAAGCAGCCGAGCAGCTGCGGATCCGCCGCGAGCGCCGTCTCCTGCGCGGCGCTGAGCGTGCTCGAGGTCTCGGCCGGCGTGCCCGATACCGGCCGCACCAGTTCTTCCATGGAGATGCCCGACGCTTCGCAGATTCGCTCGAGGCGGGGCAGGCTCAGCGAACCGCGCGACAGGATACGCTTGACCGAAGGCTCGCTCAGCGAGATGCGCCTGGCCAGCATGGCGTAGGTGATGCCGCGGGCGCGCAGCCCGCGTTTCAGGCCCTGGATGATGCGGTTGGTTTCTCCCTGCATTGTTTTTTCTCCCGTTCTTTCGGCGCAAGGTATCACATCGTAATACCCTTCCCAAGGGTATTGCCCCCGCCTACCTGCCGGGGTGAGGCTGAGGTCCCATGAACGCCCGATTGAAGCCGGTACGCCGGCCCGCCCCGCCCCACTGGGTCAATGACACGCACTCCGCGCTGAATCGCACGCAGGTAGCGCGCGTGCTGGAACCGCGGCGGGCAGCGGAAGTGGCGGCGGCCGTCGAACAGGCGGCACGGCAAGGCTCGTCACTGGCCATCGCCGGCGGCCGGCACGCCATGGGCGGCCAGCAATTCCTGAGCGGCGGAACACTGCTGGACATGCGGCGGATGAACGGCGTGCGCTGGTTGGACCGGTCGAAGGCACTGCTGGAAGTGGACGCCGGCATCACGTGGCCGGATCTCATCCGCGGCTATTTTGCGCTTCAGCGGGGCGCCCTCCAACGAGACACCGCGCAACGCGGCGGGACGCAGTACGGCATCCGTCAGAAACAGACCGGCGCCGACCGCCTGACCATCGGTGGCGCGGTGGCGGCCAACATCCATGGCCGCGTGCTCACCGCCAAGCCTTTCGTCGGCGATCTGGATTCGCTGGAGGTGGTCACTCCTTCGGGCGAAGTCGTGCGATGCAGCCGCGACGAACGGCCGGACCTGTTCCGCCACGTTGTCGGCGGCTACGGGTTGTTTGGCGTGGTGACTGCCGCGACGCTGCGGCTGGTTCCGCGCGTCAAGGTACGGCGTTGCGTGGAGCGCATGGATATCGACGGCCTCGTGCCGGCGTTCGACGCCTGCATCGCGGACGGCCATCTGTACGGCGACTTCCAGTTCGCCACTGCGCCGGACAGCCCCGAGTTCCTGCGCACGGGCGTGCTCTCCACCTACCAGCCGGTGGACCCGGAAAGGCCCATGCCCACCGATCAACGCCGGCTGTCGCAATACGATTGGAACGAATTGCTCACGCTCGCCCATTGCGACAAGCGCGCGGCCTTCCGCAAGTTCACCGAGTTCTACCTGGCCACGCACGGTCAGCTCTATTGGAGCGACACCCACCAGCTGAATCTGTACCTGGAGGACTATCACGGCGCGCTCGACCATCGGCTGGGCTCGGCGGTGCGCGGCAGCGAGATGATCACCGAGCTGTACGTGCCGCGCGCCGCGCTCACCTCGTTCATGGATGACGTGCGCCGGGACTTCCGCACGCATGACGTCGATTTCATCTACGGCACCATCCGCCTCATCGAAGCCGAACAGGACACCGCACTGCCGTGGGCTCGCGACAGCTGGGCCTGCGTGATCTTCAACCTGCACATCGACCATCGGCCCGGCGACGTGACGCGCGCCGCCGGGCATTTCCGCCGGCTCATCGATCATGCATTGCGTTACGGCGGCAGCTATTTCCTGACCTACCACCGCTTCGCCACTGCCGTGCAGCTGGAAGCGGCGCACCCGGGAATGCGCGGTTTCCTCGCCGCCAAGAAACTCCACGATCCGGCCGGCGTGTTCCAGAGCGACTGGTACCGGCACCTGAGCGACATGTTTTCATGAATGCCCTGTCACTGAAGGCCGTGTCCCTGCGGGCAGTATCGAATAGACAGGCGGCGGCGCTGCTCTGGGGCTGCGTGATCCTGTTCGCGGCGCGCGTGATCGGGCAGCTCGAAACGGTGCTGCTGGAACCGCGCTGGCTGCCGACGATGGACGCCTGGTTCTCAGGTTTGTTGCCCTATCCACTGCTGCTGCCCATCCAGATCGGCATCCTCATGCTCATGGCCGTGGTGGCCGGGAATCCGCGCGTGCGTGGCGGGCAGTTCGCGCAGGCCCATCCGCGTGCCGCGGCCACGCTGCGCACCTTCGCCGTCGTCTATTTCGTGGTGATGGCCGTGCGCCTGGCGGTGAACATCAGCATGAACGGCGCGGATTTCTGGAGTGAAGGCGCGATCCCGGTGGCATTCCACTGGGTGCTGGCGCTGTTCATTCTAGTGAGCGGGCGTGGGATGCCACCCGAGCGCCAGCAGGAGCACGAGGAAGCCAACGACATACCCTACGGCGACGTGCCAGCAATGGCGCAGCCACTGGCCCACCGACCGGGCCTCGGGCAGCAGGTTTGAGACGGCGACACCCGCGGAGGATCCGAACCACATCATCGATCCGCCGAAGCCCACCGCATACGCCAGCGCGCCCCAATCGTAGTCGCCCTGTTCCAGCGCCAGCTTCGTGAGCGGTATGTTGTCGAACACCGCCGACACGAAGCCCAGGCCGAAGGTAGTTTGAACGGAGGCCGCGGGCAGTCCGTCCACCGGCATCATCGAAGCGGCCAGCACCAGCGACAGCAGGAAAACGCTCCTCTTGACTGCGCCGGGAATCACGGCCCAGTCAGGCCGCCGCCAGGGCGTGAGGAACAGGATCACACCGATCATCGTGGCGCCGATGTAGGGGAAGGCGTTGGCGCTTTCTTCAGGCAGGGTGTTCGCGTAGACATTCGCGCTGGTCGCGCAGGTCAGGATGGTGAGCACGATGACCAGCCGCGGCCAGTCGATGTGCACTCCCGGCTCCCGACCCTTCTCGATCGGCATCAGCGCATGCTGCTGGCGCGCGGCCGGGATGGCGAACACGGCGAACGCCGCGAGCGCGGGGATGTAGGCATGCAGCAAATCGAGTGGCGAGACGCCGTGCAGCCACATCATCGCGGTGGTGGTGTCCCCCACCACGCTGCCTGCGCCGCCGGCGTTTGCGGCCGCGACAATGGCCGCGAGGAACCCGAGGTGCACGCGCCGGCGATAGACCGCGGACGCAAGGGTGGCGCCGATCATCGCCGCGGCGATGTTGTCGAGAAAGCTCGACAGCACGAACACCATCGCCAGCAGCGCCAGCCCGGCTTTCCAGTCATCCGGCAAAATCCTCGGCAGCAGGTTCGGGAGTTGGCTTTCCTCGAAATGCCGCGAGAGCACCGTGAAACCCACGAGCAGGGCCAGCAGGTTGGTGAGGAGCACCCACTCTTCTTCGAGGTGCCAGCTCAGGCCATACCAGCCCGGCATGCCGTGGAAATCGGTGAACACCAGTTTGTACAGCGTGATCGCGGCCAGCCCCGCGAGCGCCACCGCGAGCGCATGACGGTGGAACAGCGCCACGCACAATAGCGTGAGCCCGAACAGCACGAACTCGAACGGGAAACTGCTCACACCGCCGCGTACTTCGTCGCGTGCGCGGCAATGACTCCGCCCTTCACCGCATCGGTCATCGCGGCGATGTCGGGCGCCAGATAGTGATCGATATCGTAATGCTTCACCCGGGCACGGATTTCACGCATCACCACCCGCAGCTTTTCCGAGGTGAGATGCGGCGCACGCAGATCCACGCCCTGCGCGGCGGCCAGTAGTTCGATGGCAAGGATAATGGCGGTGTTGTCGCACAGGTCGCCGAGCTTGCGCGCGGCGAACGTCGCCATGGACACGTGGTCTTCCTGGTTTGCCGACGTCGGCAGCGAGTCGACGCTGGCCGGATGCGCCATCAGTTTGTTCTCGGAGGCCAGCGCGGCCGCCGTCACGTGCGCGATCATGAAACCGGAATTCACCCCGCCATCCCGGACGAGGAACGGCGGCAGGCCCGACAACGTGGCATCGATGAGCAAGGCGATGCGCCGTTCGGACAACGCGCCGATCTCGGCAACTGCCAGCGCGAGATTGTCGGCGGCAAAGGCCACGGGCTCGGCGTGGAAGTTGCCGCCCGAGAGTACATCGGCGCCGTCTTCGGTGATGAACACCAGCGGGTTGTCAGAGACGCCATTGGCCTCGCGCAGCAGCACCGCGCGCGCGGCTTCGATCTGGTCGCTGCAGGCGCCCATCACCTGCGGCTGACAACGCAGCGAGTAGGGGTCCTGCACTTTGCCGCAGTCGCGGTGACTGCTGTTGATCGGGCTGCCCGCCAGCAACTCGCGATACGCGGCGGCCGCGGCGATCTGCCCCGGATGCCCGCGCAGCTCGTGGATGCGCGCGTCGAAGGGGCTGGCCGAACCTTCGGCCGCATCCACCGACAGCGCGCCGGAGACCAGCGCCGTGGCGTACAGGTTGTCGATGGCGAAGAGATTCCACAATGCCAGCGCGGTGGAGGTCTGCGTGCCGTTGAGCAGCGCGAGGCCTTCCTTGGCGGCGAGTTTGAGGCGCGCGAGGCCGGCGATCTTCAGGCCTTCGTCGGCGCTCATCACCTTGCCGCCACATTCCACTTCACCCACGCCTAACAACACGGCCGACATGTGTGCCAACGGCGCGAGATCGCCGCTGGCGCCGACCGAGCCCTTCGAGGGCACGCGTGGCAGCACGTCGGCGTTGTACAGCGCGAGCAACGCGTCCACGAGTTCGCGACGCACGCCCGAGAAGCCCTGCGACAGCGACTGGATCTTGAGCGCCAGCATCAGTCGCACCACCGGCGCAGGCAGCGGGTCGCCCACGCCCACGGCATGCGACAGCACGAGATTGCTTTGCAACAGCTCGAGTTGTTCGTTGGGTATGTGCGTCTGCGCCAACCGGCCGAAACCGGTGTTGATGCCGTAGGCGGGAGCGCCGCGCTTGACGATGGCGGCGACGGCCTGGGCGCCGCGGTCGATGGCCGCGTAGGCGGCATCCGAAACCGACAGGGCGACGCCGCCGCGCGCTAAATCGCGCAAGGTGGGGAAATTCAGAGGATTGCCGAGTTGCAGCATCGCGCGATGATGCCGCACAGGATGGAGTTTCACTAGAATGCACCCAACATCAGAACAAGGTTTTCCCCCATGGCCTTCGCCTACGCATTCACGACGCGCGCCGCCGCGCGGTCTGTCATGGTCTTTTTCGCCCTCTTCTGCCTGTCCGCCTGCCACACACCCATGAAGCAAACACCGCCCGCCGTCGCCGATGCCGCCCCCGCCTACCAGCAGGAGAAGGTGCCCCAACCGCCGGTGGCCGCGAAAAAGCCGCATCAGGTGCCCTCACCCAACGGCTCGCGAATCGACGAGTACTACTGGCTGCGCGATGACAAGCGACAGGACTCGGAGATGCTGGCGTACGTCAAGGCTGAGAACGCCTACGCGGACGCCATGCTGGCGCACATCAAGCCGCTGCAGGAAAAGGTGTACCAGGAAATCGTCGGCCGACTGCAGCAGGACGATTCCTCGGTGCCCTATCTGATGAATGGCTACTGGTACTACAAGCGCTTCGAAACAGGCAAGGAATACCCCATCTTCGCGCGCCGCAAGCAGACAGCTGATCCGGCGAACACGGCGCCCGAGGAGATCCTGCTCAACGTCAACGAGATGGCGCGCAACCACGATTTCTTCGACGTGGGCGAAATCGCCATCAGCCCCGACAGCATGCTCATGGCCTGGGCCGAAGACACGGTGGGCCGGCGGCAGTACGTGGTGAAGGTCATGGATCTCGCCAGGCACGCCATCCATCCCATCGAGATTTCGAATGTCGAGAACAACATCGTCTGGGCCGGTGACAACAAGACTTTTTTCTACATCGAGAAAGATCCCGAGACCTTGCTGGGCTTTCGCGTGCGCAGCCACCACATCGACAGCCCCAACCACAAGGACCTGAGCAAGGACCCCGTGGTCTGGACTCAGGAAGACGAGAGTTTCTACTCGCAGCTCTACCGCACCAAGGACGAGAACTACATCGTCATCCACACGCAGAGCACGGTGTCCACCGAAGTGTGGTACGCCGACGCACATGCGAAGAAGCTGGAGTTCAAGCTGTTCCTCGCGCGCGAGCGCGATCACGAGTACCAGGTGGAGCATGCCAACGGGCAGTGGATCGTGCGCACCAACTGGCAGGCGAAGAATTTCCGCATCGTCGGCGTGCCCAAGGGCGCCGAGGGCGACCGCACGAAGTGGCAGGACATCGTCGCGCACCGCGAAGACGCTTTCGTCGATGCCTATGACGTGTCCAGGCGCTTCCTGACCCTCGAGGAGCATTCCGGCGGCCTGCGCAAATTGCGCCTGCGCCCGTGGACGGCGGGCGCCGCGGCCGACAAGGACATCTTCGTCACCGCCGACGAACCCAGCTACACCATGGCCCTCGATGTGAACCGCGAGTTCGACAGCGAGAAGCTGCGCTATACGTACACCTCGCTGGTGACGCCGCGCACCACCTACGACTATGAGTTCAGCACCGGCAAGCGCGAGTTGCTCAAGCGCGAACCCGTGCTCGGCGGCTACGACCCGTCAAACTACCGGACCGAGTTCGGCTGGGCCACGGCGCGGGATGGCGTCAAGGTGCCGGTGAGCATCGTGTACCACAAGGACACGCCACGTAATGGCACGGCGCCGCTGCTGCAGATCGGATACGGGTCCTACGGCAGCACTTACGACCCCGAGTTCTCCTATCTGAATCCCTCGC
Organism: Steroidobacteraceae bacterium; assembly: GCA_029266835.1. GTDB lineage: Bacteria > Pseudomonadota > Gammaproteobacteria > Steroidobacterales > Steroidobacteraceae > CADEED01. Next base: position 27,882 of record JAQSWD010000022.1, read on the forward strand.
TGCTGGACCGCGGATTCGTGGTCGCCATTGCGCATATCCGTGGCGGACAGGAGATGGGCCGCGCCTGGTACGAGAACGGCAAGCTGCTCAACAAGAAGAATTCGTTCACGGATTTCATCGACGTGACGCGCTGGCTGGCCGCGAACAAATACTCCGACCCGAAACGCGCCTTCGCGCTCGGGCGCTCGGCGGGCGGATTGCTCATGGGCGCCATTGCCAATCTCGCGCCGCAGGACTATCGCGGCATCGTCGCCGGCGTGCCCTTCGTCGACGTGGTCACCACCATGCTCGATGAAAGCATTCCGCTCACCACCAACGAGTTCGACGAGTGGGGCAATCCGAAGCAGAAACTCTTCTACGACTACATGCTGTCGTATTCGCCGTACGACAACCTCGGCGCGCACGATTACCCCGCCATGTTCGTGCACTCCGGCCTCTGGGACAGCCAGGTGCAGTACTTCGAGCCCACCAAGTACGTCGCGCGGCTGCGCGCGCGCCGCACGGGCGACAGCCTGATCGTGCTCCGGACCAACATGGAAGCCGGGCATGGCGGCAAGTCGGGGCGCTATGAGCGCTACCGCGAATATGCCGAGCAGTACGCGTTCATCATCGACCAGGCCGGCGCGACGCCATGAACGACCCTGCGCTCGCGCCGAAGGAACGTGCGGCGCGGGTCGCCTGCTGGGTCACGCTGCTGCTGTCGCCGGCGCTGTATTTTCGCGCCGACCACGTGTGGCGCGAATGCGGCTATGACTGCGCGATCTTCGGCGAAGGCGCCATCGATGGCGGGGGCTGGGGCCCGGCCGCGATCGGGTGGCGGTATCTGGCGGTCATCCTGATTCTCGTGAGCGTGGCGTGGTTGGCCACGAGTCATGTCAGAGAGTGGCGACAGAAGAGAGTCTCCTAGCGGCGAGAGGCGAAAATGCGGAGACTGCGCGGATGCGCATTTTTCCCGCCCTCTGCTGCCTGGTGCTCGTCGCCAGCTTGACCGCTTGCACCACGCCGCGTCGCGCCACGCCCGACGCCGCGCCGACGGTGAAATTCGAAGCCGTGAGGTTCTCGCAACTTCCGGGATGGCGTTCCGATGATGCGCTCGCCGCATGGCCCGCCATCGTCAGCACCTGCGGCGTGCTGGGCAGGCGCGTCGAGTGGCAGCCGTTCTGCGGCGCCGTGGTCGCGGCCAGTCCCGGTGACGCGGAATTCGTGCGTGGTTTTCTCGAGCAGCACCTGCAGCCTTACAAGGTCTTGCGCGTCACCGGGCGCAAGCGCGAGAAGACCGGGCTGGTCACCGGGTACTTCGAACCCTTGATCTTCGGGTCGCGCACCCGCGACGCGAAATACTCCACGCCGCTGTATCGCAGGCCGGACGACCTGCTCATCGTCGACCTGGCCGAGGTGATCCCCGAGCTCAAGGGCAAACGCGTGCGCGGGCGCGTGGACGGGAACAAGGTGGTGCCCTATTACAGCCGCGCGGCATCACGCGTGGCGCCCGGCCTCGCCGGCCACGAGATCGTGTGGATAGACAATGCGCTGGATGCATTCCTGCTCGAGGTGCAGGGCTCGGGGCGCGTGCAGCTCGACACGGGCGAGACCATTCGCCTGCAGTACGCGGACCAGAACGGCCACCCATATCGTTCCATCGGCCGCTACCTGGCCGATCAGGGCGTCATGACCATCGACCAGGTGAACATGCCCGCCATCCGCAACTGGTTGGCCGCGAACCCGCAGCGAGTGAATGAAGTGCTCGACAGCAATCCCAGCGTGGTGTTCTTCGACGAGTCACCGCTCACGGATCCGTCCATCGGGCCACGCGGCGCGCAGGGCTTACCGCTCACCGCGGGACGCTCGATTGCCATCGACCCGAAATTCCTGCCGTTGGGTGCACCGATGTTCCTGTCGACCACGCAGCCAGGCGCCGGCGAGTTGCCGTTGCAGCGGCTGGTCGTCGCGCAGGACACGGGCGGTGCGATCCGCGGCCCCATACGCGCCGACTTCTTCTTCGGCTTCGGTAGTGAGGCCGGCGCGCAGGCGGGCATGATGAAACATGACGGCGAGATGTGGGTGTTGTGGCCCAGGGGCATCGCGCCACCGAAGTAGGCGTCGGCCTTTCAATGGCGACCCCGCGTCGCCGCCGCCAGATCAATCCACCGCCTTCACCCACCCGCCGCAGCGCGCGGTCCTGTTCCACTCGCCGCGGATCTTGTCCACGCGGTAGATGGCGCCGGATTCTCCGTTCAGGTCGGCCGCCAGCCAGGCATGTTGCTGGTCGGCGCCGAACACCACGCGCGACAGCTTGAGATAGCGGAACTTCGGGAACTGCTTGTGGCCGAGGTTGAGGCCGACCACTCTTGCCGTGGGCTTGTCGAATTCCAACGGCTCCATGTTCAGAAAGGTGATCTGCTTGACCAGCGCCAGGCCCTCCTCACGCGAGAGCCCGCAGAACTGCTCGCGATCGGGGTCGGAGATCGACGCCGCGATGTTCTTGCGGGCCGAGAACTCCGACTCGAAGTACAGGTAGTCGTAGGGCTTGCTCGATTCGCCAGCGAGGATCCTCGCGATGGCCTGGACCACCGCCAGTTCCTCGGTGATGGCCCCGGCGCCCGGGCGAGCGACACCGGCCACCAGCATCAGGACGGCGAACGAACTAACAAGACGAAGTGTTGTTGCTTTCATGGCCGCGAAAAATACTCAGCCCGGACTGCATGCGCCAGTTCACTTCGACGGTTTGCGAACTGCGTCGGCCGCGCACTTTTTTCAGGCTGAATTTTTCTCATGTCACCAGTTCGGTGCGCGGTTATGCAGCCTCGACGTAGTGTGATTTCTTGTGCAGGAACTCCAGCACGCGCGCGCGGCTTTCGATGTAGCCCGCGTCGGCAATGAGCTCGAGACGGTTTCGCGGCCGTGACAGGGGCACGGAATGCAGCTCGCCGATGTGAGCGGCCGGGCCATTGGTCATCATGACGATGCGGTCCGAGAGCAGCACGGCCTCGTCCACGTCATGCGTGATCATGAGCACGGTGTTGCCGAGCTCGGCGTGGATCTTCATCACCTCTTCCTGCAGGTGAGCGCGCGTGAGTGCGTCCAGCGCGCCGAATGGCTCGTCGAGCAGCAGCACCTTGGGGCTCATGGACAGCGCCCTTGCAATGCCCACGCGCTGCTTCATGCCGCCCGAGATTTCTCCCGGGCGTTTCTTCATGGCGTGCGTCATGTGCACGAGCTCGAGATTGCGCAATGTCCATTCATGCCGCTCGGCCTTGCTCTTGCTGCCCGAGAACACCTTGTCCACGGCCAGGCGCACGTTGTCGTACACCGTGAGCCAGGGCAGCAGCGAGTGGTTCTGGAACACCACGGCCCGGTCGGGCCCCGGCTGATGCACCTCGCGGCCCTCCAGGAACACGTAGCCCTGCGTGGCGTCCGTGAGGCCCGCCACGATGTTCAGCAACGTGGATTTCCCGCACCCGGAGTGTCCGATAATGGCGATGTATTCGCCGCAGGCCACGTCGAGGCTGACGTCGCGCAGCACTTCGCTCTTCGTCGCGCCCGAGCCGAATGTCTTGCAGACGTGCTCGATGCGCAGGTACTCGTCAGGTCTGTTCATACGCTCACTGTTCCCCGGCCCACGAGCTTGCCCGTGAACGCAACCAGTCTGTCCAGCATGAATCCGATGATGCCCACGTAGACCAGCGCGAGGATGATGTCGCTGATCAACGAACTGTTCCACGCATCCCAGATGAAGAAGCCGATACCCACGCCACCGATCAGCATCTCCGCGGCCACGATCGCCAGCCACGAGAGGCCGATGCCGATGCGCAACCCCGTGAAGATGTACGGCGCCGCTGCCGGCAACATGATGTGCGAGAAGAACTCCGCGCCGTTCAGCCGGAGCACGCGCGAAACGTTCCGGTAGTCCTGCGGAATGTTGCGCACGCCCACCGCCGTGTTGATGATGATGGGCCAGATGGCGGTGATGAAGATCACGAAGATCGCCGACGGCTGACCGTCACGAAACGCCGCCAGCGACAGCGGCAGCCATGCCAGCGGCGGAATCGTGCGCAACACCTGGAACAACGGATCCAGCGCGCGCATCGCCCACTTGCTGCTGCCGATGAGCACGCCCAGCGCGATGCCGCCGACGGCCGCGAACGCATACCCCAGACCCACTCGTTTCAGCGACGCCAGCAGGTGCCAGAACAATCCCTTGTCGATGCCGCCGTTGTCATATAGCGGGTTCGCGATCAGTTCCCAGGTGTCCGAGACAACCTTGCTGGGCGGCGGCAGCGTGGCGCCAGGCCGCGAGCACAGGAGCTCCCAGAACACCACCAGCAGCGCCAGCATGATCACCGGCGGCAACACGACGCTGGCCACGTGCGCGGCGCGCGCACGTAGTTTGACCCAGCGCGGGTCGGCCACCGCCGCGGGCGGGGCGTTCAGACCCGCTTGATCACGAGGCTGGCCAGGTACGCGCCCGGGTTCGCCGGATCGAACGTTTTGCCATCGAAGAATTTTTCGACGCCACGTGACGTCGTCTTCGGTATCTGCGCGTCCGGCACCTTCAGGGCCTTCGCTGCCGAGCGCCACAGGTCCTCGCGATTCACTTTCGCGATCAGCGCCTTGAAATCTTCCTTGCCCGTGAACTTGCCCCATCTGACATTCTCCGTGAGGAACCACAGTTCGTGGCTCTGGTATGGATACGATGCGTTGTCGCGCCAGAACTTCATCAGGTGCGGACTGTTGTCGACGACACGGCCAGTGCCGTAGTCGAACTGGCCTTGCAGGCGCTTGATGATGTCGGCCTCGGGCACGTTGAACCATGCGCGCTTCGACACGATCTGCGCGAGCTCCGCGCGATTCTCGAGCTTGTCGCACCACATCTGCGCTTCCTGCACGGCCATGAGCAGGGCCATCGTGGCCTTGGGGTTCTTGTCCACCCAGTCGGCGCGCATGGCGAAGGATTTCTCCGGATGCTTGTTCCAGAGCTCGCCGGTGGTGAGCGCGGTGTAGCCTATCTTCTGGTTCTTCAGCTGTTCGTTCCACGGCTCGCCCACGCAGAAACAATCCATGGTGCCCACTTTCATGTTGGCCACCATCTGCGCCGGCGGTATCACGATGGTCTCGATGTCCTTGTCCGGGTCGATGCCGCCCGCCGCCATCCAGTAGCGGATCCACAAGTCATGCGTGCCGCCCGGGAAAGTCATGGCCGCCTTGATGGCGTTACCGGCGGCCTTCTTCTTCTCGAGCGCGGCCTTGAATGGTTTGGCGTCGAGCCCGACCTTGAGATCCGCGTACTCGGCGCCCACCGAAATGCATTGGCTGTCGAGGTTCAGCCGCGCGAGGATGTACATGGGCGTGGGCACGTTGTTCTGCGTGACCTTGCCCGTGCTGATGAGATAGGGCATGGGCGTGAGGATGTGCGCGCCGTCGATGCCATTGCCGCCGCTGCCCAGCACCAGGTTGTCGCGCGTGGTGCCCCACGAAGCCTGCTTGACCACCTGCACATCGGGCATGCCGTGTTTGGCGTAGAAGCCCTTTTCCTTGGCGATGATCAGCGGCGCCGCGTCCGTCAACGCGATGAAGCCGAGCACGGCCTTCGTGGTTTCAGGTGTCGTGGTTGCCGCGAAAAGTGGTTTGGCCAGCAGCGCACCCAAACCACCCGCGGCCGCCGCGTTGATGAGTTGCCTGCGCGTGATATTGCCCGGACGTTGACCCTTCATCGTGTTCTTGCTCCCAGTGTCGTTCTGAACACGAGAAAGCAAGCGCTGTGCCAGCGTTCATTTCCGACGAAACTGCGAATCCGGCGCGGTTTTGGCGCTCTCGCGCACCAACGTCGAGCTACCCCCTCCGGGGGTCTTCACCAAATGGGAACATTGCGGATTCGCCGACAAAGGGGCCGCGCCCCAGTTCGGAGCGGACCCCCACCGCGATTGCCTGCAAACGGGCCCGCGGTCAGGCGCTGGCGGAACGCCTCGCGCGTGCGAGATCCGGCTTGGTCTCGGTGATCGCGCCGCGCGTGCAGACGAGTTCGGCGCGCAGCAGCGTGGCGACATTGCGCTCCACCCAGCGGCCAAACAACCCCGCGAGCCGCGCCAGTGAACGGCCCAGCGGCGTCAGGCGATATTCCACGCGCGGCGGAATTTCCGGATAACTCTTGCGGCTGACCAGCGCGTAATTTTCGAGCTTGCGCAGGGTCTGGATGAGCATTTTCTCGGAGACGCCATCGACGCAACGGCGCAGCTCGGCCGTGCGCATGGGCCCGTCGGCGAGCGCGGCGACCACGAGCAGCGTCCATTTCTCCGCGAGCACGGCCATGACGCGGCGCGATGGGCAGGCGGAGCTGTACACATCGGGAGTGGGATTTTTTGGCATGGCGGCAAAATACCATGACACGGGTGTTCCGGGAGGGTACTTACCTCCGGGTAAGTACCCCATGCTTGCAACCCACGGTCACTTACCCTGAGGTAAGTACTTGTCTGGCGGAGAGTGCGTCGCCAGAATTCCGGCCCGACACCTAACCGATGGAGTTCCGCATGCAACTGTATTTCTCGCCCGGCGCCTGCTCGCTTGCCTCGCACATCACCGCTCTCGAAGCCGGGATTCCCGTCAAGCTCGAGCGTGCGGATACCAAGACCAAGAAACTGGTCGATGGCTCCGACTATTACGCGGTGAACTCCAAGGGCGCCGTGCCCGCGCTCAAGCTCGATGACGGCCAGGTGCTCACCGAAGGCGTGGCCATCATGCAGTTCCTCGCCGACAAGAAGCCCGAGTCGAAGCTCGCGCCCGCCGCCGGCTCGCTCGAACGTTATCGCCTGCAGGAATGGCTCAACTACATCACCAGCGAAGTCCACAAGACCTACTCGCCGCTGTGGAATCCGAACGCCGACCCGAAGGTGAAGGAATATGCGCTCGCCAACCTCGAAAAGAAGCTCGACTGGGTCAACGGCCAGCTCGTCGGCAAGAAGTACCTGCTCGGTGACAACTTCACGATCGCAGATGCATACCTGTACACCGTGACCAACTGGAGCTTCTTCCTGGGCATGAACCTCGACAAGTGGCCCGCGCTCAAGGAGTTCCACGCGCGCGTCGCCGCTCGTCCGAAAGTGCAGGAAGCGCTGGAGGCCGAAGGCCTGAACAAGAAGGCTGCGTAAAGCATCCACTGGATGACAAGGAGCCGCAACTCGGCGAGATGCGGCCTCCTTATTTTCAGCAACCGAATTGATTGCCTGCTTTGCTCATCGTCTATCGCCTGAACGTAGCATGCCGATTAGCCTGCCAAACTCCGCTCTCAAGGTAGATCAGTACATCAGTTCGAGGTAGCCGGAATCCCCGAAGTAGTTGTAGTGACTGTCCACCGCACAGAAATGCCAAGCGATGGTCAACTCTCGGCTTTTCGCCTCCAGCCAAACAGCGCGAGGGCAAGCGCGAGAAACTGTAGCAATGGCACAAGCAGATCGCGAATCAAGTAAGGCCCGACCCTGCCCAACTGCGTCCCGCAAGTAGTTGTAATGTGCTCGGCCCGACGCGCGTCGTCGTACCGACAAGCGTTTTTTCCAACGCCTTCGCGTGGTTAGAGCTGTCCTTGTCCTTGGAAGCGGTGCCGGCAAGAGTTGATCCCCCCGATGTGCGTTTTCGCTTATCGAAGGACCCAAAGGGAAAGGCAATACAAGCAGCGCCGAGCGCTGAACATCTCGAGAACGACTACCAAATTCCGTCAAGTGCCTTTTGCGCGAGATAGCCGTCCTCCGAGTCGGGTGAGCTCCTCGCTACCACACGATTCAGAAATTCCCTCCACGGGTCACCTCTAAGAGAGCCTCGAGTTGTTTCCGCCCCTGTGTAGTCCACGTAAACGCCGATGCGACCATGCTTCTTGCGGTAGTTGAGAAGCTCTTGCATCAACTTGTCGCAAGTTTCAATGCAACCGGACGTATACCCTTTGCGCGAGTTATGAATGTAGAAATTGTCGCGCCTTCCTGGCGTGTCGGGCTCAAGTCTCGCGCGCCAACTACCCCAAATGCCTGGGATGTACTGCAAGCGGCCTCCGTCTGGCCCCACGGTTGGAATCTGTTGGATTCCTGTGTCTTCAAGAAGCTTGCCACCACTCACCGATGCAACCCTGTTGGGATCCTTCCTGAGATTGATTGTGTAGCTGCCCTCTGGCACCGGACCTTTGCCGGGCTTGTTTTGATCTCTGGGGAGCTGATATCCAGATGCTCCTGACCTTGCCCAGCACGAGATACCCGGCGAACTGCGGTGCGGGTAGTCGCCTCCGAACCAAGTAAGGCGCTCGCCGTTGTACTGAATCCAGTCGAGACCAAAGGGGTCGGCGAGATGGATTGGAGAACCTAGAACATACGCATAGGTGTTTGGCCCGGCGAGCAAACCGATCGGATCACTCCCTGCATATCGGCCAGTGTCCGGATCAAGGCTCCGATAGTAGTTGTAATGCAGCGCCTGCAGGCTGCCGTCGTTGACGAATGCGCTGCAGAAGGCGTTTCTCTAGTTTGAAGGCGACTTTTTCAATTCGTATGCCGCGCCGTCCTCCAAACGCATTACGAGCGTGTCCCTTTTTCGTGCAAATAGCATACTCAAATTGACGTCACCCTGAGGATCACGACCAGCGACTTCCAAGTACACGCAACCCTCGGTCTCATCATGAGATTCTGCGCCGCAGTCACTCCAACTCGCAGTGGATGCGACGAAAAGCGACACTGGCGAGCCATTCCCCCCCGCCGCATGGACATACTGAGCGCGGCCATTCTTTTCCAAGACCACCACAATGGCGACATCGGCGCCTCGGTACTGAAATAACTCACCGGCGTTGCTCTTTTCGCCACAGCCGGTCAACACGCTGAGTAGCGTTACAAGGAATGAAAGCGTAATCGGATGAATGTATGCGCGCATTTGACTACCTACGGTAGTAGGTTCGCGAAGTTTCACCCCGAGTAGTGGGGCTCGTATACCCGACAGATACATCGATGCTTGGATTGCTCGCGCCATACTTCAGCAAGAGATCAAGTAGTTCGTCGCACGTTTCAATGCATCCACTTGTCCCGCCCTTGTGCGAATTGTGTATGTAGAAAGAGTCGCGATCGGACTCGACGTCGACTTTTTCCAGACGCATTCTCCAGTCCCCCCACATGTAGTTCATGTCGTAAACCATTCCTCTTCCGGGCTCCCCGCTCGGAACGCGCTGAATACCGATGTCTCGTGCCAGGTTTCCCACGTTGCTCAGATAGGACGCGACGCGCTTTGGGTCGGCTTGCAAGTTGATTCGATACCGGCCATTCGGAATTGGTCCCAACTTCTTTCGAGTATTCCATGCCCGCTGCAGCGCACCCACGCCCGATGTAGCCGCACACTGCTTCACTAGTTGTGATCGATTTCCGTATGCGCCGCCGTAATAGGAGAGCTCTCTGCCTGTGTACTCGATCCAATCTAACCCTAGCGGATCGAAGTTTGAGATCGGATTTGAGTTTACGTATGAAAACGTCCCCATTCCGCCCGCCAGTCCTATCGGATCGCTCTGCATAAAACGACCTGAAGCGGGATCGAAATCGCGATAGTCGTTGTAGTGCAGCCCAACAACCGTGTCGTATTGCTGTCCTGGAAACCGCAGGTTGTACTCGAACACGCCCATACTTGACGGGTCCTCATCTGGCACCGTGGTCCCGAACGCATCCGAGTCCCAGCGCCACCGAATATTGTTGCTCGTGTCGGTCACGAGCCTGGGCGTATTCAAATGGTCCGCATGCACATAGTACAGAACCACTCCGCCAGACCCATTCGGTCGGAGCGTGGCTACTGGCGTATCTCCCAGCCACACCGTTTCCTGGACGAGCGCGCCGGTTGAGGAGTACTCGCCCGCCAGATGCCCGGCCTCATCGTAGAAATAGATCGCGGTCGTCGCCGATGTCGCACGGCGAATGCGCTGACCCAGCGCATTGTAGGTATAGGAGGCTGTCGTGCTCCCATTGCTGGCCGTCGCCATCCGCGCGTGTTGCCGGCTGCATCGTAGCCATAGCTGCGCGTGAGCGAACCGCTGATCGAGGTGGCCCGATTGCTTGTTCCAGCATTCGTGTAGGCGCTGGGCGCGGTGCCGGTCTGCGTGAGCCGGTTGCCGTTGGCGTCATACGTCCAGCCCTGCGTCACAGTGCTGGAAGTTGCGGAGCTGAGTCGATCCAGCGCGTCGTACCCATATGTCCACGACAGTGCAGGGTTGCCGACGTCGACAATATCGGTGATGCGGAATGCGTCGTCGTAGGCGAAGGTCTTGAAACTCGCACCATTGGCATTGTCCACCTGCGTAATTTTGCCGTCGGCATCGAAGTCGCGGGATGCCGTGGTGCCATTGCCCCAACTCCAGCCCGTGATGGGGCCGAAGGATTCGTATGTGATGTTGCTCAAGATGGTCGTTGAGCCGTTCAGCGTCAGGCTGGTCACCTGACCATTGGCGTTGTAGCCAAAAGTGATGCTGGAGCCCGATGGCAGCAACGTGTTGCCGAGCTGACCGATCGAGTTGTATCCGTAGCCGATGGCGAGCGTGACGCCACCCACGGTCTGACCCTTGCCGGTGATGCGGCCTTGAGAGTCATACGTCCAGGCTAGATCGTGCTGGGCGTCGGTCGCACTGGTGAGCAAGCCGTTCTGGTTCGTGCCCGCATCGTAGCCGTAGGAAATGGTCTGGTCGGTAATACCGCCCAGCGTGAAGGACGCGGACGTCACGCGATTCAGGGCGTCGTACGTATAGCCGGTAATCGCGCCGCGCGAGTCCGTCGATGTATCGAGGTTGCCGCCGGAATCGTAGGTGTTGGTCGTGAGCCCTGTATCAGGCGACGTCTGCGTCTTTAGGTCGCCAAAGCCCGAGTAGGTATAGCTCGTGACCAGGTTGCGCGGGTCGGTGACCGTCGTGAGGTTGTCGGCAGCGTCATAGGCGAACTTGGTTACGCCCGAGGCGGGGTCCGTGATCTGCTTGAGGCGCCGCAGTTCGTCATAGAGATTGGTGCTGTTGCGGCCCAGCGGTGCATTGACGGCGGTCTGATCGCCATTCAGGTCGTAGCCAAGCGTGGTGGTGACATTCGCGGTGCCCGCGGCGTTCACATCCTTCCAAAGCTGGTTCAGCGTGTTGTAGATGCGAGAATGCGTGCGGCGCAGGGCATTGCTCGGGTCGTAGGTGTTCTCCACCGTGCGATTGCCCATGGCGTCCAGCGTGAACACGACGCGGTCGAAAGCGCCGTCCTTGACCTCGGTGAGGCGGTGGGCGGCATCGTAGAAGTATTCGATGTAGCTGGCGTCCGGGTTCGTGACTTTCTTGAGCAGCCCGGTGGGCCAGTAGTCGAGATGCGTGAGTTCGCCGCCCACGCAGCCGGGCAGGAAGCCATTGACGCA
>JAQSWD010000023.1 GCA_029266835.1 Steroidobacteraceae bacterium
CTTCGCCACCCCGATGGATGCGACATTCTCCGGGTCGATGCAATGGATCACTCGATCCCAGCCGAGCACGTCGAAGGCGTAGTCCATCGCCGCCGCCGCGCCTTCACTGGCGTAGCCCTTGCCCCAATGTTCCCGGGCGATGCCCCAACCGACTTCGGCTTCCGGCCAGCCTTCCGGGTGCCACGGGCCGAGGCGCCCCACCCATTTCCCCGAACTTTTTTCGATGACGGAAAACATGGCCACGCCCGTCATGGACCATGCGCCACACATGCACATGAAGATGCGCCAGGCCAGCGGGCGCGGTTGCCGCCCGATGAACCTCGTGGCCACCCCATCGTCGAGGAATGCCGCCCAGGCGTCGAAGTCCTCCATGCGAGGCGGGCGCAGGATGAGACGCGGGGTTTCCAGCTGCAGCGTCGAGAGGTCGGGGTATTTCATGCCGTTATTGAACCCGGAAGCCGGTGTTAGTGTCACTCCCGTATGACGTATATCCCGGTGACGAAGAAAAAACGCCGTTTTGGTCTCGCCCTGGTCGTCGCCTACCTGCCCCTCGCCGTGGTGTACCTGACATTCAGCGGTCAGCTGCCGGCCAGCGACTGGCGCACCGCCTCGCGCGAACCGGCCGGCCTCGCGCCGGACCCGGCCGCCACTCCCGAGGCCGTGGTGCAGGTGTATTCGGCTCGCGCGGTGAGCTGGCGCGGCTGGTTCGGCGTGCACACCTGGATCGCCGTCAAACCCGCCAATGCCGCCGAGTTCACCGTGCACGAAGTCATGGGCTGGCGCCTCAAGCGCACCGGCACCGCGCTGGTGTCGCGCAATCGCGCGGCCGACGGCTACTGGTACGGCAATCGCCCGGAGTTGTTAGCCGACGTGCGCGGCCCCGGCGTCGACGCGCTCATCGGGCGCATCGATGCGGCGATCAAGGAGTACCCGTATCCGGACAGGTATCACGTCTGGCCGGGCCCCAACTCCAACACCTTCGTCGCCTTCGTACTGCGCCAGGTACCCGAACTGCGCGTGGACCTGCCGCCCACGGCCATCGGCAAGGATTTCCTCGGCTGGCGCTCCGTGCACAAGACTCCCAGTGGCACGGGCGGACAAGCCAACCTGCTCGGCGTGCTGGGCGTGTCCGCCGGAATCGAGGAAGGCGTCGAAGTGAACGTGCTCGGCTTGAACTTCGGCGTGGACCCGAAGAGCCTGTCGATCAAACTACCGGTGGTGGGCCGACTGGGACCGGCGCGGGACGACACGCCGGTGCGGCTGGAGGCGCACGCGGCCGACTGATCACCGCACCAGGTCAAGCGTACGTAGTCTGCCGGCCGGCCGGCGTCGCCGCTCTCCTGCGCGGATGCAGGTGGCTGAAGAATTGCTCCGTGGCCGCGCGCCAGGTGAACAGACTCGCGCGCGCCACCGCATCCTCACGCCGGAGTTTCAGCGCTTCCAGGCAGGCCGTGCGCAAGTCCTCGTCCAGCACGCCTGCCTTCGAGTCACCGATGACATCGCGAGGCCCGGTCACGGGATACGCGGCGACGGGCAATCCGCAGGCCATGGCTTCGAGCAGCACCAGGCCGAAGGTGTCGGTCTTGCTGGGAAACACGAACACATCCGCGGCGGCGTAGACCTTTGCCAGCTCCTCGCGATCGAGAAGCCCCAGATAGTTCACCTTCGGAAAGCGCGCCTTGATCCCGTCGATGGCCGGGCCCGTGCCCACTACCCATTTCGAACCCGGCAGGTCGAGCCGCAGGAAGGCTTCGACGTTCTTCTCCACGGCCACCCGCCCGACGTACAGGTAGATAGGCGGCGTACTGTCGAGCCGCTGGCTCCGCTGCGGATGGAAGATCGACTGGTCGACGCCCCGCGACCACAGCCGGACATTCCGGAAGCCATTGGCCTCCAGGTCGTCGACCACCACTTGCGTGGGCGCCATGACCGCCCTTCCCGCGCTATGGAAATGCCGCAACCAGGCATAGCTCCACGACAGCGGCAGACGGAGCCGCGCATGCACGTACTCGGGAAAGCGCGTGTGATACGCCGTGGTGAACGGAAAATCGTGACGCAGCGCGAACCGGCGCGCCGCCATGCCCAGCGGCCCTTCGGTGGCGATGTGCAACACGTCGGGGTCGAACTCGCGCAGCGTGCGATTCACGCCCGCTTGCGGGAATAGCGACAGCCGGATTTCGGGATAGGTGGGGCAAGGCAAGGTCCGGAAGTCCAGCGGCGTCAGGAACCGCACTTCGTGGCCCATGGCCGTGAGTTCGCCCGCCGTGGTCTTGAGTGTGCGGACCACACCGTTGACCTGGGGCTCCCAGGCATCCGTGACAATGAGGATTCTCACGGGAAGTCATTTCATCGCGCGCGGATTGCGATTGAGTGACGGAGAGGTTATGGCTCCGTGAATGTCGCGCCGGTCCAGTTTCGATGGCATGACAGGTCTCCCCGAGGCGCAGTCTCAATGCGCATATGCGCATCAATCGCCACCGCAGCCTCCTGAGCACCCGCTGGATCCATCACCCCCACTCGAATCGCCGCTGCTGCAACCCAATCCGTCGGTGGTCCCATCCACCTCTGGATCCGAAAAGTGCGTGGCACATTGGCCACCGCTGCAGCCACCGGCGCGCGTGTCGGCCGGCGGCCGCCCGCAGTCGAGTGCGTACACGAACCCGTTCTCGATGCCGAGCTTCCTGTCGAGCGCGAACAACAGCGGCAGGCGCGTCGGCTTGCGTGGATTGATGTTCTCCTCGAGGCAGCAATGCCACCACACGCGCCGCAACCCCTCATTGTCGGGTCTGGAGTCGCCGAGTTTCACAGCCGGCGTGTGGTGCAGGAACTGGCCGAACGCCAACTGGCAAAACGTGGCGTAGTCCCGCGTGAACAGTATGAACTCGTGCCACAACTCGTCCGCGACCTGTGAAGGCATGGCCACTCGCCGGCACCCGCTCTTGAGATACGCGAGGAAATACTGGCGCAGCGCGCGTGCGACCAGTTGCTGACTCTTCATGTCGAGGCCGGGACGGGCGCGAGCGAATTTGTCGAACAATCCGCGCGGGAACATGAAGGTGCGCACGTGGCTCTCGCGTCGCGCCCTCACGCGCACCTGGTTCACGTACACGCCGGCGAACGCGAGCACTCCCGCGGAAACCAGCAAGGTCATCCCGATAGCCATCATTCCCCCCGTGAAGTGGAATCGAATGCCGCGCCGAACCAGCCGGCCACCTCGCGACCGAAAGTCTCGATGCGCAGCGGCAAGGTCACATGCGTATCTTCCGGCAGAAGCTTCAGCACGCTGCCGGCGGGCGCATGCCGCATGAGCCTGCTGCTGTGCTCGGGCGACAACCAGGTGTCGCGCTCCCCGTGCAGAAAAAGTACCGGCGCGCGCGTGCGCGCCAGGGCCGCCGGGATGTCGGCGTCGGCCCAGTCGAACCCTGCGACTCGCGCCTGCTTGCGGTGGGCGGCGGCAAACTGCGAATCGGAGATGCCACGTGCGCGCGCAGCGAAGGCCGCGCGCATGAGCTCGGGCACCGCCGTTTCGGCCGACGCGAAAGGCTCGAATGCCACCACCGCGACCACGCGCGCGTCGCGTCCCGCCGCAAGCAGCGCCACCGATGCTCCATACGAGATGCCTAACAATCCCACCTGCGAAACGTCCCAGCCGAGACGGCCGAGCTCGTCGAGCACCGTCGATACATCGGCCGCTTCGAATGCGCCGAAAGAAATGTGTTCACCCGAGGAATCCCCATGGCCACGCAGGTCGAGAAGTACGCACCGAAAACCTTCCTGCGCCAGGCGGATGGCCCAGGGCGTGGTGAATCGTTTGTCCTGCATGTAGCCATGCAGAAGGAGCAGCGTTCCCCTGGACGGCCGCGCGGTCCGTACGACCTCGCCCGCCGGCCGCCACGATGCCTTCAGGCGATCGATACGAGGTTCGCGGCCTGGCGCCTGCGAAATCGCCAGGTCGTACTCGAACCCGTAGTCGCCCGGCTCGATGACGGCAAAAGCGATGTCCGCCGCGGGCGGACCGCTGCCCACCTTGCCGACTTGCGAGAACGCCGTGGGCGCGCGCTTCACGATCTGCGAGTCGGAGAACATCGCTTTCGCGCCTGACTGGTTGGGCGGCGTCACGACCTGCCGCGCCAGCATCGACGATACGCATCCCGCCAGGGCCAGCGGGACGAATGCGGCGAACGCGATCCGGAACCGTCGCATGCGCGAGTGCCCTACTTCAGCACCTGCTTCTCGAGCCAGTTGCGCAGTTCGGCAAGACGCAGCCCGGCGTCGGTGACGCTGGGGCCGATGCCGAATCTCCACGCGAGTCGCGCGTTCTGCGGGTCGTCATTGAGCGCCACGAGATCCGCCGAGAGCTGGTCGAGCTCGGCCTGATCTTTCACCAGCCCGTCGCGAATCAGCACTTCGGCATACCGCCGCGCCATGGCGGCGATCTCCGCCACGCTGTACTCCGGGTGGTACTGCACGCCCCAGAACGTGGCGCCGCTTTTCAATCTGATCTCGGCGGCCTGCAGGCCCATGTCGTTGTGCGCCAGCGGCGTGGAACTGGGCGGCAGGCTCTCCACCGTGTCCACGTGCACCGTGGGCGCGTCGAACACCTCGGGTTTGCCCTGGAACATCGCGTGATCACGCCCCGCCGGGGTCAGCATGATGCGACGCCCGAACCCGAACTCGCGGCCACGCGGGTTGCGCACTACGGTGCCACCAGCCACGGTGACGCCCACCTGCAGGCCCCAGCAGGAACCGAAGGTCGGCACCTGCGCCTCGAACACGGCTTTCACCAGCTCGATCTGCCGTTGCACGGCGGTTTCGCGTGAGTAGACATTGAGCGCGGACCCCGTGATCACCGCGCCGTTGTAATCCTTGAGCGCGACGCCTTCGGGTAGTTTGGGCTCTTCGTCGGCGGGACGCACGATGTCGCACTCGAGATCGGGCTTGAGGCGCTTCAGCGTGGCCGCGTAGCCTTCGCCCGAAGACGTGCCGCCCACGGCCATGTGCCGCGTGCGAGTTGCGACTTCGTTGCCGTCAATGACCAGGATTCGGGCGGACATGCGTGGGTAACCCTCCGGCTGCGATCAAGGTGGCCACCATCCCTGCAGCCAGCCCGGACTTCATGGTGCGTTCCGGGCCCGCGGTTTCAGGACAACTCTGGCCACAACCCCAATGGCGAGGATGATGATCCCAACCACGATTCCCTTGATGGCCAGCGTGGTCGATGCGGCCACGGCGTCGATTCCCACGCCGTCACCGCGAGCCCTGAAAAGACTTACGAGCAGCTGCGCCAGCGAGAACCCGATGCTGGCGACTCCGAAATGGATGGGCAGGCTGGTGAGCGTGCCCCGCAGCGTCAGCTTCTCGTTCATGTTCAACTCTTGAGTGACAGGTCGCCCTTCACGGCCGACCGGAAAATGCGTGCCAGCGTCGCGGCATCCACGGGAATGGGATTACCGCCGGCGGAAGGATCGATGGACGCCTCGTGCCCGATCTGGTCGGGATTCTCCAGCGTCACCTTGATGTCCGCCAGCGTGTGCGGGATGTTGAGTTCCTTGCGGAACGCCAGCACCCACTCGAGCACGCCATCGACACCCGCCTTGGGCAGATCGAGTACGCGCGCAACCACTTTCATGCGCTCGGCAATGGCATCCCGGTTGTGCACGATCACGTACGGCGTGATCACCGCGTTGGTGAGGCCGTGGTGCGTGTTGAAGAACGAACCCACGGGATGCGCGATGGCGTGCACCGCGCCGAGGCCCTTCTGAAACGCGGTGGCGCCCATGCTGGCGGCGGCCAGCATGCGCGAGCGCGCCTCCATGTCGCCGCCATTGCGGCAGGCGCGCGGCAGATAGGTCTTGATCAGCCGCATGCCTTCGAGCGCGATGCCGTCGGCCAGCGGATGAAAGCCCGGCGCGCAGAAAGCCTCGAAGCAATGCACCCAGGCGTCGAAACCCGTGGCCGCGGTGATGTGCGCGGGCAACCCCACGGTGAGCTCGGGATCGGAGATCACGATGCCGGGCATCATCTTCGGGTGAAAAATGATCTTCTTCTGATGCGTTTCCTCATTGAGGATGACGCCGGCGCGGCCCACCTCACTACCCGTTCCCGCGGTGGTGGGCACGGCGACAATGGGCGCGATGCCCTTCGGATCGGCGCGCGTCCACCAGTCGCCAATGTCCTCGAAATCCCAGAGTGGCCGCGCCTGTCCGCTCATGAACGCGATGACCTTGCCGGCATCCAGCGCGGAGCCGCCGCCGAAGGCCACGACGCCATCGTGCGCGCCGGCGGCATAGGCCTTGAGACCATCTTCGACGTTGGCGGCCACGGGGTTGCCGCGCACGTCGGCGAACAGCTTCGACCCCGGCAGCAGCTTGAGCGCGGCGCGGATCATGGGCGCATCCTTGAGGCCCGTGTCCGTGACGATCAACGGCCGCACGATGCCCAGTTCCTCGCAAGCCTTGGGTAGTTCGGCGATGCGCCCGGGCCCCGCCCATACGCGCGTCGGGTAGTTCCAGTTGCCTTTCATCGGAATCGTCATGTGGTCCTGACTCTCAAGTGGAATGACTTGGGCCGCGTAAGATGTTCGTACCCGACTACCGACAGCGTGCAGCCCCGGCCCGAGTCCTTTACTCCCACCCAGGCCAGCGCCGGGTCGAGATAGTCGCAGCGGTTCTGGAACCAGGTGCCGGTGTTCACGCGTTGACCCAGCGCCAGCGCCGCATCCGTGTCCTCGGTCCACACCGCCGCGGTCAGCCCGAAGTCGCTGTCGTTCATGAGATCCACGGCTTCATCGTCGGAGTTCACTTTCATGATGCCGGCCACCGGGCCGAAGATCTCTTCGCGCATCACCGGCATGCGGTGGTCCACCTCCAGCAGCACCTGGGGCGCGAGGTACGGCGTGCCGGCCGCGCTTTTGCCGAAGGCGGCTTCGCTCAACACGCCCTTCGCGCCGGCGGCGATCGAGGCTGCGATCTGCGCGCGCACGCCATCGGCGGCCGCGGTGCGCACCAGTGGCCCGAGCGTGGTTGCGGCATCGGTGGGGTCGCCGAGAGCGTACTTGCGCGTCAAGTCGACGAAGCCTTCGACGAACTTCTGGTACACGGCGTGATGCACGTAAATGCGCTGCAAACCGCAACAGGATTGCCCCGAGTTGAAGTAGGCGCCGTCAACGATGTTCTCGACGGCGTGATCGAGGTTGGCGTCATGCCGCACGTAAACCGGGTCGCATCCGCCGAGCTCGAGGCCCACGCCGATGAAGCGCGTGGCGGCCGCACGCTGCACGGCGTGCCCGCCCGCCACCGAACCCGTGAACGCGACGAAGTCCACGCGCGGATCGCGGATGATCTTGTCCGTGTCCTCGTGCGAAGCATGCAGCACCTGGAACACGCCCTTGGGCAACCCGGCCGCATCCAGCGCCTGGGCGAAGCGTTCGGCGGCCAGCGGCGTCTGTGCCGAGTGTTTGAGCACCACCACGTTGCCCGCCATGAGCGCCGGCACCACGCTGTTCACCGCGATCAGGTACGGGTAGTTCCATGCCGCCACCGTGAACACCACGCCCAGCGGTTCGCGGCGCAGGAAACGTTTGAAATTTTCCTTGGGCCCCACGTCGATGTCCGCCAGCGCTTCGGGAGCGATGGCGATCATGTGACGCGCGCGCTCCAGCGTGCCGCGCACTTCGTTAGGCGCGTAACGCGCCGGCCGGCCCATCTGCCAGGTGATTTCCTCCGCGATGCTCGCACCGCGCTTCTCGAACTCGTCGCAGAAGCGCTTCAGGATGGCCGTGCGGTCCGCCAGCGAAGTACTGCGCCAGTGAGTGAAGGCATGGCGGGCGACGCGCAGCGTCTCGTTGATCTGCTCGTGGTCGGCCAGCGGCCGCTCCACGTACACGCGCCCATCCACCGGGCTGATGGTTTTCTGAAGGCGTGAATTCTGCATGACGGCATTCATCAGATGATCTCGAAGTAACGCGCCATTTCCCAATCGGTGATGGCACGGCGGAATTCACGGTCTTCCCATTCGCGACTGGCGGCGAAATGCTCGACGAATTCGTCGCCGAACAATTCGCGCCCCGCCCTCGATTTCGCCAGCCACTCCGACGCTTCGGTCAGCGTGCGCGGCAGTGAACGTTCCTTCGGGAAAGTCTGGTCATAGGCATTGCCTTCGACCATCGGGTCCGGCTCTATCTTGTGCTCGATGCCATAGAGGCCAGAGCCCAGCGCGACCGCGATGCCGAGATAGGGATTGATGTCCGCGGCGGCGATGCGGTATTCCACGCGCTGGCTGTGCGGACCGCCGGGGATCACGCGCAACGCGGTAGTTCGATTCTCGCAGCCCCAGGTCGCCGACGTCGGCGCCCAGAACCCGGGGATGAGCCGCGAGTAGCTGTTGACGGTACTCGCCACCATCGCCAGCAGCTCGGGCATCAGCCTCTGCTGTCCGCCCACGAACCAGCGCATCTCGTCAGAGATGTTGTGCGGCTTGCTGGCGTCGTGGAACACGGGCTTGCCATCCGACGCGCGTTGCAGCGAGGTGTGGATGTGTCCGCTCTGTCCCGGCCAGTCCTTGGACCACTTGGCCATGAAGGTGGCCATCATGCCATTGCGCTGCGCGAGGATCTTGGTGAAGGTCTTGAACAGCGCGCCGCGATCCGCGGCTTCGAGCGCATCGCAGTACTGGATCGCCGCCTCGAGCACGCCGGGACCGGTCTCGGTGTGCAGTCCTTCGATGGGAATGCGCATGTCGGCACAGAGCTTCAGCAGCTGGTGATAGAACTCGGCGTGTACGCTGGAGCGCAGTACCGAGTAGCCGAAGAACCCCGGCGTCATGGTGGTGAGATTGCGGAAGCCTTTCTCGCGCACCGACTCTGGCGTCTCCTTGAACATGAAGAACTCGAACTCGGTGGCGGCGATGGCCTGGTAGCCGAGACTGTTTGCCTTCTCGAGGACGCGGCGCAGGGTCGCGCGCGGGCAGACGGCCTCGGCCTTCTCGGAGAACTCGCCCAGGAACAGCAGCATGTTCCCCTCGAAGGGCACGTTGCGGCAGGTCTCGGGCAGCACGCGGACCGGCGCGTCCGGATAGGCGGTATGCCAGCCCGTGTACTTCACGTTGTCGTAGAGCTGGTCGTTCGAGTCCCACCCCAGCACCACGTCGCAGAAGCCGAAACCCTTGTCGAGCGCGGAGAAAAACTTGTCGCGGCCCATGTACTTGCCGCGCATGATTCCATCGTTGTCGAAGACACCGACTTTGACGTGATCGAGCTTGCGCTCCTCGACGATGCGGCGGGCGTCGGTCGCGGTGCGGACGTTTTCGGGCTGCATATATATAAAGAGTGGCCCTTTTGTTGGCATCGGGTCGGGTAGGCCAGTATGTGGTGGAACCCGGTCCGGTCGCCACTCCGGGTTCTTCAGGCGGTCATTCGATTCGCGCTGCGCGAGACCCGCGGGAATTCCACCCAGAAAGTACTGCCCTCACCCACCTGGCTGACGAAGCCAATGGTCCCCCGCATCTGCTCGACCATCTGCCGGGTCAGGTACAGGCCCAGCCCCGTGCCCCTGCCATCGGACTCGGCATGCGCGAATTTGCGGAAAATGCGCGCACGGAATTCGTCGGGAATGCCCTCGCCCTGGTCGCGGACGTAGACGCGCACCCATTCGCCACGCAGCTCGGCACCCACCTCGATGGCGCTGCCCGGCGGTGAGAACTTCGCGGCGTTGTGCAGCAGGTTGGACAGCACCTGGCCATACCTGGCCGTGTCCACGTACACCACGAGGCCGGGGTCGATCTCGCGCAGCGTGATGCGCGCGAAAGCCGGGTTCACGGATACGGCATGGTGCGTGATCCCGGCGATGGACTCGTCCTTGAAATCGAAACGCATCTGCCCGGCGGTGAGCCGTTCGAGATCGACGATCTCCTCGACCAAGGCACCGGCGCGTTCGCAGTTGGCGCGGCAGGCATCGAACACCTGCTGCAACGACTCGGGCAACGACACATCGCGGGCCGCGGCGATTTCGCACAGCGAGTCGCGGATCGCCGCCAGCGGCGCGCGCAACTCGTTGCTGACCACCGAGAGGAATTCGTCCTTCGTGCGATCCATGTTCTTGCGCTCGGTGATGTCCTGGACCTGCGACACGAGATATTCCAGGACGCCATCGGGCTGGCGAACGGCCGACACCGAGAGCTGCGCCCAGATCACTCGGCCGTCGCGATGGAAGTAGCGCTTCTCCATCTGGTAGCCGGTGATCTTTCCGTCCAGCAGGTTGCGCAGGTGCGCGAGATCGGCGGAAAGATCATCGGGATGCGTGAGCCCCTGGAAGTCACGCTCCAGCAATTCCTGTTCGGTGTATCCCAGCAGCTGGCACATCGCCGGATTCACCTTGACGAATTTGCCGTCGGGCTGCACCAGCGCCTTGCCGATGGGCGCCTTGTCCATGGCCGCGCGGTTCATCGCCTCGCTGGTGCGCAATGCCGCCTCGGCCAGCTTTCGCGCCGTGATCACCTCCGTGAACATGACGATGCCACCCACGTTGCCTTCGGCGTCCTGCCAGGGATGAATGGCCCACTGGTGATATTCCTGCCGCCCGTCGGCGCGAATCCAGGAATCCTCGCGGATGCCGAAACTTTCGCCGCGCAGGGCGCGCTGGTGGATATCCAGCCAGCGTGGCATGTCGCGGATCTCGGGGAATACGTCGTAGTGGCTCATGCCGGTGATGTCGCGGCCGTCGAGCCCGTAATCCTGGATCCAGCGCGGGCTGGTCATGATGTAGCGCATGTCGCGGTCGAACATCGCGATGGCCGCGGGCGCATTCTGCACCAGCAATCGCAACTGCGCGCCCGAGCGCTCCAGCTCCTGCGACTGCTGCTTCTGCAGCGTGATGTCCTGCATCGAGCCCGCCATGCGGCTGGCGAAACCGTCGGCATCGAACTGCGCCTGGCCGTAGCTGTGCACCCAGACGTATTCGCCATCGTCGCGGCGTATCCGGAATTCGATGTCGAAAGGGTTCTGCTTCTTCAGATGGCCCGCCAGCATCCGGTCGACGGCCGGCCGGTCCTCGGGATGCAGACGGGAAGTGAAACCGGTGTACTTGGCCGCGAAATCCGCGTCGCTGATGCGCAGGATGTCGCGGCACCGCTGTGAGAGGAAGACGTCATTGGTGGTGATGTCCCAGTCGAACAGGCCCACGCTCATGCCGCGCAGCGCCAGTTCATATCGCTGTTCGCTGAACGTCAGCGCCTGCGCCGAGGCCAGCATGTGCGCCGCCTTGAGACGCGAAGCCTGAACGTAGCGCACCAGGAAGGCGGACAGGAAAGCGATGAGCAGGCCGGTCATCAGCACGATGGCCGGCAGCGAGGTCTGCTGTTCATCCACGAAGCGCTGCGTCGGCCCGACGGTGAACGTCCAGAGCCGGTCGTTCACCTTGAAGCCACCCTCGCGTTTCCACTCGGCATTCGCCGCCGCGATTTCCGCGTCATCGAACTGGGTATGCGCGCCGTAGTCGACGGTGACGGCGAAGTCGTCGCCATCGATGGCCTGGATGACCTCGCCGAAGAAATCGCGGCTGGCGAACACCCCGGCGATGAACCCGTCGAAGCGGCCCTCGCGGGCCACCGGCACGTAGACCAGGAAGGCCGTCTCACCGCGTGCGATGTCGCGAGGTTCGGTGACATAAGTGACACCTTGCTCCGCGCTTTGCGCGAGGTTCTTGAGGTGTCCGGCGTTGTTGCGTGAGTCGAAGGCGTCCACCCAGCCGCGGCGCCGGCTTCCCTCGGTCCAGTGCAGATGGTAGTCGGAGCCTATCCACTGAACCTGCTCGAGCCCATCAATCTGCCGGATCAGGTCGAGCGAATCGTTGCGCCACACCACATAGGGCGTACCGCCGCCGGACGTCCATCGATGCGCCATGCGACGCAACTGGTGCAGGCGCGTGCGTACCGAACGATCGAGCTCCGACTCGAGGCGCCGGGTCTGGGCATCGACCTGTGAATGGATGCGCGCATTCTCGGCATGGGACAAGACCGCGCAGGCCGCGAGGCTGCCGCTGGCCACCAGCGCGAAGGTCGCCAGCGGCAGGATCAGCGGCTGCTCCAGCGGGTCTCCGGGCTGCACGGCCTTCCGCCCAGAGCCATACACCAGGAGCAATACCGCGAACAGACCGGTGAACAGCAACCCGCCCAGCAAGACGAAGTGTGCTCCACCAGCACTTTCGGAGCGCTCGAACTCCAGCGTGCTCTGCCACAGCAGTGTCCACCGGGTGCCGAAGGCGCCGATGTGCCGCTGCACGCTGTAGCGCGGCGCAAGGTTTCCAACCCGGGTGCTGAAGACCGCCTGGCCACCTTCGACCGAACCGTCGAACAACGTCAGGTCCATGCGCCGGCCCTGGCTGGGCGTGAGATCGGCGAAGAAGTCGCGCGCCCGGAAAGGCGTGAACACGAAACCGCGCAGGGCCTGGCGCCGGAGCTCAGCGGAGTCCAGCCGCACATCGGCACGATACACGGGCTGCAGCAGCAGGAAGCCTGGCGAAAATTCGTCGTCACGGCTCAGCAGCATTTGAGGCGTCAGCGCCGCCACGCCGCTGGCAGCCGCGCGTCCGGCGGCCTCGCGTATCGCCGGCAGACTGGCGATATTCGTGCCGACCGCGACACCTTTGACCTGCTCGGGTTCCAGGTACGCGATGGTGTCACCCTCGATCCAGCCCAGTCCTGACAAACCGGGGTAGTCGTCCTGGAGCCGCAGCGCGTCGATGAAAGTCCGCCACTCGTCGGCCGACACGAACTCCGAGCTCTGGAAGACGCCCGCGCCGCTGCGCGTGGCGCTGGCATACGTGGCAAGACGAGTCTGGATGGCCTGGCCGCTTTCCTTGGCCAGGGATTCGAAATGCGCCTGGCTCTGCCGGTAGGTGGCTTCGGCCAGCGATTTCCACGCGATGAAGGTGAGACCCAGCGGCAGAACCAGCAGCATGAGACTGATGGCCTGGAGGCCGCGCACCGCGCGGTCGCGCCACATCATTGCCGTGCGGCCGCTGACGATCAGCGTCAGAGGGAGGAACACCAGGACGCCGAACATGTCGCCGGTCCACCAGGTGAGCCAGTTGTCGGCGATCTCGGCCGACGACACGCCACCGAAGATGAACATGGAAAGGACGCCCACCGTCGGCGACACCAGGCAGCCCAGCGGCAGAGCCACCACGACCAGCCGCATCACATCCGTAAGCCGCCGCAGGCGGATGGGTTGTCCGAACCAGTGGACGATGAGCGCCCGTGCCAGCAAGGCTTGCGCCGTCGCGCCCGTGGCGATGCAGGCGGCCAGCGGCAATTCGCGCATCGTGGGCAGATCCGGAAACGAATGCCCCACCATCGCGTTGAGCAGGAAGGAACCCAGGAACACACCGGGAGCAAGACCGCGCCCGTACAACAGCAACATGCCCAGAACGATGCCGGAGGGCGGCCAGATCACGGTGGCGTAACCGGGCGGCACGGCCAGCGTGAGACCCAGCTTGCCCGACAGGAAGTAGAGAGCCGCGAGCAGCGCGACCTTGGCGAGATTCTGGGGCACGGAAACGGGAACCGGATCGGCTAGCGCAAGGCCAGCCGCAGGTCTTCTATTTCTTCGCGAGACTGTTCCAGTGTCTCTTCCACCGCCATGATGTCCAGCCGCAGGCGTGAGAACGCGGCTATCTTCTCCACCGTCATCGACAGATCCTGCATGCGTCCCGTGTGGCCCACGACCAGATAGCTGGTCGCCAGGATGTCGGTGAGATCGGCTTCGGTGCCGACCACTTCGCGATTGAGATTCTCGTACTGCACCACGGCCTCGATGACCTCGGCATTGATGCGCCAGCCGTTGAGAATGGCCCGTGCGAACGGGGCATGCCACTTGCGCAGGATGCCGGCGTACTTCGTTCGATCGCGCAACACGAACGGATAGTGAGCCGCCCGCGTGAGGACGAACAGCTTGCCCACGCCATGCATGAGCCCGCCCAGGAAGGCGATGTCACGATTGACCGTCGTGAACTTGCGGGCGATGACGTACGAAACGGCGGCGGTCCAGGCGCTGCGCTCCCAGAGTGCTTCCAGGTGCGGGCGGATGTCTTTCACCGAATGCGCCTGCGACAGCTGCCGCATCGCATATGCCAGCGTGGCCGAGCGCAGCAGGTCGTAACCTACGCGGGTGATTCCCGATCGGACATCGGTGATCTGCTTGCGCGTGGGGTTCAGCGCCGCCGAGTTGGCCATCTGCAGCACGCGCCCCACGAGTATGGGTTCGTAGTTGATCACGGGGATCAACTGCGTAATGCCGGTTTCCGGATCCGCGAGCATCTGCTGCAACCGGGTCACGATCTGCGGCACGCCCGGCAGTGTGACCTGCGAGTCCATGCGAATCGAGGCCAGATCCTTTTCCAGCGCCGCCGCATCGTGCGCGACGATGTTCTCGATCGTTGTCGTCCCTAACGCCATGGATGGCATGCCTTTCTCCTTACCCAACCCACTCAGCCACCCAGGGCAGCCTTGAGCGCGGCGATTTCCTCCGCCGACTCCTCGAGCACACTGTTGCAGTCGCCTGGCTGAAGCTGCAGGCGCTTCAGCCCTTTCAGAAACTTGTCGTCCGGTTCCGGCGCGACCTGCCGGCTCTTCTGTTCGAGCAGCACCGCGAGCGACAACACGTCGGTCAGCGTCACCGGTCCGCGCGCCTCGCGATCGAGGTCTTCATAACCTGTCACCGCTTCGACGATTTCCTCGGCCACGCGCCAGTTCTCCAGCACGGCCTTGCCCACGTTCGCGTGCCAGTCGCGCACCATGGAGTTGTACGTCAGCCGGTCGGCGATCAGCGCCGGGTTCAGGCTGGCGCGCGTGAGGATGTAGATGCGCCCCACGTTGTGCATGAGGCCGGCCAGCAGCGCGGCATCACCATTGAGCGAAGTGAAACGGCGCGCCAGCACGTGGCACAGCGCGGCGATCTGCACGCTGTTCTTCCAGAGGTCGTCGAGCGGCCCGCGCAGGTGCTGAAACTCCTCCACCTTGCGCAATTGTTCGACGGCGAAGGTCAGCGCGGCCGAGCGGACGATGTTGAACCCGACGCGCGCCACCGCCGTGCGCAGGTCGGCGATCTTGCGGCCGGAAGAGTTGAGGGCCGCGGAATTGGCCATGTTCATGAGCTTGCCGGCCAACATGGGCTCGGCGCCCACCACGAGGACCACCGTCTCGTTGTTCACGTTCTCGTCGGCCAGGGTGCGCTGCAGTTTGATCACCACTTCCGGCACTGACGGCAGTTCGACCTGCCCCTTGGACAGTTCGGTGGCCAGCGAGCGGACGAAGCCGAACACGACGGTGTTCGGCAGAGCCCGCATTTCGACGGTGGAGGTGGCGCTGGTTTCGCTCATGTGCCGAGCGCCTGGCGCAACGAAACGATTTCGTCGTGTGATTCCTTGAGTGCGACCACGCAACCCGCGGCATCGAGCTTCATGCGACGCGCGGCCGGCATGCCCAGGAACAACATCTGCTCGGCCACGGGGCTCGGGCCCAATGCGGCCAGCACGCTGCCCACGGTCAATACATCGGTGAGATCCGTCGTGCCTTCGTGCTCGCGATCGTGTTTCTCGCAGGACACCACGGCTTCGACCACCTCGTCGGGCATCTCCCAGTTGCGCAGGATGGCCTGCGCCACGCGGCCGTGGTACTGCTCGACGATGCGCTGGTAGGTGGACGCATCTTCCAGCACGCGCGGAAACCGCGCGGCGCGGGTCAGAAGATAGAGCTTGCCGATGCCGTGCAATACGCCGGAGAGCATGGCGGTGTCGGCATTGACGCGGGTGAACCGCTTGGCGATCACGTGGCTGACGGCGGCGACATGCGCCGACCACTGCCACAACTCGTCCAGCGGCTGTTCGAGACCCTTGTAGGCTTCCGCGCGGCGCAGCTGCGACATCGCGAAGGCGATCGTGGCGCTGCGCGCCATGTTGAAACCGATGCGCGACAGCGCCTGGCGCAGATCGGCGATGCGCCGGCCGCTGGAGTTCAGCGCCGCAGAATTCGCCAGCTGCAACAGGCGTGCGGCCAGCGCCGGCTCGGCCGAAATGATGCGCACCACGTCCTCGATTTCGACCGCGTCGTTCGCCAGCGCCTTGCGCGCGCGCGCCGCCACTTCCGGAAAGCTCGGCAGGTCGATCTTTTCGCCAGCGAGCTCCAGCGTCAGCGCCTGCACGAGACGCGCCTCTTCCGCCGAACGGACGGCAGCTGTCGCAGGGTTCGCCGAACCCCCGGGCGCTGAAACGAAATCAAAGCTCATGATGTTGGTTATCGGTCACAGCGACGGACTATTTAACCGCCGGCCCCCGAATGTGAGCGACGCACCCCGGGCGACCGTGATCTTGCCGCGGCAACGCCCGGCGAACCCCGGCCAGACACCCGAGTGGGCGATATGTAAAACCTCAATCGAGCAGCGCGGCCCGCAAGGAGGCGATCTCGGTGGCGGACGCCCCCAACACGTCGCCACAAAGCGCCGGATCCAGGCCCAGCCGCTGAAAAGGTGGCGTCGCGAAAACCCCGGCATCGGGCTCGGGCGCGGAAGGCCGCAGGCTGCCGATGTACCGGGCGGCGAACAACACATCGCGAAGGTCGGCCTGCCCCGCCCTGGCCTGCGCAGCGGATTCGTAGTCGGCGGCGGCCGATACGATCTCGGCGCCGAGTTCCCAGCGCGTGAGGATGGCGCGCGCCACCGGCGCATGCCACATACGTTCGATGTCGGCGTACACCGCGGAGTCATTCAGCAGGATGGGGAACCGATGCAGGCGCGTGAGCACGAACAGCTTTCCCACCGCATGCAGCATGCCGGCGAACATGGCGAGGTCGGCGTTCACGCCCTGCACGCGTTTGCCCACCGCATGACTGGTGGCCGCGAGAAGCGCGCCGTCTTCCCACAGCTCACGGAACCGCACTTCGAGCCCGTGCCAGGCCTCCGCACGACGCATCTGCGACATGGCGAAGGCGATGGTCGCGCTGCGCGCCAGGTTGAAGCCGATGCGCGCGATGGCCATGCGCAGCGCAGTGATGCGCTGCCCGGAAGGATTCAGAGCTACCGAATTCGCGAGCTGCAGCAGGCGCACCGCGAGCGACGGTTCGGCGCCGACCATGCGCACCACGTCGTCCACGCCGATGTCGGCATTGCCCAATGCATTGCGCACGCGCAGGGCAATCTCGGGAAAACTGGGCAGCTCCAGGGAATCGCTCGAAAGCTCCGCGGTCAGATCCCGCGTGAACTGCCCGGTGGCTTCGGCGATCTGCAGCGGGCTCGCCGCAGCCGCCGGACGGAGTAGCGACTCGCGGTTCATGTTCAGAACAGCTCGACTTCGTTCTCGACCGGCTTGGCATCGAGCTGCTGCAGGTACTGCCGTTCGCGCGCCGCCAGCGACTCATCGCGGCCGGAGACCAGCTTGCGCACGCGGATGCGGCCGGTCTGCGGGAAATACACCACCTTGCGCGGGAAGATGTCGCCCAGGTCTTCGCCCAGCACCTTGAAGCCTTCGGCGGCCACGTAAGCCCGCACGAAATCGATGTTGCGTGCGCCGATGTCGGTGGTCATCTCGGCCAGGACGCGGCCGCCGCCCACCAGCTTGATCTCGAGGTTCTCGCGCCTGCCGCCAAGCTTGAGGATGTCGTTGATCAGGCGCTCCATGGCCACGTTGCCGTAACGCGTGGCGGCGCTGTTGGCCGAGCCCCAGACGCTCTGCCCCAGGGATCCGTCCAGTGGCAACATGAAATGGTTCATGCCGCCATAACCCAGGCGCGAGTCGCGGATACACGCCGACACGCAGGAGCCCAACACCGTGGAGATCATCTCCGGATGCCGGGTGACGTAGTACTCACCGGGCAGCAGGCGAGCGGTGAACGTGGAATGCTCGGAATCCCAGTAGCGGGAGATGTGTTCGAACTGCGGCAATGCCGGCTCGGGCTGCGCGTCATTGGGCGCAACCCGGCCGAGCTTGCCGTGTATGCCCGTGTGCCCGGCGCTGACGGACTTCCGGGTGACCATTCAGAACAGCTCCACGCTGCTGGTCAGCGCTTCTTCACGGCGCTGTGCGGTGGCGCCGGGGAACGCCCACATCACGAGATCGAACAGCCGGCGCTCGTCTTCCATGGTGTAGTGGGCACGCATCTTGGCCACCAGTTCGTCCCATCGCGGCGAGTTCCCGGCGAGCAGTTCGTCGTGGACGTCGCCCAATGCGTCGCGCACATGGGTCACGCGCTGGGCGAGCTGATCGTGAAACTGCATGGCCATCATGGCGCGGCCGGCTTCATCTTCGATGGACCTGGCGAATGCCATCAACGTCGGATCGTTGGTCGCGCGCATGCGCGCGCCGATGACCGTGAACGCCGCCACCGACGCCGACAGACGCTCGGCCTGCGAGGCGGCGTTCTGCATGGCCACTTCGAGCTGCATGGCGACGAGCTCGAGTACCGCGGCTAACGGTATCGAAGGCAGAGGATTGGAGGCGCCATTGTCCATCGTGCGTCGACAGTCAGAGCAGCTTCTGCAGTGTGGCGAGCAACTGCGTGGGATTGAAGGGCTTGACGATCCAGCCCGTTGCGCCGGCCCGTTTGCCTTCCATCTTCTTTTCCTGGCTGGACTCGGTGGTCAGCAGCAACAGCGGCGTCAGCCGGTAGGTGGACAACGCACGCAGTTCGTGGACCAGCGTGATCCCGTCCATGCGCGGCATGTTCACATCCGAGATCACCAGGTCGACGGAGTTCTCGCGCGCGTAGTCGAGCGCCTCCTGCCCGTCGGCGGCTTCCACGACACCGTAGCCGGCCGATTGCAGCGTGGCTTTCACCATCTGCCGCATCGAGGTGGAGTCATCCACGGTCATGATCGTTCGCGTCATTGCCCTCTCCATTTCTCAATTCGTGGCGGCGACCGATTGCGCGCCGGCCGTCTCGGCCAGGCGCATCACGGCCTCCGCCACCTTGTTCAGCGGGAGGATTTCCTCCACTGCTCCCAGCTTCACCGCGGCGCCGGGCATGCCCCAGACCACGCTGCTGGCCTCGTCCTGCGCGATCGTGGGCGCACCCGCGTCACGCATCTCTTTCAAACCCCGCGCGCCGTCGTCGCCCATGCCGGTGAGGATGACGCCCACCGCGTTCGGACCGACGTTCTGCGCCACCGATCGGAACAACACATCCACGCTCGGGCAGTGACGGTTGACGGGCGGGCCGTCGTTGAGCCGGCAGCGGTAACGCGCGCCATCGCGCTCCACCAGCAGGTGTTTGCCGCCGGGCGCGATGTAGGCATGCCCGGGCATGATGTACTGCCCATCGTGCGGCTCGCATACCGACAGGCGCGACAGCGAATCCATGCGGCGCGTGAACGGCGCGCTGAAAGCCGCGGGGATGTGCTGCGCGATCACGATGGCCGGGCAATCGGCCGGCAGGCCCATGAGGAATTCGCGGATAGCCTCGGTGCCGCCGGTGGACGCGCCAACGGCGATGATGCGATCCGTGGTCCGGAGCATGCGGCGCGCCGGCGGCGCGGCCGCGGCGCCGGCCGCCGGAATGATGGCGTCGGCGGAATGTTTGGGAACCACGTAGGCCACGGCACCCGATCGCGCGACTACCCGCGCGCCCGCGGCCGTGCGGATCTTGGTCAGTATCTCTTCGCTGAAATCGGCCAGCGTGCCGGCCACGTCCACTTTCGGTTTGGAGACAAAATCGACCGCACCCAGCTCCAGCGCCTTCAACGTGGTCTCGGCGCCGCGCTCGGTCAGCGAGGACACCATCACCACGGGCATGGGCCGCAGCCGCATGAGATTCGAGAGGAAGGTGATGCCATCCATGCGCGGCATTTCCACGTCGAGCGTGAGCACGTCCGGGTTCAATTCCTTGATGCGCTCGCGCGCCACGAAAGGGTCGCTGGCCGTACCCACGACTTCGATGTCGTGCGCGGCCTTCAGTATCTCGACCAGGATCTGGCGCACCAGCGCCGAATCGTCGATCACGAGGACTTTGATCTTCTTGCTCATGGTCAGTCCGGCAAACGACGGTAGATGGTGCGGCCGATGAGTTCGTAGCGATCGCAGACGCGATACAGGCTTTCCGAATGCCCGAGGAACAGGTAGTCGCCGGGACGCTGCAGCGCGGCCATGCGCTCGAACAGCGCGCGCTGCGTGTCCTTGTCGAAATAGATGATGACGTTGCGGCAGAAAATCGCATCGAACGGACCTTTCATGGGCCATTCGTGCATGAGATTGAGCTGCTTGAAGGTGACCAGGCTGCGCAAATCGCCGCTGGCGCTGAGCTTGTTGTCCTTGCCGTCCCGCACTTCGTCGAAGAAGCGCGAGACACGGTTGCTTGACATGCCGGCGAACCGGTCATGGCCGTACACGCCTCGCTTGCCGTGCGCGAGCACGTTCGAATCCAGGTCGGTGGCCAGCAGCTTGGTGTCCCAGCCCTTCAGGCTTTCCTGCGCCTCGCGCAGCACCATGGCGATGGAATACGGCTCCTCGCCGGTCGAGGCCGCGCAGCACCAGATGCGCAGGCGGCGCAGCCCGGTGTTGCGCTTCAGCGCCTCCGGCAGCATCTGCTGCGCCAGGAATTCGAAGTGATGCGGCTCGCGGAAAAACGAAGTGAGGTTGGTGGTCACCGCATTGGTGAACTCCTCGAGTTCGGCGGGCTCGCCTTTCTCGAGCAGCAGGATGTAGTCGGAAAAACTGCCCAGCTTGAGCGCGCGCAGCCGTCGCGCCAGCCGGCCATAGACCAGCTGCCGTTTGCTCTCGGAAAGCGCGATGCCGGTATGTTCGCGCACCAGCACACGGATGCGGTCGAACTCCGCCTGCGACAACTGGAAGTCGTTCGCGAATGTGCCCGTAGCGGAAGTCGGCGTCAGCATCAGCGTATACCCGCGGCCTCGGGCGCCGCGATGCACGTGGCCACCAACCTGTCGATGTCCAGCAGCATCACCATCTTTTCGTCGATGCTGGCAAGGTTCTGAACGCAGGCCCGGTCGGACGCGGCGCCGAGCTCGGGTGTGGGCTTGATGTTCTCCGGCGCAATGCTGTACACCTCGGACACCGCGTCGACCACGATGCCGGCGGTCTTCTCGCCGATGTTGGTGTGTACACGCACCACGATGACGACACTGGAGCTGTCCGGTGCGCGGGCCTGCAGGCCGAAGCGCGTGCGCAGATCGATCACCGGTACGATGACCCCGCGCAGATTCATCACGCCCAGCAGGTAGCTCGGCGCATAGGGCACGCGCGTCACGCCGTCCCAGCCCTTGATCTCCTGCACGCAGAGTATGGCGACGCCATATTCCTCGCCCGCGCAGACGAAGGTGAGAAACTGCGCGAAGCTCGCGGCCTCGGCCTCACCCTGCTCGCGAATCGCCATGGCGGCTCCGGCACTCATCACGCGGCCTCCGAGGTGGAATCACGATCGTCGAAAGAAAGGGTTCGGCCGCGAGGATCGTCCTGCACGTGATATTGCGAAACCATCGCGGACAGAGAATGCGTCTGCTCGACGATGGCCTGGCTTGCCGCCGCGGCCTGCTCCACCAGCGCCGCGTTCTGCTGCGTGGTGGTGTCCATCTGCATGATGGCCTTGTTGACCTGTTCGATGCCGCTGGATTGTTCGCGCGAAGCGGCGGCGATCTCGGCGACGATTTCCGTCACTTTCTTCACCGCGCTGACGATCTCGTCCAGCGTCCGGCCGGACTCGTCAACGAGCTTGCTGCCGTGCTCGACGCGCGCGACGCTGTCCTGGATCAGCGCCTTGATCTCCTTGGCGGCGGTTGCCGAGCGGCCCGCGAGGTTGCGCACTTCAGTGGCCACCACCGCGAAGCCGCGTCCCTGCTCACCCGCGCGCGCGGCTTCCACCGCGGCATTGAGCGCCAGCAGATTGGTCTGGAAGGCGATCTCGTCGATGACACCGATGATGTCGGCGATTTTCCGGCTGGCATCGTTGATGCCGCCCATCGCAGCCACGGCCGAGTTCACCACCGCGCCGCCCTTTTCCGCCTGCTGCCGCGCGGCCAGGGCCAGCTGATTCGCCTGGCCGGCGTTGTCGGCGGTCTGCTTTACCGTGGAGGTCATTTCTTCCATCGACGACGCAGTCTCCTCGAGGTTCGACGCCTGCTGTTCGGTGCGTGATGACAGGTCGATGTTGCCGCGCGAAATCTCCTCCGCACCGGTCTGCACCTGCATGGCCATTTGCTTCACCTGCGACACCACCTTCGCCATGTTCGCGACCAGCGAATTGACGCCGGCGCCGATCGACACGAACAGGCCGGGCCGGCCTTCCAGGGTCATGCTGCGCGTGAGATCGCCATCGTTGGCGCTCCGCACCAGCGTGCGGGTTTCGGCGACCACGTCGCTGACCGTGCCGACCACGCCATTGAGTCCCTTGGCCAGCACTTCGAAAAATCCCGACTTGCCGTGCAGCGAGATGCGCTGATCGAGCTGGCCTTCGGCCACCGCATCCACGAGCGCACCGATTTCCTTCTCGGCCGCCACTTCCTGCGTGCGGTCAAGCCACTCGACCACGGTGCCGATGCGCGCGCCATTGCTGCCGACAATGGGGCTGGAGATGGTCTGGAAGGTGCGCGTGCCCACGACGATCTGCGCGGTGTTGGCTTCGCGCAGCGAGGCCAGCGCGTCGCGCTGTCGGGCGCCCCCCGGGTAGAACACTTCGATGTTGCTGCCCACCATGCGCGCGGCGTCGAATCGCGGCTGCGCCTGGCGGAAATCTGCCTGCGCACCCGACATGAGCTTCTGGGCCGCGGGGTTCAGGTAGATGACGTCAAAATTCTCGTCGGCGACCACGACGTTGACCGACGAGGAATCCAGCGCCTGCTTGATTCGCTCGCTGGCCACCGCGCGCGCACGATCGGCATCGGCCGCCGCGCGATCGGACTCGACCCGCGCCATCAATGCGCCCTGCATGATGCCCAGGGCGTTCAGCAATGCGCCGAGCTCATCGCCCGGCTGCTCGCCGATCTCGTTGTCGAACTTGCCATGCTGGAGCCTTTCGAACACGTCGTTGGCGTCATCGAGCTTGCGGGAGATGTAGCGCGTCACCCGCGTCTGTACCCAGAACGCGAGCGCGATGAACGTGAGCACCAGCACGCATTCGGCCGCCAGCACGTACCGCCTATGGGTTGCCCGCCGGGTCAGGAGCATGGAAAGTTCGGCGTCCACTTTCTCGCGCAACGCGGAAAGGTCTTCAGTAAGGACCTCGATCTCTCCCGACATCTTGCGGGCTGCCTCGCCGTCGACGCCGTCACGCGCGCCGGCTTTGATGGCTTCGAATGCCGCGTCGATCTTCCTGGAGAGTTGCTGCGCCGTGGCGGGGATCTTGGACTCGATGATCACGTTGCGCGCGTAATTGTCCGCCAGCCAGTGCATGGCGCTGCCCAAACGGATGCGCGCCTCGGCGGCCGCCGCGGCGAGCTGAGCGTGATTGCTGACACTGTCATCGCCGCTGCCGATCAGGTCCATGGCGCGGCGTGCGCTGGCCAGCGCTTCCACTCCCATGGGCAGATCGAACAGCGCGCTCGACATGAGTGGATAGGTGTCCGCGCCCGGATCAAGGATCAACTCGGACTGCTCGCTCACCGCCATGACCTTCAGGTGCAGATCAGCGATCAGCGGCGGGCCGGCGCGCAATTGGCTGGCGCTGGAGCCCTCTCCATCGATGGCTTCGCGCACGCGCGGTGCGAGTTCCACCCATCCCGACGCCGTGATGAATTCCTCGTTGCCGTCCTTGGTCAGTGCATCGAGCCTGGTCGCGGCCTGCTTGATGGCATCGGCATGCTCCATCATCTCGCCGCGCTCGTTGTCAGCGCCCCCGGTCACCGCGATGGCATGTTCGCGGTACTCCGACAGGTTGGCCGCGATGGTGATGAGCTCGGAGGCCCAGTCGAGCCCCTCGCCTTCGTGGCGCGCGACGCCGATCTTTTCGAGCTCCAGGCGCGCCGTGATGAAGGACAACACCGTGATGGGCACCAGCATTGCGACCGCGATCAGCAGGAATTTTCCGCGCAGTGGAAGTCTGGCGATGAAATCGTTCATGGGGTAGTCGTTCTCATTGCATAAGCGCGTTCGAATCGCCCGGCGCGGAATTGCGGTGCGCGGTCAATTGCCGGTTTCGTTCGCGTGTCAGTTCGAAACCGCAGTCGGTGCCTGGAGCGCCATCGTATGCGCTGAAGCGCCAATGCAGACTCTCGGTGAATTCACCGGCCGCGCGCAGTCCGAGCCCGGTGGTGGGCCATACGCCCGGCCCCCGCGCGCCCGTCTGCGAGACCTCCGTGCCGATGCCGAACGGCGAGGCGGTGAAGATTCCCTGCGTCACCGGAGTGTCGAACTCGGCGTACAGGTCGAGCACACCGGCGCGCAGCGCGTGGCTGCTCCTGCCGAAGCTGAACTCCACCGATGATTCGTACAGGTTGCAGCCGTTGCCGGCACCGAGACCACCGGTGGAGTTGCGCCGGATGTCACCCGCGAATGACGCGTTCAGCGAGAAGGAGGCCAGACAGGACGCAATCGCGGCCATTCGCGGGGTTCGTGTGTACACGGCTGGCATGGCGCGCGCCCTCGGCGGGGCTTAGAACTCACTCCAGTCGGAGCCGCCGTTGGCAACGGCGCGCTTGACCGGCGCCTTGGCCTGCGTGGCTTTGGCCGCTGGCCTCGCGCTCGTCCAGGGGCGGTCTTTGGAACGGCGTTCCGTGCGGACCACATCGGTGGCTTCACCACCCACGTCGTAGCGCGACACCAGCGCATTCAGCGCCTGCGCCTGCTCGACGATGGCCTGGCTGGCCGCGGCGGCTTCTTCCACCAGCGCCGCGTTCTGCTGCGTGGTGGTGTCCATCTGCATCACGGC
>JAQSWD010000024.1 GCA_029266835.1 Steroidobacteraceae bacterium
GATTTCCGAGATCAGCGCGCCGGCAGCGTCACGCAAGGTGAGCCGGCCGACGCGCTCGGTCAGCAGCATGCGTCCGTCGGGCAGATAGGCCAGTCCCCACGGGTTTTCGAGCTTGTCCGCGAGCACCTCGACCTTGAGTTCCTGCGCGTTGACCGCCTGGATGAACAGCGTAGTCGCCGCTAACAACCCTGCGATTCCACGCTTCATCGCGCCCACCGCTTCAGCAGCACCCGCTGGAACACCAGTCCGGCGATCGCGCCGGCCACGCATTGCGCCCAGAATCCATGGCCGCGAGCGCCCGCGACGGCCGTGACTTCGTATTGCTGGAACATGATGGTCAGGCCCGTACCCAGCGCGACGGCGCCGGCCAATGGAAACAGGAAGGGCGCGATACGTGGCCCCACGCTGCCGGCACGCGACACCAGCCAGCGCACCCCCGCGGCCACCGGAAACGCGACGGCGAACCCGATCAGCAACACATTGCCGTAGCGCGCCAGCTCGGTGAATCGCGGCGTCATGCCCCAGAGGTCGAACAGATAGGTGCGCAGGGCGTCGCCGACGCCGATGCGCGCGCCGATGCCAGCAAGGTTGACGAGATTCGCACTGGTGGCGAACACGATGGCGAGCACGTACCCCGCGAGGGCGGCGGCAAGATAGGCCACGAGCCCGCGGGACAACGATCCGGTCAGCGGCTGGTTGGTACTCATGGGCGCATTCTTGTTTTGGCCTCGGGGTCCGTCTTGTAAAAATTCGGCAGCCATTACGTTAGGCTTGGCGCACCCAGGAGGCGCCGATGGCAAGAACGTCACGACACAAGGAACATCACCGCACGGCAAGGGTGGGCTGGCTGCGCGCGGCGGTGCTGGGCGCGAACGACGGTATCGTGTCGACGGCGGCGCTCATCGTCGGCGTGGCCGCGGCGGGCACCGACACGACGACCATCCTGTTGTCGGGTCTGGCGGGGCTGCTGGCGGGCGCCATGTCGATGGCCGCGGGTGAATACGTCTCCGTGCACACCCAGTCCGACGCGGAGAACGCCGATCTCTCGCGGGAGCGCGCCGAGCTGCACGAATCACCCGAGGCGGAATTGCGCGAACTGGCGTCCATCTACGTATCGCGCGGCCTGGATGCCTCGCTGGCGCGACAGGTGGCCGAGCAGCTCACGGCCCACGACGCGTTGGGCGCACACGCGCGCGACGAACTGGGCATCTCCGAAGTGACGGCGCCGCGGCCCATCCAGGCCGCGCTGTCGTCCGCGGCGAGTTTCACCGTGGGCGCGGCGCTGCCGCTGATCCTGGTTCCGCTGTTCCCCGCGAGCCGCCTGGTGCTGGTGATCTCGGTCGCCACGCTGTTGCTGCTGGCCTTGTTAGGCGCGCTGGCGGCGCGCGCCGGCGGCGCCAATGCATTGAAGGGCATGTTACGCGTGACATTCTGGGGCGCACTGGCACTGGCCATCACCGCGAGCATGGGTACCCTGTTCGGCGTGGTGGCCTGAAGGCGCTGCAGACTACCGGCGACGCGTGGTCGGAGCGCGCCCACAGCCACTACGTAGTGTCGGCTATGGTGCCCGTCGCGCGGCGCCCTTAGCCTGATCGCATGGCCGCTTCCCCCAAGTCGCTGCTTCGCGCCCATCAGCCGGAATACGCAGCGCCGGTGTCGGGCGCGGCCGATTCCACGGTGAGCCTGCACACCGGTACGGAAATGCCCTCGCTGGGCTTCGGTACCTGGCAGCTCAGGCACCACACGGCTGAAACGGTTTTCCAGGCGCTCGAGGCCGGCTACCGCCTCATCGACACCTCGGGCGATTACCACACGCAGCGCGGCATCGGGAATGCGATCCGGGGGTTCGGCGGCCGGCGTGAGGACATCTTCCTGGTGACCAAGATCGAGGAGACCGACGACGCGTACGAAGCCACGCGCCGCAACCTCTCGGAATTGAAACTGGACTACGCCGACCTGGTGCTCATTCACCGGCCGCCGGAAGGTGGCGTGGGCGAGGTGCTCTGGCAGGAATTGCGCCGCGCCAAACTCGATGGCCTGGCGCGCGACATCGGCGTCTCCAACTACTCCATCGAGCAGATCGAAGAACTCGTGTACCGCACGGGAGAAATGCCCGTGGTCAACCAGGTCGAGTGGACACCCTTCGGCCACAGCCCGCGGATGCTCGATTTCTGCCACGACAATGGCATCGTTCTCATGGCGTGGAGCCCGCTGACCCGGGCGCAGCGCCTGAACGATTCCAGGCTGGCGGCCATGGCTGCGCGGTATGGCCGCACCTCGGCGCAGCTGCTGATCCGCTGGAACCTGCAGCAGGGCGTGGTGCCGTTGCCCAAGGCGAACCACGTGCAGCACCTGCGTGACAACCTGCACGTGTTCGATTTCGAGATCGCGCAGCCCGACATGGCCCGGCTGCGCGCAATGAACGAGCACTATTCGGCGTTGGGCAGCCTGGAATATCTCTGACGTTCTCCGCCGGTCCCTGACTCCTGCATGTCTCATTGTCCGGCCACGGCGCATCCGGCCGCGGGATGTCGCGCCGCGGGACAGTAGCTAGTCAGATGCAGGCCCGGGCATCATGCCGTGCCCGCGCTGGTATCGGATGCCGATACGAACTGTTTCTCACTTGTTTGTGCAGCTGCGCGATTTCAAGCATCCTCGCGTCCGTGACAAGTGGAGCAAACAAGCATGATTTCGGTGAATGGGTGTCGAGGGTGGTTAGGGGCGGCGCTGCTGGCAGCCATGGCCGCCGCCGGCCCGGCGGCGGCCGGCGAGTTCCAGCTGGCTCTCCGTGCGGGCCAGAACTGGATAGATGTCGATGCCGACCGGCTGTCCAGCGGCAATGGCGTCAACGAACACCAGGTCAACCTGGGTCTCACGGCTGCATACCGCTGGCAGCAGGGGGCGTACGTCGAAGCCGGGCTCGGCGGTTCGGGGTCGCTGAACTTCCTGAGCATCCAGGACGTGAGCCACCACTGGATAGGGGCGGGCTGGCAGTACGAGCTGTATGGAAAGGCACTGCTCACGCCCAAGGTGGGTCTCACCTACAGCGAGCTCACCTCCAGCGAGGAAGACCTGTTCGACAGCGAGCCGGTGGACAAATTCTCGGACGTGGTCCCGTTCCTCGAGGTCACGCTGGAAAAGCGCCTGATGCGGCATTTCGGCCTGGGTGTCTACTTCCGGCACACCTTCGAGGATTGGGGTAGCACACGCGATTTCGGACTCGCGCTCAGCTACACATTCGGCGGCCAATAAACGCTGACCCGGTATCGGCACTTGCCCACGCGAGTCGCGGGCATGTGCTGGATGCCGGCCCCATGAGCGGGTCATAGGCTGTACCGATGAGCGCAGTCAAAAAACCCGCCGCCCGCGCCGCGGAGGCCGCCGAGATCGACACGGCCGCCGAGATCGACACGGTCGCTTTGAAGTCCGGCAACCTCATGCCCGTGCTCGGCCTGGGTTCGTGGATGCTGACCAGCGACACGGCGACTCGGGTCGCGCACGCGTTATCCCTGGGTTACCGCCTGGTGGACACCTCCGGCGACTACAAGACGCAGGGCGGCATCGGCAAAGCGATCCGCGCCACGGGCATGCGCCGCGATGCCTTGTACATCGTCACCAAGGTCGAGGAAGACGATGACGGCTACGACGCCACGCGCAAAAACCTCGACGAGCTCAACCTCGAATACGCCGACCTGGTCTTGATCCACCGTCCGCCCGAGCGGGGCGTTGGCGAAAAGATCTGGGAAGGCCTGCGCCGCGCACGCGATGAAGGGCTGGCGCGCGATATCGGCGTGAGCAGCTACAAGGTCGGGCAAATCGAAGAGCTGGCGCGCATCACCGGCGAAACGCCGGCCGTGAACCAGATCGAGTGGACCCCCTTCGGGCACAGCCTGGACATGCTGAATTTCTGCCGCGCCAACCAGATCGTGGTGCAGGCGTGGAGCCCGCTCACGCGCGGCAAGCGCCTGGCTGACGAAAAGCTGTCGGCGCTGGCGGAAAAATACGGCAAGTCGCCGGCGCAGATCATCCTTCGCTGGGATCTGCAGCACGGCGTCGTGCCATTGCCGAAGGCGCAGCGACCCGACCACCAGCGCGAGAATCTCGACATATTCGATTTCGAGCTGGACGCGCGCGACATGGCGGCCCTCGACAATCTGAACCAACACTTTTCCGCGCTCGAAAAACTGGATTACGTCTGAGCAAGGACGGAGGTTGCGATGGGCAAATGCGAAGTCTGCGGTAACGAGTACGACAAGGCCTTCACTGTCACGCGTGGCGGTGAATCACATGTGTTCGACAGTTTCGAGTGCGCCATCCATGCGATGGCGCCGTTGTGCGCGCATTGCGAATGCCGCATCGTCGGGCACGGCATGGAAGCGGACGGCAAGTTCTTTTGCTGCGCGCACTGCGCGAATCATGGCGAGGGAATGCGGCCGGCGATGCGTGATCGCGCCGATGCCGGCGCAAGCGGAATACTGGGAATCTAGCTAGCCCCGGAACTCAGGCGCGCTCGAGCGGCCCTGGCCATTCCAGCGCCAGCATCGCGCCACCCAGCGTGCTGCTGACGCCGGCGAGAGCGCGGCCGCGATGCAGGGCCGCGATGCGCGCCACGATGGCCAGCCCGAGCCCGAAGCCGCCGGTCTCGCGATTGCGGCTGGTGTCGAGGCGGGTGAACGCATGGAAGATCGTGGCGCGCGCCGCTTCGGGGATGCCTTCGCCGTCATCCTCCACCACCAGGCGGTACAGATCCTTCTCGCGTGTCACGCTGACTTGCACGTTGTTCTTCGCGTAACGCAGCGCGTTCACGAGAAGGTTGTTCGCCGCGAGCTCCATCAAGCGCGGCTCCATCCAGACTGAATCGAGGCCGTCGTGGCGCACGCTTACCTTGCGTTCGTGCGGCGGGCAGGAAGCCAGTACCTGGCGCAACCACGGCGCCAGCGGTATGGCCTGGCAGTTCATGCGCAGGCCGGGGTGGTCGAGGCGCGCGTAGTCGAGCATGTCGGAGATCAGGTCGTCTATCTGCTGCACGTCGGCGTTCACGGCGCGCAGCTGGTCGCGCAGGCTTTCATCCACCTGGCCCTCGAGCACCGCGGCCGCGAAACGCACGCGCGCCAGCGGCGTGCGGATCTCGTGCGACAGCGCCGCCGTCATTTCCTTCTGAGTCTGGATGAGCTGGCTCACCTTGCCTGACATGTCATCGAGATTGGTGGCGAGGCTGGTCAGCTGCGTGGTCTGCGCGGCGGTGCTCAGCGGCTCACGGTAGTCGGTGGCGAATTTCTGCGCGGCGCCGGTCAGCACACTGAGGT
Source organism: Steroidobacteraceae bacterium (assembly GCA_029266835.1). GTDB lineage: Bacteria > Pseudomonadota > Gammaproteobacteria > Steroidobacterales > Steroidobacteraceae > CADEED01. The sequence continues at coordinate 5,307 of JAQSWD010000024.1, forward strand.
CCCGCAACAGCGGGCGCAGCCACAGGCCGACGATGAGCAGGATGGAGCCGTAGAACAACACGGGGAGGAACCGCACCACGGCGCTTTCGCGCGGCGGCACGAAAGGCCCGAGACGGATGGCGCCGCCCAGCGCCGCGGAATTCCACAGGTAGTAGATTTCGCCGTCGTCGTTCTCGAGTTCGTGTGGAACCGCCTTCAGCGGCGCGGCGCCGGAAATCTCGCCGGACTCGAGCAGGTTGATCTGCAGGCCCAGCCTTGTGGCCAGCGTGGCCACGTGCGCGTCACGTTCGCCAGCCGCAACGCCCGACAGCTCCGCCTCCATCAGGCGGAAGGTGGATACCAGCCAGGGGTCCGCGGCGCGCACCTGGCGCGACTGCAACGCGCCGAAGCCGAGATCCAGCACGATGGCCGCGATCAGCAATCCACCGGCGAGCACGACATAGGAGCGGATGAACAGCCCGCGATGCCGGGCCGAGAGCCACTCCCTCACGCCTGCTGCCTCAGATCTCCCCAGGCGTCCGGTACCAGTAGATAGCCTTTGCCCCACACGGTCTTGATGCGTGTGGGCGCGGCCGCATCGTCGCCGAGCTTGCGGCGCAGCTTGGACACGCGGCCGTCGATGGAACGGTCGAGCCCGTCGTAGTCGATGCCGCGCATGGTGCGGAACACCTCGTCGCGGCTCACCAGTTCGCCGGCGCGGTGCGCCAGCAGGCTGAGCAGCTCGAACTCCTGCGTGGTCAGCGGCACGGGCGCGCCCTGCAGCCACACTTCGCGCGAGGTCTCGCTGATGCGCAGCGCGCCCAGCAGCAGGTCGGGCTTGCGCTCCGCGGGAGTGGCGCCACCGCGTTCCGTCCTGCGCAGCAGCGCGCGCACGCGCGCCAGCAACACCATGGGGTCCACGGGCTTCATCACGTAGTCGTCGGCGCCGGCTTCCAGGCCGATGACATGGTCGATGTCGGTGTCCTTGGCGGTGAGTATGAGGATGGGCACCTCGTTCACGCGGCGGATTTCGCGGCAGATGGACAGGCCGTCCTTGCCGGGCAGCAGCAGGTCGAGCAGCACCAGGCGCGGACGTTCGCGCGTGAACCGCTCGATGGCGCGGTCGCCGCGCGCCTCGGTGGCCACGCGCAGCCCGTTCTGCTCCAGGTAGGTAGCCGTCAGCGCGGCCAGGCGTTCGTCATCTTCGATGAGCAGGATATCGACGTTCGAAGCGACGTTCATAGGACATCCCATACATGACGCGTGCGCCGCTCACGGCGCCGGTCATTCGACCCCACGCGCAATACCTCGATTTTCACCTCGGAGAGGCGCTCGCCGCCAGCCGCCGGCGAGTCGCCGGCCGGCAGGCTCAACCCAGCCGCCGGCAGGCTCAGCCAATAACGGAAATCCTCGGCGAAAATGCGCTCCTGCGTCATCTCGCCGGCCAGCGAGCGGGGCCAGCAGCGCAGCGGCGTGGCCTGCACGCTGTCGTTGAGGCAGAACTCGCCGGGCACCTGGCTCTTCCACCGGATGTCGAAGGTGACGGCGCACGAGGTCGCATCCTTGTCGATGACACAGAGCAGCGGCTTGATGATGAGCCTGACCGGCGTGGGCGCGTCCTGCGCGAACAGGGGCGACAACAGCGTGAGACCGCTGAGCAGGCCGGCGAGGGTGAAGGCTCGGGCGCGCATCAGAACTGCCAGGCCAGGCCGGCGAAGTATCCGAGGACGTAATCCTGCTCGACCAGCGGGCTGTTGGCCACGCTGTGCTGCAGGCGTTCGTAGTTGGCGGACAACGCGACCCGGGTTTTCTTGGTGAGGTAGTAGTTGAGTTTCATCCCTGCTTCCCAGCCCAGTCCCCCCCGGGCTTGATAGGCGTCGAGCGTGCGCGAGGCTTCGCCCGGCTGCACGCCCCAGTAGTAGTCGGTCAGCGCGGCATTCTTGTACGACAGACCGACGCTGGGCGACAGCGTCATGCGGCCGCGCGTGATGCGATAGCTGTAGTCCGCGGCCACTTCGAAGCCGTCGTGCGTGTGGCTCACGTCGCGGAACCAGCGCAGCGACGCCTGGCCCCATTCGCCACCGAACAAGGTTTCGATGCCCGCTTCCACGGCGTACGAGCGATCCGGCGGCTTGAGCGGCAGCGCTTCTTCCGGCGTGATGGGCTCGGGCGGCAGGCCCGGGGCCGCGCTCAGGATCGGCGCCGTGAAGCCGCCCGACAGTACCGTGTAGGTCACGTACTTCGTATTCGTCTTGCTGAAAAACGCGCGATCGCTGTTCACGCGCGCCACGATGTTGGTAGTGAACAGCGAGTTGTCGAGAACCTGCAGGCCCAGGTCGCCGTTGTCGAAGAACCAGTGCTTGCCGAAGTAGGCGATGTCGAGATCGATCACCACGGGGATGTCGTCGGACTGGATCAGCGGGTTGCTGCGTTCGCCATATCCAAGTGCCGCGCCCAGCCGCCAGCGACGTTCTTCCGGAAGGATCAGCGGGGGCGAGCCCACGGCCTGCTCGGCCGCGGGCGCTGCTTCGCCGGCGGGCGCCGCGGTAGCTTCCGGGGCCGGAAGTGCCTGCGCATGCGACAGCGTGGCCGCCGCCCAGAAAGCCGCGACTTTCAGCAGGAATTTCATGGCATCGATTCTAGCGATTCGAGGCATCGGAGCCGGCGCAAACGTGGCGTGAACCCGTGTGAAAACTGTGAAAAAGTGTCCTGGGACCGGCTGTGGGGAGCATGGACAGTTCTTGACGAATTAACTCAATGAACCCGACAGACCATCCCGGGGGCGTACGTAGGCTTTCCAGGGTTTCCTGCCCAATGCAGGGGAGTCATTCATGCGCCGCCCGCTCGATTGGATCGTCGTGTCGATTTCCTTGATGGTGCTGTTCGCCGACCGCATCTTGACCGACTCGGACCCGATTCCCCGGGTCTCGGTTCCTGACTTCCCGGCACTGGCGGAAGGACCCGCTCAGCCCGCGAGCCCGTTCGCCTATATCCGCGAGGATGGGACCGAGGTTTTCCTGCCGGTTACCGGGACGCGTGTCGCCGTCGAAAGCCGCAATCCGGCATCGACGATCAGCGCCGTGTACACCTGGTCGCTGCCCATGGTCACGCCGGCCCGGGAAACCCATTCGTTCCAGTGACGGCGGCGCCCGGTCACTTCAACCTGGCCATCATCGCAATGAATCGCGGCTCGGCGCGCAGACTGTCGTAGTCGGGGTCGTTGTCCACCCAGTCCTTCTTCCCCCAACCCTTGTTGAACACGCGTTCGAGCAGGTCCATGGCCTTTTCCTTGTGGCCGGTGCGCGCATTCAAGCAGGCGCTGTTGATGATGACGCTCATGTCGTCGGGGTAGAGCTTCTCGGCGCGCGACACCCACTCGAGCGCGCGCTCGAACTGCCCGTCTTCCTGCAGCGCGCCGGCGCCGAAGGACAATACCCGTCCATTGTGCGGGTTCACTTCCAGCAGCCGTTCGGCGCGGCGGACGGCCTCGCTGTTGACCAGGCGCGACTCCTCGAAGCGGCCTAACTTCCGTAATGACTGCGCGCGCAGCAGGGGACTCTCGAAATCCTCGCTGCGCACTTCGCCGGCCTGGCGCCACAGGTCCACCGATTTCTCGATGTCGCCGGCGGCGAAAGCCGCGCGACCGTAGTAGTAATACGCATCGAAGAGATTCGGATTGATGCGCGCCGCCGCCTCGAAGTGTTTCTGGGCCTCCCTGTAGCGGCGCTGGTTCGACAGCGTGTAGCCGCGCGCGAGGTGCGCGTCGGCCAGATCGGGCGCAAGTTCCATGGCGATGTGGCTGGCGCGGTCGGCTTCCTGCAGGTCCTCGGGCCGCGAGCCCCACCATTCGAACAGCAGTGCGTGCAGCGTCGCGAGGCCAGCCCAGGCGGGCGCGTACTCGGCATCGAGCGTGAGCGCGCGCTGAAAGAGCACGCGCGCTTCGTCCATGTACGGCTGCTGCAGGGTGTGCATGCGCTGGCGGCCGCGCAGAAAACACTCGTAGGTCTCGATCGCCGTGGGCTGGCGGCGCAGCGCGCGGCGTTCGCGCGAGGACAGCGTTCCACCGCGCAACAGGCTGGCGACGGTTTCGGCTATCTCGTCCTGCACGGCGAACACGTCGGTGGCCGAGCGGTCGAAACGCTCTGACCACTTGTGATAGCCGGTTTCGGCATCGATGAGCTGCACGGTGATCCGCAGCCGGTCGCCGGACTTGCGCACGCTGCCTTCGAGCAGGCTGCCCACGCCAAGTTTTCGCGCCACGTCGCGCAGGTCGGCTTTGCCCCGGAACTGGAACGACGAGGTGCGCGCCGCGACGCGCAGGCCGTCGATGTGCGTGAGTGCGTCGATGAGTTCCTCCGCCAGGCCTTCGCAGAGAAAATCCTGGTCGCGCTCGGCGCTCATGTCCGCGAAGGGCAGCACGGCAATGGCGGTGTCGGCTCGCAGAGCGATTGATGCGCGCGTCGCCGCGGCATCGGCGGGAATCACGGACGCCGCGCCCGACAGCCCGCTGACCTGCGCCGCGAAGCGATAACCCAGCCGGTGCCGCGTCTCGATGTACAAGGGTTGCTTCGAGTCGTCGCCCAGGGCCTTGCGCAGTTCCTGGATGCAGGTGACCAGAGCGTCGTCGCTGACCACGGTGCCGCGCCAGACATTCGCGAACAGCTCCTGCTTGGAAACCGGCGAGCCCGGGCGCGCGAGCAATGCGCCCAGCACCAGCGCGGCCTTGCGCGTGAGCCGCACCTCGCTGCCGTTTTCCCAGAGCCGCGCGGATGCGGGCTCGAAAGTGAAGTTCCCGAAACTGATTTGTTCCATGAGATCCCGGCCAAATCCCGGAAGTGTCCCGGGATTCGCCGACCCCGGGTCCGTAGGCTTTTGTCACATCGACATCGGCGAAACAAGCGCCAGGAGATCGACATGAAACGTTTGCCTCTCTTTCTGTACGGTGTGGCCAGCTACGCCGTCTCTCTCGCTGTATTTCTGTATGCCTTCGGTTTCATCGGCAATTTATGGGTGCCCAAGTCCATGGATTCGCCACGCGACGTGCCGCTCATGTCGGCGTTGCTGATCAACCTGTCCTTGCTGGGCCTGTTCGCCGTGCAACACAGCGTGATGGCGCGGCCCTGGTTCAAGCGCTGGTGGACCCGCTTCATACCGCCAGCCGCCGAACGCAGCACCTATCTGTTGTTCTCCAACGTCTGCATGGTCGCGCTGTTCTGGTTCTGGCAACCCATGGGCGGGGTGATCTGGAATATCACCTCGCCCGCGGGCATGAACACCCTGTATGCCCTCTATGCGGGCGGCTGGGTGCTGCTGCTGTACGCCACCTTCCTGATCAACCATTTCGATCTGTTCGGCCTGCGGCAGGTGTGGCTGCATCTGCGCGGCAAGCCCTATTCGCCGCTGCCATTCGCGTCGCCGTGGCTGTATCGCCAGGTGCGGCATCCGCTCTACGTGGGCTGGATGACGATTTTCTGGGCGACGCCCACGATGACGGTGGCTCACCTGGTGTTCGCCCTCATGACGACGGCATATATCCTGGTGGCCATCCAGTTCGAAGAACGCGATCTCGTGAACGAACACCCTGGCTACCGCGAGTACCAGCGCAGCGTTCCCATGCTCGTGCCGTTCTTGAAGCGCGCGGCGCGACCGTGAACCCCATGAGCATGCCCGCGGATTTCTTCTATGAGTCCTATGCCAACTTTGCAGAGCAGGTCTCGCGGGCGATACGCCAGGAGACGTTTGGCGATGACATCGGGCAGAACAGCTGGGTGACCGCGGAGGAATACGAGATCTTCATCCGTTTCCTTCGGCTGGGTGCGGGAAGCCACGCGCTCGAAGTTGCCAGCGGTGCGGGCGGGCCGGCGATACATCTCGCGCGGCGAACCAGCTGCCACATGACGGGCATCGATCTGAACTCCAGCGGTGTGACGGTTGCAGCGCAAGCGGCTGCGCGCGCCGGACTCTCCGATCGGGTGAGTTTTCAGATCGGCGACGCGACGCGGACGTTGCCTTTCGGCGAGGGTACGTTCGATGCGCTGTTGTGCATCGACTCGATGAACCATTTTCCGAATCGCGGCCACTCACTGGCTGAGTGGTGTCGGGTGCTGAAACCCGGCGGCCGCGCGGTGTTCACCGACCCGGTGCTGATCACCGGACCGGTCACCAACGACGAGCTGGCGCAACGCAGCTCCATCGGGTTGTTCGTGTTCGTGCCCCGCGGGCACAACGAGGAGTTGATCGTGAAAGCCGGATTCAAACTAGTGAGCCAGATGGATCTCAGCGAGAACGCGGCGCTGGTGTCGCGGCGCTGGCGAGAAGCCCGGGCGCGCTTCCGCGACGACCTGGTCCGCATGGAAGGGGAGGCGCAATTCGACGGGGTGCAGAAGTTCCTGGGCGCCGTGCACCAGCTCACCGCCGAAAGGCGGCTGTCGCGCGTCGCTTATTTCGTCGAGCGACCATAGCTGACGTGCGCGGGCGGCCGGGTTTGGACGCCGGCCGCCCGCACTGAGCCTCAGCGTCAGTGAGTCTTGTAGTACGCGTTCGCGCTGGCCGAATAGCTGGCGGCGCCGTCGGCGCGGGTGAGCTTCTCCATCGAGTCCGCGGGAGCGCCCTCGAGCTGGTCCTTGGTGAACGGCACGACGTAGCTGTTCTCGCTTTCGACGTAGTCGAGAGCCGACCACGGTACCGGGTGGTACTTCTCGTTCATTCCGAGGAAGCCGCCGAAGCCCACCACGGCATACACGATGTTGTTGGAAAGCTTGTCGAGAACGATGTCTTCGACAGTGCCGATCTTCTCTCCCGCCGTGTTCTTCACGGTGGTGCCAATCACTTTCTTGGCGCGAATCACTTCGGTATGGCCCGATGCGGTGGTCATGAATGCCTCCATTCAGTTGAGTCGTTGATAGCCCTGCCATGTTCGGGCAAGCCGGGCGACGGCTGCATCGGACACGAACCACGGGGGCTGTCAGTCACCCAGAACCCGCGAGTCCAACCCGCCGACACCCGCATGGGTATTACTGGAAACGGCGTGCCGGGCCGGCGCGCGATCAGCGGATCGTCAGTTCGATGTCGTCGGTATGGAAGTTCGATTCGCGGCAGGCCAGCCGCAGGACTCCGCAAGAGCGGCGAAGCGACGCCGCGGGCACGTCCATCTTCAGCGTGCTGGCACGCGCGAAGGCCAGCTCGCGCCAGTAGTCGTTGCCGTGGGCGCGGTACAGCGCGACCGCATTCACGCACAGCGCGGCCCGATATCGCAGGCGCCAGCGCAGAACCGCGTCGTTGAGCGAAGACCAGGTCAGCGGATGCGCGCCTTCGGCCAGTTCCAGCGGACCCAGCACGGCATGCGCCACGTTCAGCATCTGGCCGCCGTGACAGTAGCCAGCGAGATGCGGCTGCGGCGATCCGCTGGCCAGCAGGTGTTCCTTGATCTCGTGGTAGCCCCAGCCGGGGTTCAGTGCTTTCACGAGCGCCGCGCAACCGCTCACGTAGGGCGCGGCGAGTTCGGGACCGTGCAGTGCGCTGTGCCCCCGCCCGCGCCAGTGAGGCACGCGCGCGAACCCCGGCGCCGCCAGGTGGGCGGACCCGGCGCTGTAGTTAGTCAGCGGACGGCAGTCCTCGTCGACCGGCAGCACGCGCAGGAAGTTCGGCACATCGTCTTCCGACGGGGATGCGCCTGCATCGGCGACCGCCGAGCAGACCACCAGCGTATTGCGCGTGCCCGCGTACTGGATGGCGCGCCGCACATCCGCCGAACCTGCGTCCGCGGAGTGCGAGAGATTGATGATGCAGGCGCCCATTTCCACCGCGTATTCGATGGCGTGGGCCAGGTCGAGCGCCTGGGCGCCGGCGCGGGCCGCGAACCGCACGGGCAGGATGCGACAGCCCGGCGCCACGCCCGAGAAACTTTCCACATCGCTGTGCCGGCCTGCAGCCACGCCGGCGGCGTGTGTGCCAGGAATTTCGCAGGCATCCGCCGACAGCGGGTAATGCGCCAGATCGCGCTCGATGTTCGGCCCCAGCAGCGGGTGATCGACCTGTACGCCTTCGTCGACGATGGCAATGAGGACTTCGGAGCTGCCGCGCGTGCGCGTCCAGGCGCGTTCCACGCCCAGCCAATCGAAGGCGGCACCGAAGCGGCCAGGCTCGGCCGCCGTCATCATCATGTCTGTCCCTTGCGCGCGCGTGGGGGGCACGCACCCTGCCTTCTGCGATGAAGCAGCCGGCAGTGACAGGGAGCAGCGGAATCAGCGCTTCAGGAACTCGAAATCCAGCGCTTCTTCGCTGGAGGCCTGCTTGCGGACCCGCAACGAATACGCGCCCGCCGGCAGCCGATCGCTGTCGATCATCACTTCGAGCGTGACCGGCGAGGTGGGGTGCTGGCCATGAAGTGTGGCGATGGTGTCGATGTTCTTTTTCGAATCGTGCCGGTCCAGCGCGATGCTGTATTCGAAGCCGGGATCGAAAAGGCCGGCAATGGCGACGCGGACCAGCCCGCCGGTCAATTCCGGCGTGGTCTCGGTGCCGCGGACCAGCGCCAGGCGCAACAGCCTGCCTTGGCCGTGGTTGCTGGTGGTGACTGCCGCCATGATCGCCGGCTCATGGCGCGGCAAGTGGCGGTTGAAGAGGAAGAAGCCCGCGAAAAGCACGAATACGATGCCAGCCGCCGCCGCCAGGCTCCACCGCATGGGGTGGTTGGAGCGCACGAACTCGGCGGTATTGCCGCTGGCGACCCGCGCGATGCCGGCCTTCAGGCGCTGCTCGAATTCCACCTGCCGCGCGAATTCCGGATTCGCGACGCAATAGTCCTCGAAGGCACGGGCGTCGGCTTCGCTCATGCGTCCGGACACATATTGTTCCATCTGACGTTGGTCCATTTCCCTGGGGCTCATATGCCGAGATTGAGCAGATCGCGTTTTGAAAATCCCCTTTCCTCGAGGATTTGCCGGAATCGCTTGCGTGCGCGACTCAGCGCCTGGTTGAACGCGGCCTCTGTTAGCTGCAGCTCCTGACAAATGACTTCCTTGTCATGATCATCGAGATAGAAGCGCTTGAGCATCAGGCGATCCCGGGGCTGGGGCAATTCGCGCAACAGCGCACGGACCGCCAGCGCGGATTCGACGTCCGCCGCCATCTCCTCGACACCGCGCGACGGATCGGCGTTCCGGTCCGTCGCCTCACTATCCACATCTGTTCTCTGTCGTTCGGTCTTCCGCAGTGACGCGATGGCGAGATTTCTGGCGGTTTGCGCCGCGAACGCGGCCAGTTTCTGGGGGTCGTCGATGCCGGCGCCCCGCAGGCGCTGGATCACGACTAACAGGGTTTCCTGTACCAGGTCTTGAAGCAGGCCGAAATCGCCGCCCGTGCGGCGGCGCAGGAGCACGCGCAAGCCCGGCTCGAACTGCCGGATCAGCTCACTTTCGGCGGAGACGTCCCCCTCGCGAATGCGTCGCGACAGTTCCCCGCCAGGAACGAAATCCATAGCCCCCTGAACCCTTTGTCACCGAATTGGAATGCCCGCCACAGGGATTCTATCCTCGCACCCTGACCAAGAGGCTGGGAGATTTCCGTTGCTGAAGACATATCGCGGATCCTGTCACTGCGGTGCGGTGCGCTTCGAGGCCGACATCGATCTCACGCAACCCACCTATCGCTGCAATTGCTCGATCTGTTCGCGTACCCGCTTCTGGGCGGCAGTGGTGAAACCGGGGGCCGTAAGGGTCCTGCAGGGGCGGGGCCAGCTGGTGCAGTACCTGTTCAATTCCATGCAGAACGAACACCGTTTCTGCGGCACCTGCGGCGTGCGGCCGTATGGAATCGGCCGGAATCCACAGGACCAGGAGGTGTACGGCGTGAACATCGGCTGCCTGGAAGACGCCACGCCCGAAGAGCTGGCGGCTGCGCCGGTGGTTTACTGCGATGGCAAAAATGACAATTGGCAGAATCCGCCGGCGATCACCAGCTTCCTCTAGCGGACTGGCCGCTATTCCATCGCGAAGCCGTTCACCGGCAGGCGAACGATGAACGTGGTGCCCTTGCCCATTTCCGAGGTGAAGTCGAGGCTGCCGTTATGCGCGTTGATTATGACCCGGCGCGCCACGGATAACCCCTGGCCCGTGCCGCTGCCCACCTGCTTGGTGGTGAAGAACTGATCGAAGACCCGCTCGCGGATTTCTTCGGGGATGCCACCGCCGGTGTCCTCGATCTCGATGACCACGTGTTCGCCATCGGCCCGCGTGCGAACCATGATCTTGCCGCGCTCGGACGTGCCATTGACCTTGTCGCGGATGGCCTCGGCGGCATTGCCGATGAGGCTCAGCATCACCTGGTTGATCTGGCTGCCGTTGCAGGTGACGGGCGGGATCTCGCCGAGCTCCGTTTCGGCGTCGGCCACAGCGGAGTACTGGCTGCGCGCGACCACCAGCGTGCTGTGGATGGATCGGTTGAGATCCACCTGGCCCACTTCGTTCTGGTCGGCGCGCGAGAAGTCCTTCATTGAACGCACGATCTCGGCGATGCGCGACAGGCCGTCGGCCATGAGCTTGAGCGCCGGCGGCATTTCCTTGCGCAGCTCTTCGACGTTCTCGTCGGGCTCTTTCGGCTGCGGCATGGCCGCGTGCAGTGCGTCGATGTAGTCGAGCAGTTCCTGAACGCCTTCCTGCACGAAGGACACGCTGTCCTTCAGATACTGGATGGGTGTGTTGATCTCGTGCGCGACGCCGGCGGCGAGACGGCCGATGGATTCGTGGCGTTCCATCGACGCCATGCGCTCTTCCGCCACCTTGCGGTCGGTGATGTCGTAGCCCGTGCCGACGATGCCGGTGAGATTGCCGTGTTCGTCGCGCAGCGGCACCTTCGACGTGAGGATCACGCGGTTCATGCCGCGCGTCTTGTCGAAGGCGATCTCCTCATGGTTGATCAGCGGCACTCCGGACTTGATCAACGCCTGTTCGTCGTCGAAGAATTTCTGCGCCATCTCGGGCGGGAAAAAATCGAAATCGGTTTTACCGACGAGCTGCTCGGGTGAGGTGCCCATGCGTCGTGCGACGAGCTCGTTGCAGGCGGTGAAGCGGCTGTTCGCGTCCTTCGCGTAGATGAACGCGGGGATCAGGTCGATCATCGTGCGCAGGACATTTCGTTCGTGCGCGAGCGCGTCCGCGAGGTTCTGGCGTTCGCCACTCGCGGTCTGGCCTTCTTGAGGCTCGTCAGTTAGCTCGTTTCTCTGGGGGAGGCTGTTCACGATTCAGGCTCACGGCTCGTGATCAGGTAACGGCTTGTAAACCGCAAACTTGAAGCGCGGCAATAACTTGCCAGCGGCGAGTCCGATGTCAAAAAAGCCAATGTAAAAAGGCGAATCTGCGCGCTTTTGCGCCCCTTAGACGGCATCCAGCAGGAGCTGATCGAATGTGGCGTCGAAGCCCTGGCCTTCGGGTGCGCAGCACATCACACCGACCATGACCTTTTGATGGGCAGGGAAATAACCCTGCCGAACTGTGACGAACTTCTCGCCGTCCAGGGAACAGCGCGCCTCGATGGAATCCCGCTGCCGGACCACCCGCCAGTACACCGCGCCGCGCTGCGTCAGGTCTTCCATGGTCGACCAGTCGGAGAAGTCGTGGGTGAAGACCACGCTGGCCCAGCGCTTGTTTTCCACCAGTTCGGTGCCGCACTTCATCCAGGTCTTTTCGTCGAGCCGGACCATGATCCCGGCCTGGTCGTAGAGCGCGGTGTAGTTGCCGTCCACGCGCGCCTGGAACATGAAGTCGCCGGCGATGGGCAGGTGCATGAAATGGCCGTTGTCGTTGACGTAGCCGTAGAAAGTCTTGCGCCAGAAATCGGTCTTGCCGCGCGAGCGCACGTTGAGCACGCCCTCGGTGTAGTTCACCAGCGCGGGGTCGTTGAGCCAGGTCATGCGGCTCAGCAGGTCGCCGCCGCCGCGTTTGGCCGCGGACGCGGGCTTCGCGTCCTCGTCGGCCGCCGCAGGCATTTGTGCGGCCAGCGTCAACCCGGCGGCCGCGCCCAGGAAATTCCTGCGTGAACCTCGCATGTCGTTCTCCTCCTGGCTCACCGGTCAGTTGAGGGTTGGTAGATAGGCGCGCAGCTCCGCCCGGCAGCTGCCCGGGTCGCGGAACTGGATGGCCTCGAAGCCGCACTCGCGCGCGGCGATCACGTTCTTCGGCTGGTCATCGATGAACACGCTTTCCGCCGGGACAATACCGGTCTTCTCGACCAGGTGGGAAAAGATCGCCGGGTCAGGCTTGATCAGCAGGATCTGGCCGGAAATCACCAGGTACTTGAAGTGCGAGAAGAAGCTGTGGCGCTGCGAGAGGTAGTCGTAGGTGCTGGTGGGCATGTTCGACAGTACGAACAGGTGCACCCCCGCGCGGGCGAGATCCTCGACGAGTTCGATGGTTCCGGGTATGGGCGCAAGCGACTCGCGCGTGGCATGGATGAGCGCGCGTGTTTCGTCTTCCGTCGAGCCGGTGGCCCTGGCGAAATGAGAGATGGCGGAGTCGTAGCTCAACCCGCCGCGGTCGAATTCATGCCAGTCGGCATGTTCGAACATGCGCTGGCGGATGAGCGCCTGCCGCGCCGGGTCGGGCTGCAGGCGGGCAATGACCGCCGCCGGATTCCATTCGAGCAGCACCTGCCCCACATCGAAGACCACGTTCCTGATTGGCATCCCCGAATAATGGGGTCACTGCCCATTGGCTAGCAAACGGGGCCAGGCCTCATCGATGGGCGCCTATCTCCTGGAGATCAGCAGATTGATCCCGAAGAAGATCAGCGCCGCGCCGAACGCCCGTTCCAGCCAGGTGATGACGCGCGAGCCCTTGAGCGCGCGCACGCCGCGCATCGCGATATGCGCGTAGCCGAGCAGGAACGCACCATCGATGAGCACCGTGACCGCCAGCATGATGCCCAGCTGCGGCAGCAGCCGGCGATCCGGGCTGATGAACTGCGGGAGGAATGCCAGCACGAACATCAGGTTCTTGGGATTCGTCAGCTGCACCAGCAGCCCTTGCAACACGATGCTGCCCTTCGCCGGCGGCCGCGGCGCGGCGGCGGATACGTCCGGCACGGCCTGCGTCTTCGACAGGATCATGCGAGCGCCGAGATACAGGAGGTACAGCGCGCCGACGATGCGGATGGCCGTCATCGCGCCGCTCATCTTCGCCAGTATCGCCGCGAGGCCGAAGGCGACGAAGGTGAAGCAGACGAGGTGCCCTAACAGTATCCCGGCGGTGCCGGCGATGGCGCCGTGCGTGCCGTGGCGGGTCGCCTGCGACATGCTGAAGAACACCGCGGGACCGGGGGACAGCGCCACCAGCGTCCACGCGGCCAGGTAAAGGAGAAAGGTATCGAGTGCCATGCCGGGAAGTTAGCTGACGTCGCGCCGCAGCGGCCGGACAGTTCGGGCGCGAAATGCCGGAGCTGTATTGCCCGAAGCGGGAGCGGAAAAAAGGGTCGGGCGGTGAGGCCTGACCCCTTTGGCTGGCAAATGGGGAGTGACCCCATCAACTCCTGAGGGGCATGGGGACGGGGTCGTCGCGGGTGGGCATGGGCGCCACGACCGGGGAAGTGAGCCCAGTGACCAGGTCGCTGATCTTCACCGCCGCGCCAGTCTCGAAGCAGCGATTCGCCGCCGCGCCGATCAGGATGGAATAGAAGCCGCTGCGCTCGTCCGCCGCGCGCTTGTACTTGTCGGGCTCGGCCTTGCCGAAGACCTCGTTCAGCATGACGGTGTCGCCGCCGCCGTGGCCGCCGGTGCCGGTCCAGACTTCGAGATCCTGCGGCTTGCCGCGCAGCGGAATCACGCGGATGCGCTCGCGATCCTGGTCGGCCTGGTAGTTGGTCGCGCCCGCAGATACCGCGCCACCTTCCACGATCGAATGTTCGATGCGGCCCTTGGTCCCGTTGAAGGCGATGTTGTAGCCCTCCCAGGCATTCATCGCATTCAGCGAGTACGACAGCGTCGCGCCCATGCGGTACTTCACGATCACGTTCATCGTGTCTTCGATGTCGATCTCCGGGCGGAACACGCACTGATCACGGAAGTACCCATCGTGCTTCTCGTTGTCGAAGTACAGCTCCTTGAAGTTCTTGTCCGCCGTGATGTCGAGGAAGAACGTGCACTTGTCCTTCTCCGGGCAGGTGTGACAGCGCTCGTGGTGGCTCTTCAGCCCCATGCGCTGCGCCATCTTCGGCGTGTAGTACTCGCGCTTGCCGTAGGCCTGCACCACTTCGGGTTCGCTGCCCAGCCACCAGTTCACCAGGTCGAAGTGGTGCGTGGACTTGTGGATCATGAGGCCGCCCGAGATGGCCTTCTGGCTGTGCCAGCGGCGGAAGTAATCCGCGCCATGCAAGGTGTTCAGCAACCACTGGAAGTCCACGGACAACACGTCGCCGATGACGCCGTTCATCAGCAGGTCCTTCACCTGCGTGCGCGGCGGCGAGTAGCGGTAGTTGAACAGCACGCGCACGTGGCGGTTGTTGCGCTTGCAGGCATCGGCGATGCGCTGCGCCTTCTCCGGCGTGGTGGTCAGCGGCTTCTCGGTGATGCAATCGCAGCCGGCATCCAGCGCGCGCACGATGTAGTCGTCGTGGTAGGCGTCCGGGCAGGTGACGATGACGCAATCCGGCTTCGTCTCCTTGATCATCCTGTCGAAGTCGGCGGCCAGGTATTTCTTCGGTTTCACTCCCCCATCTTTCGAAAGATTGGCGGCGACGAACTTCGCGGCGGTCTCCAGGCGGCCCGGATTGGTGTCGCAGATGGCCACGAGTTCGTTGCCATCCTGGTAGGTCTTCGTGATGGCCGTGAGGTACATGCGCGAACGCGAGCCCATGCCCACGATCACGTACTTGCGGCGTGGGGCGGCCGCGGTCGCGATGGCGGACAAGCCCACGGCAGCGGCCCCGGCGGTCTTGAGCATGGCGCGCCGGTCGAAAGTCAGATCAGTCATCTTGATTACCCCCTCGAGAAAAGCTGAGTGCCGGAGTGCCGGCGCCTGGACTTGCCTGGCCTGGTCGAAGATACCGCAATTTCGATCAGAAGCGATCACGGACGAGCATGATTCCGTGCGTCTGGGATTAAGGATGCGCAATACTCGCGCGCCGAAGGGGGTTGGATGACCAGTGGAGTGACGCTTTTTTCCGGGCTCTTTTTCGTTCACCTGACATTGGCCGGCGCGGCTTCCGTGGCCGCGCCGATCGACCGTCACGCACTGGTGACGCGGCACAACCCGACGCTCACCCAGGTCGACCCCGCATCCCCGCTCATGGTCGGCAACGGCAGCATCGCCTTCACCGCCGACATCACCGGCCTGCAGACCTTCCAGGATCAGTACTCGCCACTGGTGCCGTTGATGACGCAGGCGCAGTGGGCCTGGCACAGCTTCCCGAATCCCGACGGCTACAAGATCGAAGACGCGCTGGTGCCGCTGAAGGTGCGCAATGGCACCCGCAAGTATCCGGCGTTACTGAATTGGGACCAGGCGCAGTCCGGCGCCATCAAATGGCTGCGCGAGAATCCGCATCGCTTCAACCTCGGGCGGGTGGGGCTGCATCTCGCCCGCGCCAACGGCGCCGCCGCGACCTTCGCCGACCTGGACAAGACGCGGCAGCAACTGGATCTGTGGAATGGCCGGCTCGCGAGCCGCTTCATGTTCGACGGCGCGCCCGTCGAGATCGAAACCTCCGTGCATCCCCATCGCGACATCCTCATCGTGAAGCTGCGTACGGCGCTGCTGTCGGAGGGCCGCGTGGGTGTGGACCTCAAATTCCCCGGCGTCGGCACGAAGCTGAATCCCGATCCTTCCGACTGGTCGAATCCCGACAAGCATTTCACGCGCGAAGTGACCCACGGCCCGCGAAGTCTCTCGCTCGGACGCGTCATCGATGACACGCGCTACTCGGTGCGCGTGGCCGGCGATCGCGCGTTCAGCGTCTCCTCGCCCGGCAAACATCACTATCGGCTCACGGCGCCGGGCGCCACGGAGCTCACGCTGCTGGTGGAGTTCACACCGCAGCGCAGGCCGCCGGAGTTGCCGACTCCTGACCTCGCGAGCGATGCCGCAGAAGCCTGGTGGCAGTCGTACTGGGAGAACGGCGGCATGGTCGAGTTCTCCGGAACGCGCGATCCGCGAGCGGCCGAGCTCGAGCGCCGGATCGTACTTTCGCAGTACCTGAGCGCGCTCAATGGCGCGGGCTACATGCCACCACAGGAAGAGGGTCTCTTTTCCAACAGCTGGAACGGCAAGTCGCACCTGGAGATGCACGCCTGGCACTCGGCGCATTTCGCGGCCTGGGGCCGGCCGGAGCTGCTGGAGCGGAGCATGGGCTGGTATCTCGCGCGTCTCGATGACGCGAAAAAACGCGCGCGTGCCAACGGCGTGCGCGGCGCCTGGTGGCCCAAGATGGTGGGACCCGAAGGCCGCGAGAGCCCGAGCACCATCAACCCGTTCATCATGTGGCAGCAGCCGCACTCCATCTACATGGCGGAGTTGCTTTACCGCGCGCATCCGGAGAAGGACACGCTGCACAAGTATTCGCCCGTGGTGTTCGCCACGGCGGATCTGCTCGCGACCTGGAGCTACCATGACCTGGAAACGAAGCGCTACATCCTCGGCCCGCCGCTGGTGCCCGCGCAGGAGAATTTTTCCGCCGCCGAGACTTTCAATCCCACGTTCGAGCTCGAGTACTGGCGCTTCGGCCTCGAAACCGCGCAAGCCTGGCGCGTACGAATGGGTTTGAAGCGCGATCAACGCTGGGACGATGTGCTCGCGAAGCTGTCGAAGCTGCCGCAGAAAGACGGCTTGTATCTCGCTGCCGAGTCGCAGCCCGACCTGTGGTCGCGCGCCGCCTCGCCCGAGTGCAAGCGCAAGGCCGCGCACGAATGTCCGAATCGCGACCATCCATCCTTGGTCGCCGCGCTGGGCTATCTACCCGGCAAGGGCGTCGATCGCGCCACGATGGCGCGCACGCTCGACGCCGTTCTCGATCACTGGGATCTGCGCCAGACCTGGGGCTGGGACTGGCCCATGCTCGCCATGACGGCCACGCGGCTGGGCCGGCCGGAGCTCGCGGTGAATTTCCTGCTCACGGAACAGAAGAATTTCCAGTTCGGGGTTGCGGGCATGACGCCGCGCGTGCACATCGTGGCGGACGACGCGCCGCATGCGGCGGGCATCGGCGTGGATGGGCCGGGGTATCGGCGCGCGGCGGAAACTTACTTTCCGTCGAACGGCTCCTTGCTGCTGGCCGTGGCGCTCATGGTGGCGGGAGAAGGTGAGGGGCAGTCCAACCCGGGCTTTCCGAGGGACTGGGTGGTGCGAAGCGAGGGTATCCGGCCGCTGCCCTGAGCTTCCCGAGGCTCGATCGTGCAAACGCTCGAAGTTTCGTGCGGGGCTCACTCCGCGAACGGATTGACCACCTTCAGCCGCTTGTCGATGACCTGCCCATGCTGAAGATCTTCCGAGTAAAGCGCGCGGCATCCGTGCTCCAAGGCCGACGCGACGATCATCGAGTCATACAGGGAAAATCCATACCGCGCGACGATGTCGAGACCCCGGTCATGGGTTTCCACCGTGATGGGGCGCGTAAGGCAGCACTCGCGGATACCAGCGAGAAACTCGCGAGCCTCGGCGGGCGAGAGAGCGTGCTTTCGCAGCGTTACCGCGGCGATTTCATTGAGCACCTGTACGCTCACGACGGCCGGGCGCAGCAGTAGCTGCTCGACACGACTCGCTTTCACGTCGTCGCCGGACAGCAGGTAGAGAACGACGCTGCTGTCGATGAAAGCCTCACCGCCGGGCATTGGTCTCCAGGCGGTCGAACTTGAAGTCCCTGGGCAATCTCCCGCGGAATTTTCGCAGCCTCGCCAGCAGCGCTTTCGCGCTGGGCGCCTTCTCGATCTCGAGAGTGCGTGCGCCGGCGGCATGCAGGATCACGTCGTCACCTTCGCGCAGGCCGAGCGCTTCGACCACCGCCGCGGGCAGACGGATCGCCAGGCTGTTGCCCCATTTGGAAACCTGCATGTTCATGCTCCTTGGATATACATGCGCGGCAGCGTATATCCAAGGGAAGGAAGATCACAAGCATGGCAGATTCGGGGCTTGCCAAACCTGCGAACCGCCACGACGGCCTGCGATCAGACCGGCGGTCCGCGGCGGATTAGACGCCCGCCCCGGTTGAGGCCATGATCCGCGACCATGACCCTCACCGAGCTCCGCTACATCGTCGCCCTGGCCCAGGAGCAGCATTTCGGCCGCGCCGCCGAGCGCTGCCACGTGAGCCAGCCGACGCTTTCGATCGCGGTGAAGAAACTCGAGGAAGAGCTGGGCGTGCTGTTCGAGCGCGGCAAGACGCGCATTCTTCCCACGCCGCTGGGCATGAAGATCGTGGCGATGGCTGCCAAGGTGCTGGAGCAGGCGGCCGCGATCAAGGACGTGGCCGAGGCCGACAAGGAGCAGCTCGAGGGGCCCATCGCGCTCGGCACCTTGCCCACCATCGGGCCCTACCTGCTGCCGCAGTTCATCCCGCTGCTGCAGGAGACCACCAACAAGCTTTCGCTGTACGTGGAGGAGGGCGGCATCGCCGACCTCGCCGGCAAACTGCGCAACGGCGATCTCGATGCGCTGCTGGTGACCACGCCCTTCGCCGAAGCCGACGTGGTGGTCCAGCCCCTGTTCGACGAACCATTCGTGCTGCTGCTGCCATCGGACCATCGCCTGGCCAGCAAGGTGCGCATCGAAGCCACCGACCTGCGTGCCGAGGAACTGCTTTTGTTAGGCGAGGGCGATTCCTTGCGCGAGCAGATCCTGGCAGCGTTCCCGCATCTCGACCCGCACAAGGAATCGGGCGCGGCCGTGCGCACCTTCACCCAGGGCGCGACGCTCGAAACGCTGCGCCACATGGTGGCCTCGCACCTCGGGATCACCATCCTGCCGCAGACCGCCGCCGAGGCGCCGCTGTACGCGCCCAACTTGCTGACCACGCGGCCCTTCACCGATCCGGCGCCCCGGCGAACGCTGGTGCTGGCCTGGCGGGTCAGTTTCCCGCGACATAAGGCCATCGACCTGCTGCGAAAGGCCATTCAGGCGAGCAGTTCCGCTTACTGGAACTACAATACGGCCAAGTCCCAGGATGCTCCTGGCGTGATGGTGGAAAACCGGAACTGGTGATGCCGAGTCCGAGGAGCTGGGCACCATCGGTGTCGGCGAATCCACGGTTCCCCCGTTCGTGGGGTTGATCCAGCGGCTCGGCATCGACGAAACCGAGTTCCTGCACGCCGTCGACGGCACGTACAAGCTGGGCATCAAGTTCGTCGGCTGGCACCAGCGCAGCGATTCGTACTTCCATCCTTTCGGCGTCATCGGCAAGCCCATCGGCAATCACGACTTCTACCAGTGCTGGCTGAAGGCGCGTTCGCAGGGCGACACCTCGAACCTGCAGGACTTCTCGCCCTGCAATGTGATGGCCGAGCAGGGCCGCTTCTTTCACCCCACCAAGGCGCGCAATACGCCCATCGGCGGGGCCAACTACGCGCTGCACGTGGATGCGCTGCTGGTCGCCAAGTATCTGCGCAAGTATTCCGAGGATCGCGGGCTCAGGCGCACCGAGGGCAAGGTCGTCGAAGTCGGCCAGCGCGCCGATGGCTTCGTCGAGAGTGTGACGCTCGCCGATGGCCGCAAGATCGAGGGCGACTTCTTCATCGACTGTACCGGTTTCAAGGCGCTGCTCATCGGCAAGACGCTGGGCGTCGAGAGCATCGACTGGTCCGACTATCTACCCTGCGATCGCGCCGTGGTCTGCAAGACCGGCAACAAGGGTTCGTTGACTCCTTACACGCGCGCGACGGCACAGGCGGCGGGTTGGAGCTGGCGCATTCCGCTGCAGCACCGCGTGGGCAATGGCTACGTGTACGCCAGCCGCTTCTGCACCGATGCCAGCGCGAAGGCGACGCTGCTGCGGGTCATCGACGCGCCCTGCATCGAGGAGCCGCGGTTCATTCCGTACACCACCGGCCATCGCCGCGAATTCTGGAAGCACAATGTGCTGTCGCTGGGCCTGTCCTCGGGCTTCATCGAGCCGCTGGAAGCCACGAGCATCCACCTGATCGCGCGCGGCATGGATTTCTTCCTGCGCTATTTCCCCGACAAGGATTGCGAGCAGGCGCTGGTGCGCGAGTACAACCGGCGCATGATCGCGGACTTCGAGGAAGTGCGCGATTTCATCGTGCTGCATTACGCGGCCACCGCGCGTGACGACACGCCGTTCTGGCAGTGGTGCAAGAACATCCCGCAGCCGGATTCGCTGCGCGAACGCATCGAGCTCTTCAAGGCGCATGGCGCCATGCGCGAAGGCGTCGACGAGCTGTTCCGCGCGTCGAGCTGGCAGTCGGTGTTCGAGGGCATGGGCATTCGCCCGGCCAGCCCCAGCCCGCGCGTTGACAACCTCGACTACGCCACCATCGAGCAGACGCTGCGCAATGCCAAGGCGGCCATCGCCGGCATGGTCGAGCACCTGCCCACGCATGAGCAGTTCCTGAAGACGGGCTGAGCCCTCACCGCAGGTTGATCATCTCGAAGCGGCCGTCCTCACCGATGCCGGCCTCGATGACGATTTCGCCCTTGTCGAACTTCGCCAGGTACACGTCGGCGCCGTTGTCGCGGACTTTCTGGAACTCGAGCGTCTGCAGCGTCCCCAGGCCTGAGAACCAGCCTTGCAGACCCTTGAGCTGCTGCCGCGTGATATCCGCGAGCTGCGCGCTCATGCTCTCGTAGTCGGGGTTGCCGCCCGCGATGCCGACGATGAGCTTGCGGATCGCGGCATCGGCGCGCGGATCCGGCTTCTGTTCCCTGACGCGTTGTTCGCTACGCTCGATCGACGCCAGCACTCGCCGCGCGCGCGCTTCGTCGACGCGTTTGCCCGCGCGCTTCCGGTCGTACATCTGGTGGCGGATCGAAGTGGCCGCGCCGCTCGCGTCTGTTTCGAATTTCACGGTGACGTCGAACTCGCGCGCGAACAGCTCGTTCTGCGCCGACGGCAGCATCTCCGCCGCCGCATGACCGACGATGTGTCCCAGCAGGCGCCCGCCACTACGCCGCACCACGAACAGCGACTTCTCCTCGAGCTCGTAGACGCCAATCAGTGTCTCCAGCGCTTCCGGCTTCACGGCGGCGACGGTGCGCACCGGCGGCGCGAAATCCGGCCACTGGTAGATAGTGGCGATGCCGCGCATCACTTCTTCCATGAGCTCGCCGCCGTTGTCGCCGCTGGTCATGATCACGGCGCCTTCGCCGTCTTCGTAGGCCACGAGCAGGCAGCGGTAACCGGCATTGCTGCCGCCGTGCGTGAAGTATTTTCGCGCCGTTCTGCCGCCGCCCACCGGGCCCAGGCCATGCATGCCGACATGCGGAGTCACCATCATTCGCGCGGTTTTCGCGGAGAGGATCTTCGACTTGCCTTTCAACGCCTCGTTCACGCCCAGCGCGTAGCGCGCGAGGTCCGACGGCGTCGTCCAGAGGCCGGCTGCCGCCACTTCGGGGTGGACCTGCGGGCCGCCCGGCACGGCGGTGCCATCGCGCCGATACGGCATCGCGATCTCCGCGAGACGCGACCCGGGCAAAGGTTGCTGGAAGGTGCTCTGCGACATTCCCAACGGCGTGAGCACGGTGTCGCGCAGTAGTTTGTCGAGCGGTTCGCCGGTGACGTCGGTCAGCACCAGTTGCGCCAGCGTGTAGCCGCCGCCCGAATAGCGGTGGCGGCTTCCCGGAAGGATGTCGACGCGGATCGGATTGGTGTTGGCGGGCGGTGCGCCGTCCAGGATCTGCACCGTCGTGGGTAGTTTGTCGGCCGCGCCATACCCCGGGAAGCCATGCACCGTGAGGCCCGCGGTATGCGACAGCACCCGCCGCAGCGTCACCTTCTGTTCGCGGGTGAAGTCGTTGTCCGGGAGTTTCCAGGACTTCAGGTAGTCGTTGACGTGGGTGTCGAGGTCCAGCTTTCCTGCATCCACCTGGTGCAACACCGCGAGGGCGAACACGGGCTTGCTGATCGACGCGGCCTGGAACAAGGTCTGCTCGTCCACTGCCGGGCCGCCGATGAACCTGGCTCCATAACCTCGCGCCCACTCGATGCGTCCCTCGTGGATGACGGCGATGCTGACGCCGGGCACCTTGAGCTCCGCCATCCGCGCGGTGAGGTATTTCACCGGTGGCGTTTCGCCCTTGATCAGCACCTGCGGGAGCAGGCCCTGCTCGACGCGCTGAATGCGCTGTGCGGTTTCGGCGGTGGGAGCCCCGGCGGCCGTACCCGCGGCCAGTGCCGCGCACACCATATATATGAGTCGTGTCATGCGAATCCCCCCTGGCGCCCTGAAGGCGCTAACTACGCCGGGCATGCTTCCGCGGATACCGGCGCATCGCTGATCTCCGCTTTTATTGACGCGCGAGCGCGGATTTAGTCTGCAATCTCACAACGAGGTTCCCATGACAAGGATGGATGCGGCCAGGATGCCGAATGGACTGAATGGGTCACTGTCCATTTCCAGGAAACAGGGTGACGCCTGAAGGTGCAGGCTTGACCCCTTTTGCTGGCAAATGGGGAGTGACCCCATTTAATCTCCCGCTTCGCAGAAGGGGGTTGAATGATTCAGAACGCGGACACCGCGCCCGGGCCGGGCAAGGCGGTCAGGAAAGTCGTCATCGCGGGTGGTGGCACCGCTGGCTGGGTGGCGGCCATGTCGCTCTCGAAGTATTTCGAAGGGCTGCTCGACATCACGCTGGTGGAATCGGAGGAAATCGGCACCATCGGTGTCGGCGAATCCACGGTGCCTCCCATCGTCGCGTTCCACCGGGCGCTGGGCATCAACGAGCGCGATTTCATGACCCAGTGCGCGGCCACCTTCAAGGTGGCAATCTGGTTCGAGAACTGGGGCCGCCTCGGCGACTGGTATCTGCATCCCTTCGGGCGCTACGGCGAGCCCGCGCAGATGATCCACTTCTATCATTTCTGGCTGCACGCCCGCGAGAAGGGCCTGAAGGTGCCACTGGGCGAGTACTGCTATGAGTGGCTCGCCGCGGTGAAGAACAAGTTCGCGCTGCGCGAGAATCCGCGCATCAATTACGCCTATCACTTCGATGCGGCGTTGTACGCGCGCTACCTGCGCAAGTTCGCCGAGCAACGCGGCGTCAAGCGCGTCGAAGGCAAGATCAAGACCGTGCGCACGCGCGATGGCGATGGTTTCGTCGAGTCGCTGGAACTCGAGAGCGGAAAAATCCTCGACGGCGACCTGTTCATCGATTGCACGGGTTTTCGCGGGTTGCTCATCGAAGGCGCGCTCAAGACCGGCTACGAGGACTGGCAACACTGGCTACCCTGTGACAGCGCGGTGGCGTTCCAGACTCGCGTCGACACGCCCGCGGCGCCCTACACCGCGTGTCATGCGCACACCGCGGGCTGGCGGTGGAACATCCCGGTGCAGCATCGCGTCGGCAATGGCGTGGTGTTCTGCAGCCAGTACATGTCCGCGGACGAAGCGCGCGCGCTGCTCATCAAGGATTCCGGCGGCGCGCCCGTCAAGGACCCCTGGCTCATCAAGATCAAGGCCGGCCGGCGCAAACAGGCCTGGAACAAGAACGTAGTGGCGTTCGGCCTGTCGGCCGGGTTCATCGAGCCGCTGGAGTCGACCAGCATCCACACCATCACCACCGCCGCGATGCGCCTGATCAACCTGTTCCCGTTCGGGGGCGTGAATGACTACGTGCGTGACCAGTACAACGAACAGACGCGCTACGAGCTCGAGCGCATCCGCGATTTCGTGGTGATGCACTACCACTACAACCAGCGCGAAGACGCGCCGTTCTGGAAGATGTGCCGCGAGATGGAGATCCCGGAGTCGCTGCGCACGCGTGTCGAGCTGTTCCGCCAGGGCGGCTACGTCTACAGCAAGGACAACGAGCTGTTCACCGTCGACTCCTGGTTGTCGGTGACCATGGGCCAGCACATCCAGCCGCGCACGTACAACCTGTTCGCCGGCCAGGCGAACCAGGAGCTCAAGGCCTTCATGACGCAACACCGCGCGAAGGTCGCCGAGGTCGTCAACGCGCTGCCCACGCACGCCGACTTCGTGAAGCAGTACTGCGGCGCCAGCGAAGCCGCCTGGTTGGTGCCGGGTGGGGAAAGTGGGGAAAAGGCGAGATGACGTGGGTGGGATCGGCCGAGGCCCCGGCGCCTTTTCCCCACTTTCCCCACCCGGCACCATCATCCATAGCCACATTCAATGGGCGGCTCCCTGCCTGGCTAAAAGCCCGGCCCGTATAACGACCGCATAACGAAAACGAGTCTTTGCGGGGTCAGGGTGGGTGTCGCGCAACTATCGATCACGTTCTTCCTGCAGATGGCCATCATCCTGGCCACCTGCCGCGTCGTTGGCTGGCTGGGCCAGAGGTACCTGAAACAGCCGCAGGTGGTCTGCGAAATGATCGCCGGCGTGTTGCTGGGCCCCTCGCTGTTCGGCCTGGTGGCGCCCGAAGCCCAGAAATTCGTGTTCACGCCCGAGAACAAGGGTGTGCTCTACGTCGGTGCGCAATTCGGCGTAGGCCTCTACATGTTCCTCGTGGGCCTGGGTTTCCGGCGCGACCACTTCAAGGCCAATGCCACCAAGGCCGCCGCGGTATCCATCGCGGGCATGGCCATGCCCTTCGTGGTGGCCATCGTGCTGACGCCGTGGCTGCTGACCATCCCCGGCCTGTTCTCGGAAAAGGCCACCACGTTCAGCGCCACGCTGTTCATGGGCGCGGCCATCGCCCTGACCGCCTTTCCCATGCTCGCGCGCATCATCCACGAGCGGGGTCTCAGCAACACGGCGCTGGGCACGCTGTCGCTGTCCGCCGGCGCAATCGATGACGCCACCGCCTGGTGCGTGCTCGCCATCGTACTAGCTACTTTCGGCGCGGGTGCCGGCGTGGCGTACGTCGCCATCCTCGGCGGCATCGCCTTCGCGCTGATCATGATCTTCGTGATGCCCCACGTGCTCGCGCCGCTGGCGCGCTGGGCCGAGCGCGACCAGGCGCTCAACAAGCCGCTGAACAATACCTTGCTGGCCATCGTCGTCGGGCTGTTCATGCTCTCGGCATTCACCGCGGACGCTATCGGGCTGCACGCCGTGTTCGGCGGATTCCTCCTCGGCTGCATGATGCCGCGCGGCGCGCTCTGCGATCAGGTCAGGAAGCAGCTCGAGCCGTTCACCGTGGTCATCCTGCTGCCGATGTTCTTCACCTATTCCGGCCTGAACACGCAGTTGACGCTGATCGCCGACCCCAAACTACTCCTGGTGGCGCTGGTGGTCCTCGCCGGGTCCATCTTCGCCAAGTTCGGCGCGTGCTGGGCCGCGGCGCGCCTGACCGGCCAGGACAATCGCACCGCGCTGGGCATCGGCGTGCTGATGAACTCGCGCGGCCTCATGGAGCTCATCATCATCAACATCGGCTTGCAGGCGGGTGTGATCGGCCCCGCGTTGTTCTCCATGCTGGTGATCATGGCCATCGTCACCACGCTCATGGCTTCGCCGATCTTCGAAGTGGTGTACGGACGCGAAGCCCGCAGAAGCGGCGAGCTCGGGGCGCTCGAAAATGCCGGCTGATTGATCAAAAACTTCCGGATCGGGAAGTCGGGAAACACCTGCCCTGCAAGGCGATCGAGTTCCCCCACTCGAGTTTCCCGATTCCCCGATCCGGTCTTCTGTTCAGCGCGCCGACCAAATGCCCTAGGGCTTCCGCCATTTCTTCGGCGCTTGGCCGCAATCAATGACGGCGTTGTGATAGCGGTCACTCATGGAACGAGTCCGGTCGCCGATAACGAAGCATGACGAAAAGCATTCCAGAGAGGCCGTCGCGCCCGCGACAGAGCCTCCAGCGGGGGACGTGCGTCCGTGCGGTTTCGATGTTGGCGCTTATGTTCATCGGCGCCTCGGGCGCGCGCGCGCAGGATTTCGAGACCGACCGTTTCACGTTCCGCGGATTCGGCACCATCGGCCTCACCACGCACGATGCCGAGGGCATCGAGTTCCGCCGCAACGTCGGGCAGGGTTACGGCAGCGAAGCGAACGAACTCGACTTCCACGCCGACTCGCTCGCGGGTCTGCAGCTCAACTCCCGCATCGCCGCGCGCTTCGATCTCGCGCTGCAAGGAGTCACGCGCATCAATGCGGAGGGCAACTGGACGCCGCGCGTCACGCAGGCCTTCCTGCGTTACTCGCCCGACGAATCGCTGGTGTTGCGCGCCGGACGCTTCGGCTACGAGATCTACCTGCTCGCGGAGTCGCGCCAGGTCGGCTATTCGTACCTGGCCGTGCGGCCCTCGCAGGACTTCTACGGCTTGGTCACCAACGACGAGGTCGATGGCATCGACGCCTCGTGGACGACGCGCCTGGGTCCCGGCCTGTTCAAGGTCCGCGTCTTCGGCGGCGAGGGCTCGGATGAGACCGCGCTTCACGATGGCACTTCCTGGTCGGGCAGCAGCGATGCCGTCGGCGCGACTCTCGACTACACCTGGCGATCGCTGACCGCGCGCGCCGCGGCGCTCGAGGTCCGGTACGGCGCGAACGCCGACCTGCGTGAGCTCGGCACCTTTCTCGCGTCTTCGGGATCGCCGCCGGCGATCGACATCGGCGAGGAGCTGATCGGCAGCGAACAGGTGTCGCGCGGCTTGCAGCTCGGCCTGGCGTATGACGGTGGGCCGCTGCAGGCGCAGCTGCTCTACGGGCACATCATTTCCGATTCCATCGCCGGGCCCAACGTGAATGCCTTCCAGGCGCAGGCGGGTTACCGGGTGGGCGACTGGACTCCGTACCTGTCCTTTGCGAAATCGCGCGATCGCAACCCCATCCGCTCGACGGGCCTGCCCGAGCTTCCCGAACTGCTGCCGGTGATAGGCACGGTGCGCGAGCTCCAGGACAACATGCGCGCCACCCAGCACTCCACCTCGCTGGGTGTGCGCTGGGATCTCTCCTCCCACTGGGCGTTCAAGGCGCAGGTGGATTTCACCGACATCCACGACTCCGCGTTGAATTTCGACCGCCGCCCGGCGAACAGCGGGGACACGCGCATGACGGTGCTCACGGCCGCCGTCGACTTCGTGTTCTGAGGGCGCCATGAATCGCATCGCGCTGCTCCTCCTTCTATTGCTGACATCGACGCAGGACGTCCTGGCGACCGGGTCCCCGTCCATCGTCGTGGTGGTGAACCCGGAGAGCGGCGTCGACAAGCTCAGCAAGGACGAGGTGGTCGACATTTTTCTCGGCCGCTACCGCAAGCTTCCCTCGGGGAAGACGGCGTTGCCCATCGACGTGTCCGAGGCCAGCACGGAACGCGCGCGCTTCTACCAGCTGCTGGTGAAGAAGAGTTCCGCGGAGATGAGCTCCTATTGGGCGCGCCTCGTGTTCTCAGGCCAGACCTCGCCGCCGTTCCAGGTGCCCGACACGCGGACCGCGCTCGAGCTGGTGCGCAGCAGCCCCAACGCCATCGCCTACGTCGACCGCGCCTCGGTCACCTCCGATGTGAAGGTGGTATTTGAGCTCAAGCCCTGACATCCGCGCCTGGATGACGCGCGCCTTGCCGCGCAGCGTGGTCGCGCGCACCACGCTGGGCATCCTGTTGCTGGCCGCGGTGATGGGCGTGATTTTCGCAGTGATGGCGTCGTGGCGCGTGCGCAATGCCGAGCAGGACCGGCTGATCGCGCGCGTCCACGAGCTGTCGGCCACGGTGGAAAGCACCGCAAGCGTCGCCTGCTTTCTGCAGGACAAGACGCTCGCCAAGGAGATCACGACGGGTCTGATGAAGAACCGCATCCTGTCCGGCGTGCGCATCCGCTCGGGCGACCAGGTGCTGTACCAGGCGGGTGGCCGCGCGCCCGCGAAGGGCCTGTCGCGCGGGGCCGTCGACGAGATCAGCAGGACCATTCACTCGCCATTCGACCCCACCGCGGTCGTGGGCGAGATCACCATGTTCGTCTCGCACGCGGAGATCGAGGCGCAGGCCATCGCGTATTCGCGCTACACCACCTGGATGCTGGGCCTGCAGCTGGCCATCGTGGCGGGCGGCGTCGCGCTTCTTGTCTATCTACTCATCACGCGGCCCATCAAGGGGATTTCCGACGAGCTGAAATGGCTCGGGGTCCGCGCCGGCATGCGCCTGACCGTGCCGTCGTTCCACCGTTCCGACGAGATCGGGCAGCTGATCGTGAATGTGAACTCGCTGATCACGCGATTGACGGACGCCGTCGCCACCGAACGCGACCTGCGCAAGGCGCACGAAGTCAGCGAGCGGCGCATGCGCCTGGTGCTGGAAAAGGCGGATACCGGCATCCTCGTGCTCGACGAGAACGGCACCGTGTTGTCCTGCAATCCCTCGTTCACCCGCATCCTCGGCGGGACCGACACGGCGACCACGGGCGCGTCGCTGGCCGCACTGCTCGCGCCGCATGGTCCGCTGGTCGCCGGGCTCATCGCCGAGAGTTTCGAATCCGGTCAGCCTCGTGACGCGGATCTGGAAATCGAGGCGCGCGGGCGTGGCAAGGTGTGGGTGGAGCTGTCGGTGAATCCGCTGGGGCCCAATCTGCTGCAGGGCCTGGTCAACGACATCACCGAGCGCAAGCGCGCGGAATGCGCCGCGCATGAGCTCGCGATGCGCGATTCCATCACGGGGCTGCTCAATCGCCGCGGTCTCGATGGCGCCCTCAATGCCGCGCTGGCCTCCGTGAGCGAATCGAAGCAGCTGGCGTTGCTGCTGGTCGACCTCGATTACTTCAAGGCCGTCAACGATACCTTCGGGCACGCCGCCGGCGACCTGGTGCTGCGTGAAGTCGCCAATGTCCTGGCGCAGTGCGTGCGCCGCACGGACATCGTCGGGCGAAGCGGTGGCGACGAGTTCGTCGTTTTGCTGCCCGGCATCGAAGGGGCGTACAAGGCCGAGGAAATCGCCGCCAACATCATCGCGGGGCTCCACAAGCCCATCGCGGTGGGCGATGGCAAGTTCGCGCACGTCGGCGCCAGCATCGGCATCGCGCTCACGGGTCCGACGCGCGAACCCGCCGCGGAACTGATGCGGCGCGCCGATGTCGCCATGTATGCCGCCAAGCAGGCCGGCCGTGGACGCGCTTTCCTGCGGCATCAATCGGGCCCTCCATCGGAAGATGGGCCGCGACGGACCGCGGTGGCCTGAGGGCGGAAGACCCTTGTAGGAAAGCGGTTACGCAATCCGCCCTTTTCTCCGCTCGACCACGCCTGCGCATGTGCGATGGTGCGCGCCATGAAGCTCTTCACCTGTGACAACTGCCAGCAGACCCTGTACTTCGAAAACAGCCGCTGCGTGAACTGCGGCGAGACGCTGGGTTATTGCCCGGATCTCGCGCGCCTCGCCACGCTGCGCCATCCGGTCGATGCCAGCGCAGGCATCTACGAAATCGAGCGCCGGCAGTATCGCCAGTGCCGCAACACGCACGAGCTCGACGCCTGCAACTGGCTGGTCGACTCGGACAGCGACTCTGACTACTGCCGATCCTGCTCGCTGTCCGAAGTGATCCCGGATCTCTCCGATGCCGCCAACGATGCCGCCTGGCGCCGCATCGAGGCCGCGAAGCGCCGCCTGCTGTACACGTTGTACGCGCTGCGCCTTCCCGTGCAGACCCGCCTGGAGAACCCGGACCGCGGCCTCGCGTTCCGCTTTCTCAAGGGCAGTGAGGACGCGCCGGTGATGACCGGTCACGATGCCGGCATCATCACCCTGAACATCGACGAAGCCGATGTCGCCTTCCGCGAGAACATGCGCGAGAAGATGGGCGAGGGCTATCGCACCGTGCTGGGCCATCTGCGCCACGAGGTCGGGCACTACTATTGGGACCGGCTGGTGGCCGACTCCAATCTGCTCGATACGTTCCGCGACCAGTTCGGTGACGAGCGCGCCGATTACGAAAAGGCGCTCGATCGCCACTATGGCAGCGGCCCGCCGGCGAACTGGGGCGAGTCGTTCATCAGCGCATACGCCACCATGCACCCGTGGGAAGATTTCGCCGAGACCTGGGCTCACTACCTGCACATGGTGGACACGCTCGAAACCGCCAAGAGCCACGGCCTGACCGTGCGCACCCCGGCCGCGGAGAAAGCCGGCGAGCGAGTGGTCACCGAGCGGCTGGCCTTCGTCGACTTCGATGCGCTCAGCAACGGCTGGAACGCGGTGACGCTGGCGCTGAACAGTCTGAATCGCAGCATGGGAGAGAAGGACGCGTATCCCTTCGTTCTCACCGCGCCCGTGATGGAGAAACTGCGCTTCGTGCACCGGTTGATCCAGGCGCCGGTGTTGTCGCAGGTGTACGCCGCCGCCTGATGGAATTGATTGTCTCGCGCGTCAATCCCTACCATGCACCCACTCACGGGGCGGTGAATGAAGGGGATGACGATGCGCGCCATGGCGTGGTTGATTTGCAGCACCGGTGTGCTCGTGTGCGGCCAGGCTGAGGCCGCCGACGGCGGCCTCAGCATCATCATGCACGACGAGCGCATCGCCTCGAATGGCGACGTGCGGCTCGAACCTTCGCCCGGGCAATGGTCGCCGATTCCGAAACCCGGCAAGCGCGAAGTGAATGCGGCCACCCAGGAAATCCGCGTGCCGCTGGCCTATCCGAACCCGGAGCTGGACCGAAAAGGCTTCAACCCGCTCATCTATCCGGACCTCAAGCTCGACTACGTCGTGCGCGCGCGGCCGGATGGCGAGTCCATCATCGTCAGCGTGGACTTCGCCGCGCCCATCCCGAAGCAATGGGTGGGGCAGGTAGGGTTCAATCTCGAACTGTTTCCCGGCCTTTTGTTTGGCAAGTCTTATCAACTGGGCAGCGCCGACGAATCCGTGAAGGGCGGCGAGCTGCAGTTGCTCGACGGCCGCGGCAATCACAACAATGGCTGGTTCGTCGTGCGCGCGCTGGCGCCCGCGAATGCGACCACCAATGCCATCGAGTGGCGCGTGACGCCGCATGCCAGGCAAGGCTGGATGCGCACGCCCGTGATCCAGGTGTCGCAGGTGGGTTATCACCCCGCGCAGCCCAAGCAGGCCATCATCGAGCTGGATCCGCGCGACACCGCACGGCCTAACATCATTCTCGAGCGCATCGGCCAGGCGGGGCAGGTGGTCAAGGTGCTCGATCGCAAGCCCGAGGAGTGGGGGAAGTTCCTGCGCTACCAGTACGCGCGGCTGGACTTCAGCGACGTGAAGGACCCCGGCATCTACGTGGTGCGCTACGGGGATCTGAAATCGCAGCCCTTCCGCATCAACACCAACGTGTTCACGCGCGAAGTCTGGCAACCCACCGTCGAATACTTCCTGCCCGCGCAGATGTGCCACATGAAGGTGCTGGAAAAATACCGGCTGTGGCATGGCGCCTGTCATCTCGACGACGCGCGCATGGCGCCCGTGAATCACATCCACTTCGACGGCTACTCGCAGGGGCCGGAGACCCTGACTAACTACAAGGTCGGCGAACACGTACCGCACCTCGACCGCGGCGGCTGGCACGATGCCGGCGACTGGGATTTGCGCGTGGAATCCCAGGCCGACACCATCCATGGCCTCGCGCTGGCCTGGGAACTGTTCCACGTCGATTACGACAACACTGCCATCGATCAGAAGACGCTGGTGACCGAGATCCACCAGCCCGACGGCAAACCCGACGTATTGCAGCAACTGGAACACGGCGTGTTGTCCTTGGTGCCCGCGCACGAGTCGTTGGGACGGTTGTATCGCGGCATCATCGAGCCCACGCTGCGCCAGTACGTTTTCCTCGGTGATGGCGCGCTCATGACGGACAACGTGGTGTTCGACCAGGCGAAGACACCCGAGGCGAAGGCGCCGCCGGTGGGACTGCCGGGTTCGCCCGACGACCGTTGGGTGTTCACCGAGAACAATCCGCGGCGCGAGTTGCAGACCGCCGCCGCGCTCGCCGCCGCGGCGCGCGCGCTCAAGGGATACAACGACGATCTCGCCGCGCGTTCGCTCGAGGCGGCCATCACCATCTACGACGCGGCCAAGCCGCAGGATGAACTGGCGCGCGTGGGCGCGGCCACCGAATTGCTGATCACCACCGGCAATGCGAAGTACCGGCAGCTGCTGCTGTCACAACGCGACGCCATTGCGGCGAACATCGAGCGCGTGGGGTGGATGGTCGGCCGCACCCTGCCCCTGGTGAATGACGAGGCGTACACGAAGGGGCTGCGCGACGCCGTCGCCGGCTATCGCAAGAAGGTGGACGAGCTTGCGAAAGAGACGCCCTATGCCGTGCCTTACAAGCCCGACATCTGGGGCGCCGGCTGGAACATCCAGCGCTTCGGCTGGGATCAGTGGATGCTGCACATGAGCTTTCCCGATCTCTTCCCGCGCACCTACGCGTTGCAGGCGCTGAGCTTCATCCTGGGTGTGCATCCGGGCTCGAACACGGCGTCGTTCGTATCCGGAGTGGGCGCGAAGTCGCTGACCACCGCCTATGGCTTCAACCGCGCGGACTGGTCGCACATCCCGGGCGGCAGCGCCTCCGGCACGGCGCTCATCCGGCCGGATTTCCCCGAACTCAAGCACTGGCCGTTCTTCTGGCAGCAG
>JAQSWD010000025.1 GCA_029266835.1 Steroidobacteraceae bacterium
TCGCGCAGAATCGCGACGGCGGCCTCGGCGGCTGGACCAAGGATGACACCCGCCGTGAACTTCCCCTGCCCGGCCTTGAAGTCATCGACGCCACGGTGGTCAAACTCGCCGTGCGCACCAATGGCTGGTGGATAGTCACGCTCGACAATGGCCAGGTCTGGTCGCAGGTCGAGAACCGCTCTACCGCCACGGTCGCGGTCGGAGATGACGTGACGCTGCGCCGCTCGCGCATCGGCTCGTACGTCCTGACCAACATCAAGGGCATCGAGACACGAGTCAAACGCGACCGCTGACCCCGCCGGGCCGGTCGTCCCTCAGTCGCGCGGAATGCGCGTGGCTGGTCCGCGCTTGCGCATGGGCAACATGTCTCCGACGATGTTGGGCAGGATGCTCAACTCCTTGCGGGTGAAGTCGATCATCATCGCGCTCGTGGTGCCGAGTACGTCCATGCCGAGCACGATGGCCGGTTCTTCGGTCACGTCCCACATCTCGAAGACTTCGAAGTCACCGAACACGATGCGCATGTTCGTGATGGCCACCGAACCCATGCGAAAGGTCGGCGTCTTGAGAATGTTGCCGGGCACGATCTGCGAAGTCGCGGCGCTCACCATGGTGGCCGTGTCCGGGTCGGCGAGTTTCTTTTCGAGTCCCGTGGCCGTCAGCAACGCGCGATTGCCCAGCGATCGCTCAGCGCCCGTGTCAATGATGGCGTGCACCCTCACCTTGCCGATGCGCGCCGGCACCACCGCCAGGCCGCCAAAGCGCATTTCCGCCTTCATCACCTCCCATTGCTCGCTCACGCGCGGACAACGGTTGTCGAGAATGGAGACGCGCTTCTCGCTGAAGTTCACGAACAGGCATCCCTGCGAGAATGCATCCACGCCGAAGATACCGTCGGCATCGGCGAACACGCGCGGCTCGACCATGGGCAGGTCGCGCCCGGTGAGCGCGATCTGCCCGGCCGTGAGGCTGTCGACCAGCACCGTCGGCACGCGTTCCGAGCCGGTGATGCCACGCAGTAGTTTGGTCCGCTCGGATGCCGGCCTGAGCTTGAGCCGCGCCGCCACCCGCGGACCGATGACGCTGCTGGAAGCCCCGGTATCGACCAGGAAGGCGAATGGGCCGACGTTGTTCACGAACACCGGCGCCATCACGCGCCCGACGCGGTCACGCCGCGTGGCAGCCACGTAGGCGAAATTCTCGGGCTTGATCTCGGCCAGAGGCGACGTCACCGCCAGCGATGCGTCCGCGGCCGGCTGTTGCGGCATCGCCGCCAGCGGCACTGAGGCAAACAGGATCATCAGGCAGATGCGCGCCATGTCGAGACGTTACCCAAAAGCCGTGGCGAATGGGGCGGTTTGCGGCGATCCGTTTGCGGTTCCGGAAATCCGCGGGTGCGGCCGCGCGTTCCCGGCGGTTATTCTGCGCGGATGACTCGTCACGTGATTCGCGGCGCTGCCGCCCTCCTGTTCCCGTTGTGTGGCCTTCCGGCCCTGGGCTGGGCCGCCGCGCCGCATCCCTGCGCCGTCATCGAAACCGATGCGGAACGCCTGGCCTGCTACGACCGCACCTTCGGGACACCCGCCGAGCCCAAACCACTGCCCGATCCGCCCGCGGCCAGGCCCGACGAAGCCGTTGAAAAATTCACCGCGGTGGTTTCGAAAATCGAGTGGCGCAACGGCGTGTTCGTCGCCACGCTCGACAATGGCCAGGTGTGGATCCAGTCCGAACGGGACTCGAGGGTCCAGATCGCCGCCCGGGACACCGTGACCATCCGTCGCGCCAGCCTGGGGTCGCATCTGCTCAGTGGCAAGCAGGGTATTGCTGCGCGCGTCAAACGCCTGCGTTGACGGCCTCGCTAGGGCAGGCGCGAGGGCGTGGCGTTGCGGCGAATCCGGAAAGTGTCAGGCGCGCCCTGCGGAAGTATCTTAAGTTCGCGCCGCTTGTAGTCGATCATCAACGCCTGCGTCGTGCCGAGGACGTCCATGCCCAGCACGATCGCGGGGATCTCCGCGGCGCCCCACATCTGGAACACCTCGAAGTCACCGAACACCAGCGAAAGATTGTCGATGGCGATACTGCCCACGTTCACGGGCGGCGCCGCCAGCAGATTTCCGAATATCGCCTGGCTGGTCGCGGCAAACACCTGGCGCCGCGTTTTCGGATCCTGCAGGGCTGGCTCGAGGTCCGCGGCCACCAGCAGCGCACGATTTCCCAGCGAGCGTTCCGCGCCAGTGTCGACGATGGCCAGGACCTTGGTGCGGCCTACCCGCGCGTGCACCACCGGCAGGCCTCCGAACTTGAGCTCGGCGCGCAACGTTTCCCATTCATCACCGACACGCGGGCAACCGGTGCGAAGGATGAAAACGCTGGCTTCGCGGAAATTCACGTACAGGCAACCCTGCGAGAAGGCGTCGGCGCCGAAAATGCCGTCGGCATCGGCGAACACGCGCGGCTGGACCACGGGCAGCGACTTGTCCATGAGAGTGATCTCGCCCGCGGTGATGCTGTCCACGGCCACGCCCGGCACGACTTCGGACCCGGTGATGCCGCGCAGTAGTTTGGACTGCGCGGGATCCGGCTTCAGCCCGAGCCGCGCCACCACGCGCGGCGAGATCACGCTGGTCGATGCCCCGGTGTCGACGACGAAGGCGAATGGCCCCACGCCGTTCACGGACACCGGCGCCATCACGCGGCCGATGCGGTCGGGACGCGTGGACGCGACGTAGACGAAATCCTCCGGCTTCACCTCCGCCACCGGTGGCAGATCGGCGGGAATGTCCGCGGGCGGCGACTCCGGCTCCGCCGCGCCTGCGATCGCGGGCAGTGATGCCAGGACCAGCGTGGCTATCCACTTGCTCATCGCGTCACGTTAACCCGGCGCAAGAAAAAAGGGCGGCCCGAGGGCCGCCCTTTGGCTTTGCACAGCCTCATCCCGGCTCGTTCAGAACTTCATGCGCACTCCGGCATACCAGCGGCGGCCGATCGCGTCATAGGTACCCGCATCGGTTTCCGTACCCGTCACGTCACTCGGCAGGCCCGAGATCAACAGCGGCGGCTCTTCGTCGAACAGGTTGTTCGCGCCGAGGAACACCTGGTAGGCCTCGGTCGGCTGCCAGGTCAACTGCAGGTCGACGTAGGTCGCCGAGCCTACACCCACCGAACCCGCCGGCAGGTCGAAGGCAGCCAGGAAGCCGTCGTCGAGTACCGCGGATGAGATGTAGGTGGTCTGCAGCGTGCCGCCGAACTTGCCCACGTTGTAACCCAGCGTGAGGTACGCCTTGTCCTCGGAGTCACCGATCTCGCCCGCCAGTTCGTCCTTGTCTCCGCCGGTCAGCGGGATGAGGTAGTGGTCGAGCAGGTGCGTGTACGAAAGACGCGCGTTGAAGCGGCCCGGTCCGATGGACTGCGCATACGCCACCGTGAGGTCGACGCCTTCGGCGAATTCGCCACCGGTATTGGTGGTGTCCGCATCGAGGAATTCGATCGAACCCGCGCTGTTGGCGCCGATGGCGTTCGGGCGGCGGGTGACGAACTGGCAAAGGCTGGTGTCGCCGCCGCCGTAGCACTGGCTCAGGATGAAGTTGCGGTCACGCAGCGTGATCGCGTTGTCGATGTCGATCCGGTAGTAATCCACCGTGAAATCGAACTTGTCGAGCACCGGGATATCCTCCGGCTGCCACACCATGCCGATGGTCCAGGAATTGCCTTCCTCTTCCTCGAGTTCCGGGTTGCCGCTGTCGAATCCCGAAATGCCCTGCACGTCCGGCTGCGTCAGGACGAACAGGCCGTTGGGATTCGTGCCGCTGATGTTGGAGTTGATGTTCGCCAGCACGCCAGGAGCTGCGCGGCAGGCATCGGAGATTCCGCCGGTGGACGTCAGCGTCACACCCACGCAGGGATCCTGGATGCCGGTCGGGAAGGTCTGGCTGGGCGGCGAGTACAGGTCGTTGATGTTGGGCGCCCGGGTCGACAGCGCCCGGATGACCCGGAAGCGCAGCGACGAGACGGGCGACCATTCGAAACCACCGTTCCAGCTCAGCGTATTGCCGACGGTCGAGTAGTCGGAGGCGCGCACCGCGGCACGCAATGCCAGGCGCTCGACGGCGGGCAGATCCTTCAACAACGGCACGTTGGTTTCGATGTAGAACTCGCGCACGTCGAACTCACCCTGGGTGGGCGGGATGGCGTTGCCGGCGTTCAGACCCGCCTGCGTCAGCGCATCCCATTCGCTCTCCGCATACTCTTCGCGGTATTCGGCGCCCGCCGCGATGCCCCACGTGCCCGCCGGGAGCTCGAGCAGTTCACCCGAAACGTTGAGGCCCAACACGCGTTGCCGCGTGAATGTGGCTAGCGATCCCGGGGCCTCGATGTAGTCCACCGCACCGGGCGACAGGGAGTTGAAACCGAAGATGTTCGCGGGCACGCAGCCCTGAACGCGCGCGTTCGCGTTGCGGCAGATGGCTTCGGCGGTGTCGCCGTCGTTGTCGACGTCTTCCACGTCCGCGACGGCTTCCAGCGCGTTCGCGAAGTTCAACACGTTCACCTGGCCGTCGGAGGTCTGCGCTTCCTTGGTCTGGCCGAACGAATAGAAGGCCTCGTAGTTCCACTTCTCACCGAAGCCGCCCTGCAGGCCGCCCACCACGCGGAAGGTATCGCGCTTGGCGGTGGCGCCGCGGTTGCCGAAGTCGGACATGCGCTTCACGAAGTAGTAGTCGCGCAGTCCGTCACCGTCCCAGTCGATGGCGCTGTCATACACCTCGTCGGGCACGAGGGGATTGCGCACCGCCACGCCGTTCACCAGGAACTCCGCGCCGACGTTGCCGCCGGAAGCCGGGTAGATGTCCTCGGCGGCGAGCGCGAAGGGCTCGATCTCGGTGGTCGAGTTCGACGATGCGTAGGTGCCCTCGAAGAAGGCGCTGTGGTTTTCCGTGTACTCGAAGCTGCCTCGCCCTGCGAAAAGGTAGCGCTCGATGGGCACCGCGATGGTACGGAATGCCGAGCGGTTGAAGCCGGTGGCCGCGCCGTTGTCGCCGTTGGTGTCCCAGGGAATGACATTGCCCTGGGCGTCATAGGTGATGTCGTCGTTTTCGGTGATGAAGCGGCCTTGCGGCGCGAATCCCGAATAGAACGGACGGACGATGCTGAAGAAGGCTTCGGGATCACCCGTCAGCGCACCCTCCGAGAACTGATCCACGGCCGAACGTTCGCGGTCGCGTGAAAACACCGCGCCCTGCTTGGTGTAACCCACGTGCGCCATGATGTTGCCGCGGCCGTCTTCGGTGCTGGTGCCCAGCGTGATGCCGAACTGCGTTTCCTGGTTGTCGTCTTCGGCGCTCATGCCGTACTGGCCGTCGAACGAGACACCTTCGAAATTCTTCTTGTAGATGATGTTCACCACGCCCGCGACGGCGTCCGAACCGTATACGGCGGAGGCTCCGCCGGTGAGCACGTCGATGCGTTCGATGAACTGCGCCGGGATGGTGTTCATGTCCACGGCCATCGAGCCGGGGTTGCCGGACACGAAGCGGCGTCCATCCACCAGCACCAGCGTGCGATCGATGCCGAGGTTGCGCAGGTCGACTGTGGAGACACCGCCGCCCGAAGTGAGGAAGTTGGAGTTCGTGCGGCTCAGCGTCGGCGTGCCGAAGGTCGGATTCTTGAGCAGCAGTTCCTGCGTGTTGAGGATGCCGGTGGCGGCAATGTCCTCGGAGGAAATGGTCTGCACGGGCGACGGCGAGTCGAGACTGGCGCTCACGATGCGTGAACCCGTGACGACCACCTCTTCCATCGGTTCGTTCTGATCCTGGGCGTAGGCGGCGGGCACGGCGAGCAGCGCGGCGCTGCCCAGCAGCGCCATACGCACGGCGGAGCGCAGTTGCGGATATCGATTCATTGGCGAAATCCCTTGTTGGTTGAGTTCCCGAAGAGCACCACGCATCTCGGGGAAGCAGGAGGGACGTCGATGAACAAAACGGGGCGACATGAACGACGCAATAAAATGCGCGTCGAGGCTCCTGCAGTATCGCGGAGCCTAACACTTGTTTGCAAAACAACCACATCGTGAACATTACGTCGTCGTTCCAACCTCCTTCCTACAACTTGCTATAAATCATGTGTTTATCGCATTTCCGGTCGTGCCTGTCAGACGTTGCTGACAAATTTGTCGTTCAAAAAACACGGTATTTGCGACGAACCGTTTGCGCCCTCGCCCAAGATTTTTCTGCGGCCGTCCCAGGCGAGGGGCGCGGGATGGCGTCCACATGTCGATAGAATCGCCCGCGCACATGGTCTCGCAACTCGCGCCTGGTCCCCGACCCGGAACGCCACTCCCGGCGGTTTCCGACGCAGGCCTGCGCGCGCTCACCGAGCACGCGCTCGAGATCATCACGGTGCAGGACGCGAAAGGCGTCTTCATCTACGCCAATGAGGCCATCGTCCGATCGCTGGGGTACGGCATCGATGAGTTGCTGGGACGGAATGCCTACGACTTCGTGCATCCCGACGAGAAGGACTCGCTCAACGAGCGGTTCCGCGGCCTGCTCAATTCCAGGGACGCGCAGCCTGAGCTCAATCGCTTCGAGTACCGCTTCCTTCACAAGAACGGCAGCTGGGTCTGGCTGGAGAGCGTGGCGGTCAACGCGCTGGCGAATCCGTCGGTGGGCGGCATCATGGCCCACTCGCGCGACATCACGCGCCGCAAGGCCAATGAACGCGCGCAGCTGCTGAACCATGCGCGCTACCGCACGGTGGCCGACCTTTCCGAAGGCGCGGTCTACGAATACTTCATGAATCCGGAGGACGAGTACGAGCTCGAATGGACCTTCGGCACCGAGCGCGTGTACGGATGCTCCGAAGAAGAGTATCGCCGGCGTGGCTGGAAGAGTTTCCTGGTCGGTAGTGATTGGCCGCAGCTGACCGCGCAACGCACCGAGCGATATCTGCGCGGCGAAACCGTGGAGTTCACCACGCAGATCCGCCGCGCCGACGGCGTGTTGCGTTGGATAGAGGTGAAGAACCGGCCCATCGCCGATCCGGCCACGGGCAAATTCTCGCGGCTGGTGGGCGTCGCCATCGACATCACCGAACGCAAACAGGCGGCTGACGCACTGCGTGAAAGCGAATTCCGCTACCGCACGGTCGCCGAACTCACCTCGGGTTTCGTCTACGAAGCCACGGTGGACGAACATGGAGAGGTTCGCGTCTTGTGGGCCAGCCCGGGGTGGACGGAATTTTTCGGCGCCACTTTCGAGGAAATGAACAACATCGGCTGGCGGCAGGCGCTTCCGGCTGAGGATCATGCCGCCGCGATCCGACGCCGGCTGCGGCTGCGAGGCGGCGAACGTACGGAAATGGACGTGGCCTTGCACACCATGCGCGGTGAAACACGGTGGGTGCACCTGGCAAATCAACCGCTGGTCGCGCCGGACGGGAGCATCACGCGATACATCGGCGTGGTGCATGACATCACCGACCGCAAGGTCAACGAAGAAGTGCTGCGCAGCCAGGCGCTGGCGGTGGAGGTGATGCA
Source organism: Steroidobacteraceae bacterium (assembly GCA_029266835.1). Classification (GTDB taxonomy): domain Bacteria; phylum Pseudomonadota; class Gammaproteobacteria; order Steroidobacterales; family Steroidobacteraceae; genus CADEED01. The sequence goes on from JAQSWD010000025.1 coordinate 7,532, forward strand.
CGAAGGCGTGGTGCTGTCGGACAGCGGCGGGATCATCCGCATGACCAACCCCGCTTTCGATCGCATGTTCGGCTCGGTCAAGGGCGCGCTGATCGGCAAGCATCTCGAGGGCCTTCCCTGCGATCCGCCGCTGGACCGGCGCATTGCCGAATCCGCGGACGATTCGGCGGCACGCTCCGGCGCGCCGTTGGTCAGCGAGCTCACCGTGCGCGGCAACCGCGAGGGCGAAGGCCCGCTGTTCGTCGAAGCCGTGGTGACCTCGCTGGTGCTGCGTGGCGAACGTTTCTGGCTCACCATGATCCAGGACGCCACGGCGCGGCGGCAGCTCGAGCGCGAGGTGCTCGAAGTCGCGAACCGCGAACAACAGCGCATCGGCAATGATCTGCACGATGGCCTGGGACAGGAGCTCACGGGCATCGCGCTGCTGCTGCGCGGACTGGAGAATCGCGCCGAGCGCGAGGCGCCGGCGTTGTCGCCGTCCATCGAAGAGGTGGCGCTGCTGGTCAACGACGCCATCTTCACCACGCGCGCGCTGGCGCGCGGCCTCTCACCCGTGACGTTCGATCGCGGTGGCATCGCGCTGGCGCTGGACGGCCTGGCGCAGCGGCTGTCGGCCATGTTCCACATCGACGTACGCTGCGAGGCCGATGACACGCTGGAGCGCGGCCTGGAATCCGCGAATGCGCTGCACCTGTATCGCATCGCGCAGGAGGCGGTGACCAATGCCGCCCAGCACGGCCAGGCCGGCAATGTGCGCATCCGGCTGTGCCCGGATGGCGATCGCGGCCTGCTGCGCATCGAAGACGATGGCAGCGGATTCAACCCCACCACGCTTCAAAGCAAGGGGTTGGGGCTGCGCATCATGCGTTATCGCGCGCAGATGATGGCCGGCTCGCTGCGCATCGAAAGCGCACGGGCCCGCGGCACCATCGTCAGCTGCTGGTTTCCCATCGGTGCCGGGTGAGGAAAGTGGGGAGAAGTCCTTTTCCCCACTTTCCTCACCCGGCACCAACCTCCCACCTACCGACGCCCGATCGCGGCGATCTTCTGGCTCCACTCCGCGGGGCCGGTCTGGTGCACCGACGTGCCGTTGGCGTCCACCGCGACGGTCACGGGCATGTCTTCCACGGTGAATTCGTAGATGGCTTCCATGCCGAGGTCCTCGAAGGCCACGACTCGCGATGCCTTGATGGCCTTGGAGACCAGATAGGCCGCGCCGCCCACGGCCATGAGATACGCCGCGCGATGTTTGCGGATGGCGTCCACGCCCGCGGGACCGCGCTCGGCCTTGCCTACCATGGCGATGAGCCCGGTCTTGTCGAGCATCATCTCGGTGAACTTGTCCATGCGCGTGGCGGTAGTCGGGCCGGCGGGACCCACGACTTCGCCGCGCACCGGGTCGACAGGGCCGACGTAGTAGATGACGCGATTGCGAAAGTCGACACCGGGCGGCAGCCCCTCGCCTTTCGCGAACAGATCCGCGATGCGCTTGTGAGCCGCGTCCCGACCCGTGAGCATCCTGCCATTCAACAGCAGCGACTCGCCCGGCTTCCAGGTCGCGACCTCGGCCGGCGTCAGCGTGTCCAGGTTCACACGCCGCGCGTCAGGCGCCGGCGCCCAGTCGATCTTCGGCCAATCGGAGAGCTTCGGCGTCTCCAGCCTGGCTGGCCCGCTGCCATCCAGTGTGAAATGCACGTGCCGCGTGGCGGCGCAGTTCGGGATCATGGCGACCGGCTTGGATGCCGCGTGTGTCGGATATTCGAAGATCTTCACGTCGAGCACGGTGGATAGACCACCCAGCCCCTGCGCGCCGATGCCCAGCGCGTTCACCTTCTCGTACAGCTCGATGCGCAGCTCCTCGGTTTTCGACCGCGGTCCGCGCGCCTTGAGCTCGGCCATGTCGATGGGCTCCATCAACGATTCCTTGGCGAGCAGCATGGCCTTCTCGGCCGAGCCACCGATGCCGATGCCCAGCATGCCGGGCGGACACCAGCCCGCGCCCATGAGCGGCACGGTCTTCAGCACCCAGTCCACCAGCGAATCGGAAGGATTCAGCATGACGAACTTCGACTTGTTCTCCGAGCCGCCACCCTTGGCCGCCACCGTGATCTCGAGCTCGTCGCCCGGCACCAGCCGCGTGTGGATCACGGCTGGCGTGTTGTCCTTCGTGTTCTTGCGCGAGAAGTTCGGGTCCGCGACGATCGACGCTCGCAGCTTGTTGTCCGGATGTAGATAGGCCCGGCGCACGCCTTCGTTGATCATCTCCTCGAAGCTCATCTGCGCATCCCAGCGCACATTCATGCCCACCTTGGCGAACACCATGACGATGCCCGTGTCCTGGCAGATGGGCCGGCGGCCTTCCGCGCACATGCGCGAGTTGGTGAGAATCTGCGCGATCGCATCACGCGCCGCGGGCGATTGCTCCAGTTCGTAGGCCTTGCCGAGCGCCCTGATGTAATCCGGCGGGTGGTAATAGGAGATGTACTGGAGCGCGTCGGCGACGCTTTCGATGAGATCGGGCTGGGAAATGGCTTTCATGGAAGGGCTTTCATCGAAGGGTTTTCATGGAATGGTGGACGTCATGAAACGGTTCATGATTTTCGCGGGATGGATATTTCCATTTTAGCGCGACGATCACGCGGCGTTTCAGCTAAGTTCCCGGCATATGACACAAAACAGGAAAGTGGTGGTGATCGGTGGCGGGTTTGCCGGCCTGTGGGCGGTGCGCGCACTGCGCAAGGCGCCCGTGGACATCACTCTCATCGATCGCAGCAACCATCATCTCTTCCAGCCCCTGCTCTACCAGGTGGCCACGGCCGGCCTCGCGGCGCCGTCGATCGCCGCCCCGCTGCGCCACATCCTGCGCGACCAGCGGAACACCACGGTGCTCATGGGCGAGGCCACCCGCATCGATACCGCCGCGCGCGAGGTGGTGATGGGCGAACGACGCATTCCCTACGACTATCTTCTCGTCGCCAGCGGCGCCACGCATGCCTACTTCGGCCACGACGAGTGGGAGAAATTCGCGCCCGGACTCAAGAATCTCGACGACGCCTTCGCCATCCGCGCGCGCGTGCTGTCGGCATTCGAAGAGGCGGAAGCCACGCAAGACCCCGAGCAGTGCAAGGCCTGCCTCACCTTCGCGGTCATCGGCGCCGGTCCCACGGGCGTGGAACTCGCCGGCACGCTGGCGGAGATCGCGCGCCATACGCTGAAGCGCGATTTCCGCAACATCGATTCACGCCAGGCGCGCGTGTTGCTGATCGAAGCCGGGCCGCGCGTGTTGAGCGCGTTCTCCGAAGATCTATCCGCGAAAGCGCGCGCGCAGCTCGAAAAACTCGGCGTGGAAGTGCGCACCGGCGCGCCCGTGTCCGCGATCGGCGCGGATTTCCTGGTAGCCGGCGGCGAGCGCATCGCGGCGCGCACCACACTCTGGGCGGCGGGTGTCGCGGCGTCGTCGCTGGGAAAAAGACTGGTCGGCGACGGCGCGGGCGAACTGCTCGATCGCGCCGGCCGGGTACGCGTGCAGCCAGACCTCAGCCTGGGCGCGCATCCTGAAGTATTCGTCGCCGGCGATCTCGCCAGCGTGACCTGCGAAGGCAAGCCCGTACCGGGAGTGGCGCCGGCCGCCAAGCAGATGGGTACTCACGTTGCGCGCAACATCCTCGCCCGCCTCGCCGGCCGCGAAACCAAGGCTTTCAGGTATACCGACTTCGGGTCACTGGCCACCATCGGCCGCCATTCCGCGGTCGCGCAGCTTCCCAGGATGAAGTTCTCGGGAATATTCGCGTGGTGGTTCTGGCTGGTGCTGCACATCTACTTCCTGATCGGGTTCCGCAGCAGGCTCATCGTGCTCATCAACTGGGCCTGGGCCTATTTCACGTACGGCCGCGGAGCGCGCATCATCCTGGGTATCGAATCGGAGAAGGCGACTCATGGCGGCAAAGAAGAAAAGTCCGGCTAAGACGAAAGCGAAAGCGAAACGCGCGAGGCTCATGCCGAGCCTGGTGAAGCGTGGTCTCTCGGCCATGGAAGTCGCGTTGCCTATCGAGCATGCGGAGATCAACGCGGTCGTGGAGCTCGTACGAAAGGCCGGCGGTGCGCCGCTCGGTGCCTACCGCGAGCCGCTGGGCGGACGCCCGCTGTTGCTGGCGTCCCTGCCGTTCAGCGCCGTGCAGCCCACGCCCTTCCAGCGCGACCTGTCGCCCACGCACGCGAAGAAGCTCGCGGGCGCCATCGAGGCCACCGCCGCATTTCTCGATCCGCTCATCGTGGTGCGCGGTGAGGACGGCCGCTTCTGGACGCCCAACGGCCGCCATCGGCTGGCTGCCGCGAAGGTGCTCGGACTCAAACAGATCACCGTGCTGATTTCGCCCGACGAAACGCTGTCGTATCGCATCCTCGCGCTGAACACCGAGAAGGCTCACAACCTCAAGGACAAATCGCTGGAAGTGGTCCGCATGGCGCGCAATCTCGCCAAGCGCGACCCGAAGCGCACCGAGGCCTCGCTGGCCGCGGAGTTCGAAGCGGCCGAGTTGCTCACGCTGGGGCTGGTCTACGAGGGAAACCTGCGTTTCGGCGGCGGCGCGTACAGCCCCGTCCTGAAGAAGGTGGACCGCCTGACCACCAAGCCCCTGCCCGCTGCCATCCGCGAGCGCGAGGCATATGCCAAACGCCTCGCCGAGATCGATGCCGAGGTGAAGCGCATCGTCGGCGAGCTGCAGGCACGCGGCATGAAGTCGCCCTATCTTCGCAGCTATGTGGTGGCGCGCATCAATCCCGTGCGCTTCCACAAGGCCAAGCCCGGCGACAAGAAACCCGCCATGCCCATCGCGCAGGCGCTTCTGCGCATGTACGCGGCCGCGAAGAAGTTCGACCTCAACAAGGTGAACATGAGCGACCTGGCCTTCGTCGCCGCCGGCGCCGAATCGGCCGAATAAGCATCCGAAAGTTCATGTACGCCGCCGCCTCGGCGGCGTTGAGAGTGGGCGGCAGCCCTGAACAAGTCCTGAGAAATACGCGAAATGCTGAGCCCGGACGGCATCATTGCTGACAGTGCAGGCACCGCGCGCCTAGCAATCTGCCCGCATGCCGCCAGTGCCCCGAGGTCTCGTCTACGTCAGTGATCAGTCGCGCGGCATTCGCCGCGTGCGCCTCTCCGCCAGGAATTCGAAGCGGCCCAGGTTCGCGTACCAGGGGCCATCCGGACGCCGCATTCGCGACGCGCGCACGCTTGATCGAATCGCGAAGCTCGCAATACCACCTGCGTACGAAGACGTATGGATCTGCGTCAGTCCACGCGGCCACCTCCAGGCCACCGGACGCGACGCACGCGGCCGCAAGCAGTATCGGTATCACCCGGACTGGAGCCGTGCGCGCAATGATCACAAGCATTCGCGCATGCGCCATTTCGGCAAGGCGCTGGGCCGGCTGCGCGCCGCCGTCCGCCGCGATCTCAAATTGCCCGGCCTGCCGCGCGAGAAAGTACTGTCGCTCGTGGTCAAGTTGCTCGACACCACCCAGGTGCGCGTGGGCAATGCCGAATACGCGCGCAGCAACAACAGCTTCGGCCTCACTACCCTGCGCGACCGGCACGCGAAGTTTCCCGTGCGCGGCAAGGCGCTTCTGCAGTTCAAGGGCAAGGGCGGCGCCGAGCACGACGTTCTGGTTGATGATGCGCGGCTGGCGAAGCTGGTGCGGCGCTGCCAGGAGCTTCCCGGGCAAGCCCTGTTCCAGTACATCGATGAACAGGGAAAGAGCCGCGCAATCGATTCCGGCCAGGTCAACGACTATCTACGCGAGCGCATGGGCGGCGAGTTCACGGCCAAGGACTTCCGTACCTGGCACGCGACGCTGCATGCGCTGGCCTTGCTCGACAGGATGCCGCTGCCCAAGAGGCGTACCGAGACGGCACTGCGCGGGTGCGTGAACGCCGTGGTCAAGGAAGTCGCCAGCGGACTGCGAAACACGCCCGCCGTCTGCCGCAAGGCCTATATCAACCCCGCGGTGTTCGTCGCCTGGCAAAACGGCGGCCTGCGGCGCCGTGCGGCGCGGGGCAGGCCGGCGCAGGCCCTGCTGGCGCTGCTCAAATAGGCCGCGGCCACGAGCCGCGCCGCGTCGCGGTTACAAATTTTCACGTCCCTTTAAACCTTTTCGACGACCAACGACTCGTCGCAGCCCCCAACGGCTCGACGCAATTTTCCCGATTCCCTTGCAACCGTTTTCGCGGGCCGCGCGTCTATATCAGCGTCCCGACTGACACGTACGGACTCGCCTCTCACGCCGGCAAGCGATGAGTTTGGCACGCGTCATCGGCTTGTTTTTCCACTGATGGAGGATCAGCCATGACCCGCTCTAACGATGAATCCGTGTTGCACCGCGCCTCTGAACGCGTCTCGGCGGGTGCCGCCGCGATCGCACTCACTTTCCTCACGCTGCTGACGGTGGATGCGCGCGCCGATGCGACTCCGGGCAATCTGCCCAGCGTCACGGTGAGCTACTCGGATGTGGCCTTCGGCAACTCCGAGGGCGCAGCCAAGGTGTATCGCCAGTTGAAGAACGCCGCCCGCAAGGTCTGCGGCGTGGACAACTCCAACAAGCCGCTGGATCTGTACCTGGCGGCGCGCGATTGCTACGAAGAGGCGCTGGCGGATGCCGTGCGCAAGATCGATCGTCCCACGCTCACCTCGTTGCATACGTCCAAGACGCGCAATCTCGGTTGAGGCCGGTGAAGACCCGGGCTTCGGGTTTCAGGCATCGCAATGGGCGGGCCTGAAATCCGGAGCGGCCCGTTACTGAACGCTCAGCCGGTGCTGAACGCTCAACGATAAAGCAGGATGTCCTCGCGCTGCTCTTTCCAGGCAGCTTCATCCTTCGCGGCCAGCTTCTCCAGGTCCATCGGCGTCGCCGAGGGATCATCCACCCACTCGCGCAGCAGCTCGCTGCCGTTGATCAAGTCGATGGCCAGCCGCGTGTGTTCGTATTCGTACGCAAAATCGCGCCAGAGCTGGTACTCACCGCGTAGCCGGCGGATGCACTTGAAAGTGCCGGCCATGAGGCGCCAGGGGCGGAACGTGCCGTGGTTGTACGCGCCGTCATCGACATGGATCTGGAACCCCGAACACAACTTGCCCGAGTACTTGTGGAAAGTCGGCTCGAACCAGCACGGCCTCAGGCGGCAACCCTCCAGCCAGTTCGGCACGATGCGGTCGAGCATGGTCAGCAGCGAACGCGGATCCAGGCCCGGTGCGCCCAACAACTCCAGCGGCCGCGTGGTACCGCGTCCTTCGGAAAGGGTGGTGCCCTCGAGCATCACGGTGCCGGCATACGCACGGGCCATGGAAAGATTGGCCGCATTCGGGCTCGGATTCACCCAGCTGCGCTCGTTCACGGGCCACCCGTAGCCCGGCGCCTCGTCCGGTTTGTAGCCGCGCATGGGAATGACGCGGTAATCGACGGCCAGGTGAAAATGACTGATGAACCAGATGCCCAGCTCGCCGAGCGTGAGCCCATGGCGCATGGGCATGGGCCCCGCGCCGACGAAACTTTCCCAGCGCGGGCGCAGCGAGAGTCCTTCGACGGGCCGGCCCGCGGGATTGGGACGATCGAGCACCCACACCGTCTTGCCGGTCTGCGCGGCGGCTTCCAGCACATATAGAAGAGTGGTGATGAAGGTATAGATGCGGCAACCCACGTCCTGCAGGTCCACCAGCAGCACGTCGAAGTGCGCCAGCATCTCCTCGGTGGGGCGGCGTACCGTGCCGTACAGGCTGAACACCGGGATGCCATGCACCGGGTCGCGATAGTCCGGCGACTCGATCATGTTGTCCTGCTTGTCGCCGCGCAGGCCGTGCTGTGGGCCGAAGGCCGCGGTGATGTTCACGCGCGCGGCACGCAACGCGTCCAGTGAATGCTGGAAATCCGCTGTCATGGAAGCCGGGTGCGCCAGCAATGCCACGCGCCGCTCCTCGAGCTCGCCGAGCAGCTTGCGATCACCCAACAATCTGTCGATGCCGAACTGGACCATTTGCGTACTTTAAACGTTGCCGCTCAATCGAGTTCGATCACGAAGCCGTCGGCGTGATGGAAGTCTGGTTTCTCGGCGGGATGCTTGAGCGCCCAATAAGAAAGCACTTGCGCCCGGTCCTCGATGACCGCGGACAGGCCCAGACGCATGCCCACGCCCGCCGGCGAACGCGCCAGCCACGAGAGGTCGACGGTCACTTCGAGATCGATGTGGTCTTCGCCGGTATGCAGCCGCAGCATCGGCGGCGCCCCTTTCATGAGCGGCGCCATGCCTTCGCGATAGGCGGTGAAGTGGTAAGCCGCCCAGGCTCCGGACGGAGAAAAATTGTATTCCCAGTATTCGCCCGCGCCCACGTGACCGATGAAGGCTTCGAAACAGGTATGGCGCCAGAGCCCGTCGGTGCGCACCGCTGACCGCGGCTCGGGCAGACGCAGGGCCTCGAGATCGCCGGTCAACCGGTAGAGCAGCACCAGTTTGCCGTTCAACCGCGAGACGTCGACGGCCAGATCTTCCACCAGCCCCTGGATGGCGCCCCGCTCGGTGACCGGGTGCGGCAACAGGGGATGACGGCCGTAGTCGCTGGACATGCGCCGCAGCATACCCAATATCGCGCGGCCCGAATGCGGCCCGCGAGGCCGTGAGCGCCACGGCCGTGAGTCGGGTCTCGGCATGCTTTGCGCGGCCACTGCCTTCGAAGTTAGTTGCAGATCGCCAGGAAGAGTACCCATTGCGTCGAACAAGGTTCGTATTCGCCGCAGTCTTTCGCATAATGCGCGACTTCGACAACCAGGAGTAAGCCATGAAATCGCGCTCTATATCGCCCATCCGGACAATGATCGCCCTCGCCGCCCTGACATTGGCGGCGCCCGCTTTCGCCGCCGATGCCGCCATCGACGCCGCCATCGCGAACCCCGAACGCACGGAAGCCGACCGCGAGCGCGACACGCGCGAAAAGCCGGCCGAAGTGCTGGCGCTCGCTGGCGTTAAACCGGGCATGACCGTGGTCGACATGTTCGCCGGCGCCGGCTACTACAGCGAGTTGTTAGCCGGGGTGGTCGGCCCCACGGGCAAGGTGCTGTCGGTCAACAACGTTCCGTATGAGGGCTATTCAAAAGAAGGCGTCAAGAAGCGTTTCACCGAGGGGCGTCTCAAGAACGTGGAACGTCGCGTCGTCGAAGCCAGCTACATCAACTTCCCGCCCAAGAGCGTCGACGTCATCCTGATCTGCATGTCGTTTCACGACGCGTTCTGGATCGACGAGAAGCAAGGCTGGCCGGAGATCAACACCGCGGGCTTCATCGATTCGATGAAGCGCATGCTCAAGCCCGGCGGCAAGCTGCTCGTCGTCGATCACAACGCCCCCGCCGGCAGTGGCGCGGAAATGGCCGGCAAGGCGCACCGGCTGAACGAAGAGTTCGCGAAGAAGAGCCTGACATCGCGCGGCTTCGTGCTGGAAAAGACCTGGGATGGCCTGCGCAACAAGGATGACCAGCTCGACAAGATGGTGTTCGACCCGGCCGTGAAGGGCAAGACGGACCGCTACGTACACCTGTACACGGTGAAGTGATGCGCGCGCTGCTGGTCGCGCTGGCGTGGGCGGCATTCGTCAGCGGCGTCGGTGCGGCCGAAGGCATCGGCGCCGTGCGCGCCGCGCCCGCCAGTGCGGCGGCAGACATCGCGAAGCTGCAGGAGTTGTCGGACGCCTGGGACAAGGCCATCGTCGCCAAGGACCGGGCGGCGGTGGCCGGCAATATGGGCGCGGATTTCCGCATCATCGACGGCCAGGGCAATGTCGAGGACAAACAGCAGTTCGTCGAGGGAATCCTGGATCCGAAGCTCACCATCGATCCGTACACCGTCGAGGAATTCGACATCCGCCTGTACGGTGACGTGGCGCTGCTGTCGGGGCGCACGCGAATGACGGGCAAACACGATGGCAAGCCCTTCGTGTCGAACTACCGATACATCGATATCTACGTCAAGCGCGACGGCCAATGGCAGATCGTGAGCGTGCAGATCACGCGCCTTCCTTAGGTTTCAATGCGCCGGCCGCGCTGGACGCGCCGGCGCGCGGCGCGAGCGCTGACGCTCCTGCGGCGTCATCTCGCGCCAGCGACGTTGCAACTCCGCGCGTTTGTCAGGCGGCAATTCCTGCACCCGCCTCTGCATGGCACGAATGCGCGCCTGTTCGTCGGCTGGCAACGCGCGAAACTCCTGGTAACGCCGCCGCAATTCGTCGCGGCGCTCGGGCGGCAACGACTGCCACGTAGCGAACCGTTCACGCGCCGACGTGCGTTGCCCGGGGGTCATCTCCAACCAGCGGTTAGCGCCCTCGATGAGCTGGGCGCGACGCTCGCCCGGCATCGTGGCCCAGTCGTTCTCGACGTTGCGCAGAATTGCGCGCTGCTCGCTGGTGAGCCCCGCCCAATCCGGGGGCGCATCTCCGGACGCCAGGGCGGTCGACGCGCAGAGGAGCAGCGCTAGCCACAGGTTCATGATCTTCATCGCTTGATCTCCTGCTGCTTTGGTGGCTCGGTGGACGCAGGCGGCTTGGCAGGTTCGGCTGGTTTCTTGCCATCCTTTTCCTTCGCGACGACGGTCCAGTTGTCGTCCTTGCCTTCGCAAGTGGCGAGGTAGTCGAGGAACTCCACATCCAGTGGCTCCGGTGTCGCGGCATGAACGGTGCCGCCGGCAACGCAACCACACACGAGCGTCATGAACGTTGCGCTCCGGGCTGCGGATCGCTTTCGAGTAAGGCCGGTTCCCGGTCCAACCATTGGTAGAACTCCATCTGCTCGAGCAAGTCGAGGTTTTCCACATTCATGAGCAACGCCAGATCGTCGGCCGCGGGCGAACGCTGTTCCAGCGGAATCTGCGCGGGCCGCCACATCATGAGCGCCACCACACTCGCGGCCGCGGCGGCGCCGATCGGCAGACCCAGCCACAGCACCCGCGAGCGCGACGAAGGCTTCAGCCGCGCAGCGCTGGCGGCGGCTTTTTGCAGCTGCACCAGGATCGCCGGATCCGTCGCGGCGACCAAGCGGCGCAGATCGGCGCGGGCGCGCCTCTCGAGCTCCGGCATCACCTGGTCGGGTTCGTTCTCTTTCATGGTTCTCCCAGCAGATCCCGCAGCGCATGCACCGCGCGCGAGTAGTGAGTCTTGACGCTTCCCTCGGAACAACCCATGGCCTTCGCAGTGGCCGCCACGTCGAGTTCCTCGACATTGCGCAACAGGAAAGCCTCGCGCTGTCGCTCGGGAAGCAAGGCGATGGCGCGTTCCAGCTGCCGCAATCTCTGCTCCGATTCGATCTCCTGCGCCGCGCTTGCGGGTTGATCGATGGCGAGCGCAACTTCGTCACCTCCCGACATCCGCTTGAACCAGGTGATGAGCCTGCCCCGGCTCTGCTTGCCGCGTTGCTCGTCGTGCACGCAGTTGCGCAGGATGGCGTAGAACAGTGGCGGCCACTCGTTGGCGGGCCGGCCGCCATAGCTGCGCGCCAGCCGGATCATGGCTTCCTGCACCGCATCGCGCGCATCGGCATCGTCACGCAGGGAGAAACGTGCGATGCGGAACGCACGCGGCGCGATGTTTCGCAGGAACGCTTCCAGTTCACGATTCGTTTCCACCAGGCACGGATTTCCGGTTCTCGCGCGGGGCCGCGCCTGATCCGGCATGTGCCATGCCACTGCCCTCTCCGTCAATCCGACCGCATTCAACGGGTCTCGAGGTAGCCGGGTTGACAGCGTCGCCAAAGAACGACGCTGGGCCGGTCAACCGTCCTGCCGCGGCTTCCGTTATCTGGCTTTCGGCCAAACGGTGCATCCCCATGAAGAAGTTCCTGTTCAGTTGTCTGTGCATATTGCTGTTCGCGGCCGCGGCATTCCTGCTGCCGGGATGCGGCGGCGGCGGTGAGAATTCGACGGAGCCGGCCACGGGCAGGCTGACGCTGGCAATCACCGATGCCCCGGTGGACGACGCCACCGCCGTGGTCGTGAAATTCACCGCCATCGAACTCAAACCGGAGGCGGGCGATGCGTTCACCATCGACCTGTCGCCCGCCCAGTCCATCGATCTGCTGGCGCTGGCGGGCGGGAGTTCACGTGCGCTGCTGCAGGAGCGCGAGGTCCCCGCGGGCCGCTATCAATGGGTACGACTCCTCGTGGAGACGCAGGAAAACCAGCCCACGTCTTACATCGATCTCGAGAGCGGCACGCGCTACCCACTGGTCGTGCCCAGTGGCGCGGAGAGCGGCCTCAAGCTCATTCGCGGCTTCACGGTCGCGGCCGGCAGCACCAGCAACTTCACCATCGACTTCGATCTGCGCAAATCGGTCATCGCGCCTCCCGGACAAGCGCCGAACTACCTGCTGAAGCCCGTGCTGCGAATGGTGGACAACCTGGCGGTCGGCGCGATTTCCGGCACCGTGGCGCCCGGGCTCGTGGTGGCGGATTGCGAACCGCAGATCTATCTATTCACCGGCGCAGGAACGACTCCGGATGATCTCGACTCCACGCCAGCACCGGATGTCGACCCGCTCATCTCCGTTCCGGCGGAACTCGATGTCGCCAGTGGCGAGTATCGTTTCCGCCTCTCGTTCGTCGAGGTTGGCGCCTACACCGCGAGCTTCACCTGTGATGGCGACCTGGACTCGCCCGAGGGCGAAGAGACGCTGGTCTTCGCGGGGACTCAGGACGTCAATGTCAGCGCCAGCCAGACAACCGTGATCAGCTTCGTGCAGTGAGTTATCTCGTCGGCTGATCAGGGCGCTTCGAGCGGGACGATCTACCGTCCCGCTCCATTTTTTTCAGAGGTCGGCGCTCATGCGGAAGCCGGCAAACGTCGTATCGGCCACGTCTTCGGCATCACTGAAGCCGAGCGACAGCTCCATCGTCCAGGTGTCGTTCAACCGCCGGCTCGCGAACAACAGGGCCGTGTCGTAGGCGCCGCCGCCCACGCTCTCCACGTCGCGATACAGCTCAGCGCCACCTATCCACTGCGCGTGGATGGGCAGTGTGGCACCGAGCGCGGCGCTCCAGTCGAGAAGCATGGCCTCCCGGGGGATCAGCCGCGACGCGAAGCCAGCCACCGGGTCGAGCGCCTGCCGACCCAGCCTCCGGCCGAGCGCGCGGCCGCGCGCCTGTGATGGCGGGCCGCCGGGAGCGCTAGACAGCGTGATGGCGCAGTCGAAAGCCCGGTAGTCGTAGGTCTTGAACGACAGGAACCCCAGCCAGGTCGGGCGGTTCAAGTCGACCCGTGCCTGGTATCCCATACTATCTACCTGGCAGCGGCTGGTTCCGGTCTGGAAGCCGAGCCCCGGACCCAGATCGTCGGCGAATGGGGTGGGCTCGAGCTTCGTGTCGCGTGACTCGATCTCCATCGATAATCGCGCGGTGTCGATCTCATATGTGGCACCGACGTTGAGCCCCGAGATGCGGGAGACATCCTGCAGCTCGCCGCGACGAACACCCATGCCGAGCGAGAAGCGGCCGAAGTCGCGTTGCAGCCCTGCGTCGACCAGCGTGGAACTCGCATCCAGGTCCGGCAGAGCGAACTCCGCGCGCGCCAGTTGCGCATCGATCTCCCAACGCCGCCATTCGAGGACCGCGCCGGCGAGCAGCCGATGCGTATCCGTGTTGCCTATCTCGACGCCTGCGAACACCGATCTTCGATCCGCTGTTGTCTCGTCGGCGGAAGCGATGTGCAGCGCGAGGCCGCTGGCCAACATCACGCCTCGCAGGCGACGGCGCCGACTCTTCACGGCGCAGCCGGCAGTGAGGCGCGCGCGTCGGCGACCTGGGCCGCGCTCACCGGCGAGGCGCCCTTGCCGAACTTCTGCCGGATGTAGGTGAGAATCTCCGCCAGCTCCGCATCGGGAAGCTGGCGGAATGCCGGCATCACGTTGTGCGAGTCGCTTTCCTTGCGCTCCGCACTGTTGAACCCGCCGGTCAGCACGAACAGCGCCAGCGCCCGGACCTCTCCTTGCACCCAGGTGCCGCCGGTGATGGCCGGCTGCATGTTGGGCACGCCATAACCATCGGCCTGGTGGCAGCTGAGGCAATTGCGCGCGTAGGCTTGCTGACCGGTAACCACGGCAGCCGGTGCGGGCGCTGTCATCGGTGGGGTCGCAGGCGCGTTCCCGCCACCGGCGGCGCATGCCACCAGCAGCATGGCGAAGACGATTCCGACTGGTCGCGCCAGCCCAGTCATTTCCTGTACGACACCCGCCAGATGCGACCCTTCTGCGAATCAGCGATGTACAAAGAGCCATCCGGCCCCAATGCGAGACCCACGGGGCGATAACGCGCATTGCGCGGGTTGTTGTCCTGAATCTCACCCGCGAATCCGTCAGCGAATACCTCGTAGGCTCCACTGGGCTTGCCGTCCTTCATGGGCTGGAACACGACCTTGTAACCAGCCTGCGGCTCGGGCGCGCGGTTCCAGCTGCCATGAAACGCGATGAATGCGCCGTCCTGGTATTTCGCCGGGAAGCTCTTGCCCGAATAGAACAGCAGATCGTTGGGCGCCCAGTGCGCCGGGAAAGCCACGAGCGGGTCCGGGAATTTTCCGTTGTAGTCAGGATGGTTCGGGGCGGCCTTTTTGCCATCTCCACCGTATTCCGGCGCGACGATGCGCTGGTTCAGTTTGGTGTCCCAGTACGTGTAGGGCCAGCCGTATTCACCACCGTCCGTGATCTTGTGGAATTCTTCGGCCGTGCGCGTGGCGTTGTCCACCGCGCTGTAGAGAGCAGGAAACAAGGTATCCAGAGAGTCGCGGCCGTGGATGGCCGAGTACAGTGCTTTCTCGCTTGCATTCCACGCGATGGCCACCGCGTTGCGCATGCCGGTGGCGAAGCGGCGACCTTCACTGGCCTTCTGATCGAGCTTGTTGCCGTCGAACACCCATACGCCACCGTACTTCTCGAGGATCGGGCAGGGATTTCTGCCCTGCGAACCGGGCTGACGATCCTGCTCCTGGCAGGAATTCGATGGCGCGCCCACATTGATGTAGAGAGTACCCTTGTGATCCAGGGCAAAAGTCTTGTCGGCGTGCTGGCGTTCCATGGGGAAACCGGCAACCACGGTTTCCGCCGCGCCGGCGGGCGCGAGCTCGCCCTTCTTCAGCGCGTAGCGGTACACACCCACGTTGTCGGACGCGTACAACCAGTCGCCGAAAATCTGGATGCCCGTGCCCTTCACGTCGCCGAACGGCTGGGTCTCGTCGATCTTTCCGTCGCCATTGGTGTCGCGCATGGCCACGAGGCCGTTGCGGCTGGCGAGGTAGATATCGCCATTGGCGGCAACCGCGAGGTGACGGCCGGCGCCGAGTCCTTCCTGCACGACAGTGGCCGTGAACCCGGGCGGCAGTTTCAGGCCGTCGACCGTTTGCGCGGAAGCGGTGGCGGACGCCAGGACGCAAGCCAGCACCAGACTAACTATTCTCGACATGTTGGAAACCTCGACCTGTACGGAGAAAATCCCGGCCGGACGCGGCCGGACGCGCGGGGGAATGCATAGTGCGGGCGAACGCCGGGGCGCGCAACGGCCCGGAGGCCGCGGCGCATGATCTGGCGTGCGGATAACGGAATCGAGCCGGAGGGCCGTCAACATGAATCCAGCGCGGAATGTCGGACGATTCCGGCCCCTCGGAAGCCGGCCCGGCTAGCATGCGCCCCCGCCGATTTCCAGACCGCCCTGGCACGGAGCGCGGGAAATATTGTCGGTGGCCTGATACAAACCCGGGGGAAAAAGCGGCCTAGCAAACATCCGGACTGTCACAAATCCCGATGTCGCGACATTTCCCTTTTGGACCTCGCCAACCCGGCGCCGCCGATGCACCATTCGCCGCATCCGTGCCTTCGCTGAGAGTTCCACATGCCCCTGGTCGATCCCGTCATCGAGCGCGTGCTCGCCGAGTTCGAGCGCCGTGCTGAAGAAGAACACCGCCGCACTACCGCACCCGGTTCACCCGACGCGAATCTCGACGACCTGCTGCTTTCGGTAGGTCGCGATGCCGGCACCTTGCTCTACCTGCTCGCCACCGGCGCTCAGTCCAGGCGCATCCTGGAACTGGGCACGTCCTATGGTTACTCCACCGTATGGCTGGGCGCGGCGGCGCGCGCCACCGGCGGCAAGGTGCTGTCGCTGGAGCTCAAGGATTTCAAGATCGAGCATGCGCGGCAGGCGCTGACCCGGGCCGGCCTTTCGACCCGCGTGGAGTTCCACGCCGGCGACTGCCTCGAGACCCTCAAGGCACTGCCCGGTCCCTTCGACTTCGTGCTGCTCGACGTCTGGAAAGATCTCTATCTACCCTGCTTCGAGCTGGTTCACCCCAAGCTCGCGCCCGGCGGCATTATCTGCGCCGACAACATGCTGATCCCCGAGAAAGTCCGGCCGCAGGCCGAGGCCTACCGCGCGCGGGTCCGCGAGGCCGGCGACATGGACTCGGTGCTGGTGGACGTGGGCAACGGCATCGAGATCAGCCGGAGAAGATGACGCCGGTCAGGCGAGGAAGGATCGCGCCACCATCACCACGAAGAAGCTGTAGAACAGCGCCATGCAGACCAGCGCCACCCGGCGCCACATCGGCGAACGCAGCGCCGGCGAGGCCCCCCTCCCTCTTCTGTATACACTGCGCGCATGATCGAATTCCAGCAGCTCACGCGGACCTACGGCGACTTCACCGCGGTCCATCCTCTTACGCTCACCGTTGATCGAGGCGAGGTGTTCGGCTTCCTCGGCCCCAACGGCGCCGGCAAGACCACCACCATCCGCATGATGATGGGCATCCTGGTGCCCAGTGGCGGGCGCGCGCTGATCAGCGGGCTGGACTGCCACGAGAGACGCGCCGTCGAGATGCTGGCGGAGTTCGGCCTCACCGAAGCGGTCGACGAGTTCGCGGTCAACTACTCCATGGGCATGAAGAAGAAGCTGGGCCTGGCCTGCGCGCTGGTCCACGACCCGGAAGTACTGATCCTCGATGAGCCCATCAACGGGCTCGATCCGCGCGCGGCGCGCGACGTGCAGGACCGGCTGCGTCTCGCGGCAGCGGCGGGCAAGACCATCTTCATGTCCACGCACCTGCTCGACATGGCCGAGAAGGTCTGCACGCGCGTCGGCATCATCCACAAGGGCGACCTCGTGGCGACGGGCACCATGGACGAGTTGCGCGCGCGAACCCATCAGAACGCCTCGCTCGAAGAGGTGTTCCTCGCGGTTACCGACGAGGAAGCCGCGCTGGCCACGGCGCCCCGATGACGCGCGGCGGCGCCGCGCCCCTGCTGACCAGCACCCTGCTGATGGTGCGGCTGCGCCTGCGCCGCCTGGCCAATCAGTTCGATTCGCTGGCGGCGCGAAAAAAGAACCCCGGCGAAAAGAGGCGCACTGGCAACACCGGCAAGAAGACCAGCAAGGTCATTCTCTATCTATCCTGGCCTCTGATGCTGTTCGCGTTCGGCGGCCTGGCGGTTCAATCGCTGCGCAACCTGCATTCCGCGCTCGATCCGCCCGACACGTTCTGGCTCACCGTGGCCTTCAGCTCCGAGCTCGTGGTGGGCGTCGCCTTCCTGCTGCTGATGTTCTGGCTGTCATCACTGATGGTGGTCGTGGCATCCGGGGAACTCGCGAAATCCGATTGGGACCTGGAATGGCTGATCACCTTGCCCATCCGGTCCGAGACGCTGCTCTGGGCGCGCATCCTGGAACGCAGCCTGGTGCAGCCCATGGGCGTGCTGCAGCTGTACACGGCCTGCCTGGTCATCGCGTGGTTCTCGGGCTTTCGCTGGCTGGCGCCGGTAGTCGCGGTATTCACCGCCTGGCCATTGCTGATGCTCGGCGCCGTGGTGCGCACCTTGATAGACACAGGGCTGCGTTTGTCGATGCGACCGGCGCAGCTGCGCAATCTTCACGCGGTCGTCTCGGTGGTGTCCATCGTCCTGCTGTACCTGGCCTTTTCACTGGGACTGCCGGGCAAGGCGGATTTCATGCTGGGCCTGGCGAAGTCCATGCCCGACTGGCTGCGGCACACACCGATGGGCCTGGCGGTGCGGGCACTCAATGAACGCGATGTCATGGCTCAACTGCTGTACTACCTGGCATTGCTCGCCGAGGTCGGCGCGCTCAGCTGGGCCGGCGTGCGGCTGCTGCGGCACCAGTTGCGCAATGGCGTGGTTTCGGACAGCGCGCGCGACGCTTCGCGCGGAGCGTGGGAAGCGGGTGAAGCCCAGGCGCCGGCGCATCGCCGCGGACTCATCAATCTGACCGCAGTGCAGTCACGCGAGATCACGCTGCTCAGCCGCGACCGGAACTTCCTGGTGCAGAGCCTGGTGCTGCCGCTGCTCATCGTGGGCGCGCAGGTGCTGCTGGGTTCATCGAGCATGGCCGCCGACATGTGGGTGAACCCCAACGTGCTGGCCTCCGTGGCCTTTGGTCTCGCGGCCTATTCGCTCAGCATGTCGGCCTTCCAGACGTTGAATACCGAGGGACACGCGTTGTGGCTGCTCTATACCTTTCCGTGTTCCATCGAGTCCGTGCTCAAGGACAAGGCGAAGTTGTGGGGCGTGATGACGCTGGCCTATCCACTGGCGCTGTTCGCCATCGGCGCGGCACTGGTGCCCAGTCTCGACTGGAAATTCCTGGGCGCCATGCTCACGGCCTTGCTTGGCATTCCCATCTACGCCTTCATCGCGGTGGCGCTGGGTGTATTCGGCAGCAATCCACTGGAACAGCAGCAGCACCAGAAGGTGAAGCCGGCATATGTCTATCTTTACATGATGCTGGCCGGCCTCTACATCTACGCGGTGGTCACGCCGAACCTGGCGCAGCGCCTGATCTTCATGACGCTCACTCTGCTGCTCGCCTTCGCGCTCTGGCAGAAGGCGCGCGACCAGCTGCCTTATCTCCTCGATCCTGACGCCTCACCGCCGCCGCGCGTGTCGCTCTCGGATGGCCTCATCGCGGCCATGGTTTTCTTCGTGCTGCAGGCCATCGTGATGATGGTCGCGGGCGCGCTGCTCGATTACTGGCGCGTAGGCCGCAATACCGGCGCCGCGGTGCTGCTGGCATTCGCCGTGGCGGGCGCGCTCACCTATCTTCTGATGCGCTCGGTGTACGCCAAGGCGAAGACCCAGGGCGTGCCGCGGATCTCCAGTGCCACCAACCTGCCGCTGCTGGGCGTGGCGGCCGGCCTGGCGGCCGGCGCCGTGGCGTTGGGCTACTTGTACCTGGCCGATGTCATGGGATTTCTCGGTGACGCGGTAAACGAGCGCAGGTCGTTCGCCACGCTCGGCTGGTGGATCCTGCCCGTGGCGCTGGTCGCCGCGCCGCTGTTCGAGGAGTTCATTTTTCGCGGACTGATCTTCGGCGGGTTGCGCCGAAGTTTCGGACTCTGGCCCGCGGCGCTCGCGAGTGCCGCGCTGTTCGCCATTGTTCATCCTGCGATCTCCATCGCTCCGGTGTTCGTGCTCGGCCTGTGCGCGGCACTGGTGTATGAGCGAACGCGCAGCCTGCTGGCGCCCATGCTGGCTCACGCCGTCTACAATGCGGTCGCGATCGCCGCGCAGGTGTGGCTGCTGTAATGATTACTGCGCGCACGATACGGTTCGGACGTTTCTGACGTCGTCATCGGGCGACTCAGGTGCGGCCGCGCTGAGTGGATTCGCGCCAAATCTCGCGGCCATTCGTCGCCAAAGAGCGTCGCTCTCCGTGTGGTGTCACGCGACTCCCACCCGCTGTCGTCTTTCTCTTTCTCCGACTAACACGATGGCCGATTCTGGCCGGGCGCTGGCTCTGCGAAGATTCTCGCGTGGCATGACGCCGCCGTTCGCGGCGGGCGTCCGCGCCACGGACCTTCCAAGCGTCAAGGAGACAGATCATGAAGAAGACACTCATCGTCATCGCCGCCGCGACCCTGCTTCCCCTGGGCGCAGCCGTTGCGGGCGAAGGCAAGGACAAGGCCGGATCGATGGCCACGAGTTGGGATACGCTGGATGCGAATCGCGATGGCCGCATTTCGCAGGCCGAAGCCGCGATGGACAGCACCATCACGTTCAGCGCTGCCGACAAGAACGGTGACGGATACCTCGACAAGAAGGAATTCCGCGATCACCACAAGAGCGGCTCTACGCAGCAGCCGCAGAGCATGCCGGAGTCGACCTCGCCGGATTCCTCGGCGACCGATCCGGTTCCGGAACCGGCTTCCAGCGAGCCCACGCCCGACACCGAAACGCCGCGTCAGTAACGCAGCACTTGTCGGGCACACACCCGCGCGGGCCCTCGCCGCGCGGGTGTTTTATTGTGTCCGGCGTGACGCGCGTCTCACCCGGTTGCCGGGTCCTTTCAGTTCCGCTCTTACGGGCCGTTATGACGGGGGATAGGGAGAGGTGAACGTACGTGGCGATCAAATCGAAAGGCGAGCCAGCCGACACATCGGCCGTCCTTCGGCTGGGTGCTGCCCTCGAATCCTCCGAGTCCAGCCGGCAAGACCTTGCCACGGCGCTGGCCCACGAGCGCACGCTGCTGCGCACGATGATCGACCTGATCCCGGCCTTCATCTATGCCAAGGACGTGGGCAGCCGTTTCATCGCCATGAACGCCGCGCTGGCCCGGAACATGGGGACCGACCCCGACGCCGCCATCGGCAAGACCGACTTCGACTTCTTCACGCCCGATCTGGCGAAGAAGTTTTATTCCGACGAGCAGGCGCTGATCAAATCCGGCCAGGCCATCCGCGATCTCGAGGAGCCGGGCTTCGACCAGGTCACCGGAAAGCCGCGCACCGTCGTGACATCGAAAGTGCCGCTGCATGACGTCAACGGCGAAGTGATCGGGATCATCGGCGTGGGCTTCGACATCACCGAACGCAAGATGGCAGAGCAGCGCATGGCCGCCGGTGAAAAGCTCGAATCGATCGGACGTCTCGCCGCCGGCGTCGCGCACGAGATCAACACGCCCATCCAGTTCCTCAACGACAGCATCTACTTCATCCGCGAAGCCATGCAGGACCTGATGGCGCACAACACGAAACTGACCGCCACACTGGCTGCAATGCTGCCGACGCCTCCCGAGGTGGACGAAGAGATCGAGGACCTGAAGGTCGAACTACCGCCGGCTCTCGATCGCATGGCCGATGGCCTGGCGCGCATCGCCGAGATCGTGCGGTCGATGAAGGAGTTCTCGCACGCCGACCAGGCCGAGAAGAGCCCCGTCGACCTGAACCGCGCCATCAAGAGCACGCTGGTCATCGCCAGCACCGAATACAAGTATGTGGCCGACGT
Organism: Steroidobacteraceae bacterium; assembly: GCA_029266835.1. Classification (GTDB taxonomy): domain Bacteria; phylum Pseudomonadota; class Gammaproteobacteria; order Steroidobacterales; family Steroidobacteraceae; genus CADEED01. The sequence continues at coordinate 28,829 of JAQSWD010000025.1, forward strand.
GGTCACGGACCTCGCGCCCGATCTGCCGCTGGTGACCTGTCACGGTGGGCAGATCAACCAGGTGGTGCTGAACCTGGTCGTGAACGCCGCGCATGCCATCGGCGACGTGGTGAAAGGCACGCCCAACAAGGGGAAGATCACCGTGAGGACGCGCGTCGAAGGCGGCTACGTCGTCATCAGCGTGAGCGACACCGGCGGCGGCATTCCCGAAAGCATCCGCCAGCGCATCTTCGACCCGTTCTTCACCACGAAGGAAGTGGGCCGTGGAACCGGCCAGGGTCTTTCGATCGCGCACAACGCGATCAAGGCCCACGGCGGCACTTTCGAATTCGACACCGAGGTCGGCAAGGGCACCACTTTCCGCGTGCGCCTGCCCGTGGAAGCCGCCGAGCGCGAAGCCAGCGCCGCCTGACCTCACGGTGCCGCGCCTCACGGTGCCGGGTGGGGATGGGGAAAACCCCATGCCCACCGGGTCACTGCGAATCGCTTTCCCCATCCTCACCCGGCACCCGCCGGATCAGGTAATCCGCGAAAAACCGCCGCCGTTGTTGCCGCCGCTGCTTCCACCGCTGCTGCGCGCACCGCGCGCGAAGCCACCGCGCCCGCGCTGACCACTGCCACCACCGCCACGACGCTGGCCATCGCGGCCGCGTCCTTGATGGCCGCCGCCACGATTTTCGCCATGGCCGCTGCGCTGATTGCCACCCTGGCCATTGCCTTGACCGTCCCGCTGACCCTGGCCCTGATGACCCTGGCCGCCCTGCTGCGTGCGCTGCCCGCCACGATTGTCGTGACCGCCTTGCTGACCGCGCTGACCACCGCCGCGTCCGCGCCGGCCGCCACCGCCATTCTGTCCACGATTCCCTGGGCGACTGCCGCCGGGATGACCCTGGCTCGAGCCGTGCTCGGCGCCTTGCGTGTCGTTGCCCGGCGCTGTCGGGGAGGACGCGCCGAAGTCGGCGGAGTAATCCTCATGTGATGCCTGTCCGGCGGCCCGCGGCGCATGCGCGCGTCCGCCACTCTGACCACCACGTCCACCATGCCGGCCGCCGCCCCCACCACCCGAGCGACGATGTTCCGGCCGTCGGCGCGGATCCTGATGCGGCTGGTACTCGCCCGCTTCGGTGCTTCCCGCGCGAGGCGTGTGGGTACCTTCCGTGATCTCGAACTTCGGCGTGGGCGCGAACTCCACCTGCCGCTTGAGCATCTTCTCGATGTCCTTGAGCAGTGACAATTCGTCCGGCGACACCAGCGACACCGCGGCGCCCGTCGAGCCCGCGCGCGCCGTACGGCCGATGCGGTGCACGTAGTCTTCCGGTACGTTGGGCAGTTCGTAGTTCACGACATGCGGCAGTTCCTTGATGTCGAGGCCGCGCGCCGCGACTTCGGTGGCCACCAGCGCCGTGATGCGGTTTTCCTTGAAATCCTCGAGTGCGCGCACGCGCGCGTTCTGGCTCTTGTTGCCATGGATGGCCATGGCCGTGATGCCGGCGCGCTCCAGCTGCTGCGTGAGCCGGTTGGCGCCGTGCTTGGTGCGCGTGAACACCAGCACCTGGTGCCAGTCGCCTTCCTTGATGAGATGCGCGAGCAGGTGGCGCTTGTGCTCCTTCGAAACACGGTAGGCGCTCTGCTCCACCTTGTCGGCGGTGGCATTGCGCGGCGTGACCTGCACCGATATTGGATTCTTCACGAACGAATTCGCCAGCTGGCGGATCTCGTCGGAGTAGGTAGCCGAGAACATCAGGTTCTGGCGCTGCTGCGGCAGCATCTTGAGGATGCGCTTGATGTCGCGGATGAATCCCATGTCGAGCATGCGGTCGGCTTCATCGAGGATGAAGATCTGCACCTCGGAGAGATTCACGGCGCGCTGTTCGCACAGGTCGAGCAGGCGGCCCGGCGTCGCGACCAGGATGTCGCAGCCGTTGCGCATGTTCGCGATCTGCGGGCGCTCGGACACGCCGCCGAAGATCACCTGCGTGCGCAGGTCACCGTACTTGCCGTAGTCGGCGATGCTCTGCGCCACCTGCGCGGCGAGTTCGCGCGTGGGCGTGAGCACCAGCGCGCGCGGATTTCTGCCGGACCGCGCGCCCAACTTCTGCAGCAGCGGCAGCGTGAAACCGGCGGTCTTGCCGGTGCCGGTCTGCGCGCCGGCCAGCACGTCGCTGCCGGAGAGCACGGCCGGGATGGCCTGCGCCTGGATGGGAGTGGGCTGCGTATAGCCTTTGTCGGCCACGGCACGCAGCAGCTCGGGCTTGAGCCCAAGGGAATCGAATGACATGAATATGCCTTATGAATGAGTAAACAGACTCGCGTTGCGTGGACGCTTGCGTCCCGCAGCGGTCATTAGCGAGGGAGGGTTTTGCGAATCGCCGCCGGGGTAACCGGCATTTTGACTTGCATGCTGCAGGGGGCGATGACCGCGCGACCCTTTAACCCGCGAGGACGAATCCATCGACGAGTTTCAGCGGGCGCGACTATACACGAAGCCCGCCGGGAGTTGCTGCTAGGCTTCACAGATGACCGAATCCGGCGCAAAGACCTCGAAAACAGGCCTGAAATGGTCGATTCCCGCGCTCGCGCTCCTCGCGATCGGCGCGCTGGCCTGGTGGTTGGTGGGGTCCGGCGCTCGCGAAGCGGCAGCGGAACTGCTGGCCCAGCCTGCCTACCAGGTGTTGAAACGCCACGAGCCCGAGGCCTGGAAGCGCGTGCTCGCCGCTCATGAAAGCGCCAAAGCCGATGCTTCGAAGCGCGCGGAATTCATCAACGTGTCGAACACCGAATTCAGCGCCGCGGCCACTCGCCGCCTGGCGCGCGCTTCAGCCGACGCTCAACTCGCGCTCATGCGCGACATGGTGAGCACGCTGCGGCTGCTCCGTTCACGCCCCGGCGACGCCTGCTTCCACTATCTGTATCCGGAAATCGATGGCGGCGCCGACGTCGCGCGCGAACTGGCGGCGGATGCCCAGGCGCGCACGTTGTCCTTGTCCGCCGAGGTGATCCGTTCGTCCGCGGAGAATCCATCCGCGGCATCGGATCCCCAGGCGGCGGCGGCGCAACTCGGGCCTATTGTCGACGCCGTGTACGCGGAGTTCGGCCCCGACACGCAGATGCTGGCGCATGCGCGCGAGCCCGGAGTCGATCGCGTGAAGGTTTGCGACATCGCGCTTTCCCTGTACCAACGCATTCTCGCGCTGCCAGCAACCGACGCAGCGCGCGTGTTCAGCGCAGTGGCCTCGCCCGAGTGAGCTGTCACGGTGCCGTCACGGTGCAAGCAGGCGAAACCTCGCGCCATTCGCGAACATCCTGACCGCACGTCAACGGTGCGGCATGAATAAGAACATGCACTTACGCCATTTCCACTGATGGCACGCGGCTTGCTTTACTCCGGGCATCGCAGCTTTGTGGGCTGAGTCAATGGGTGTTCCAATGGGATGCGTACCCCCTCGCTGAAGGCCATCAAGACCTTTCAGATCGCCGCCAGACATTCGAGCTTCGCCGTCGCCGCTGATGAACTTTGCATCACGCCGTCGGCAGTGAGCCACCAGATCAAGACGCTGGAAACGCAGCTGGGCCTGCCGCTGTTTTCACGTGGTGCGCGCGCGTTGGCGCTCACCGATGCTGGTGCGCGTTATCTCGAACAGATAGACGATCTCTTCGTGCGGCTGGAAGCCGTCACCGAGCAGTTGCGCGCGCGATTCGGCCGCACCAGCGTGCGCCTGCACGTGCCGGCGTACTTCGCGAGCGAGATGCTGCTGCCGCGGCTGTCGGAGTTCTCCAAGCTGCATGACGGCATCGATCTGCGCATCGATACCTCCGGCGGCCACGGCCGTCACCACGCCGCCGAGGCCGACATCTCCGTGGTCGTGGGCACCGGTCCGTGGAACGGACTGGTGGCGCACCCGCTGTTCGCGCAGACCATGGTGCCCGCCTGCTCTCCCGAACTGCTCGCGGAAAAGCCCGTGCGTCGCCACGAAGACCTCAATGCGCACACGTTGCTGGTGCACGAGGCCCGCCGTGACGACTGGGACCGCTGGGCCTCCGCCGTGGGCATAAAAGAGCTGCGGCCTTCGCAGATCGTGCGCATCGACTCCATGTCCGCGGCCACGCGCGCCGCGGAGAAGAAGATAGGCGTGGCGCTGCTGCCCGCCGAACTCTCGCGCCGCAAGTTCGCGCAGGGCCGCCTGGTACGCGTGTTCGATGAAGAACTCGTGACGCAGGAGGACTACACGTTACTGGTGCGCACCGAAGACGAAAACCGTGACGACATTCGCGCTTTGTGCGCGTGGCTGGTCGAGGCATGCCGCGCCCCCTCCGAGAATTGACGAGTGAGGAAAACTGATGCGTCCGCCGAATCTTCTCGTTTGTTCGTGCAAGCAGTCCCCGGTAGTTTGACGATCGAGAGTTTCAAACCACTTAGGAGTGCAAACATGATTCGTCGAACCCACAAGTACCTCGTAATGGCCGCCATGATCAGCTTCGCCGCGTACGGCAACGCGGGCACCGCCGCGGTCTCGCCAGCGCTGGCCGCATGCAGCAAGGCGTTGATCGCGACGCTCGCCAAGTCGGACACGCTGCCGGCCTACAGCGTCAAGGCGCCCAGTGTTTACATCTCGGACATGGTCGACCCGAACGCGTTCACCGTGATCGCGAAGAATTCGAAGACCAAGGCACTGCTGGCCAAGGCTTCGTGCAAGGCCACGCCGACCGGAGAGATCGTTTCTTTCAAGACGTTGAAAATCAGCTGAGGACGCACTATCGACCGCACTCTTGAGAACGAGAGGCGGACACTGATCCCCCCACCCCCCCTCTAAAGGGGACAGTGTCCGCCGTCTCTGCCCTCGGGCAGATGGAGCAGCGGTCAGTCGGCGGAGAAACGGCCCGAAGAAGGCCGTACGCGCCCCGCGAATTCCACGGCGATCGAATCCTTCCCGCAGTCGAGACGGCCGCTAGAATAGCGGATGCCGTTCAAACTACTGATCCTCAGCGTGTCCGCCGGCGCGGGCCATGTCCGCGCCGCCCAGGCGGTCGAAGCCGCGGCGCGCGAAGCCCGCCCTGCCATCGACGCCACGCACCTCGACCTCCTGTCGCTGGTGCCCGCAGACTTCCGCAAGCTGTACGGCCAGCAGTACATCAAGCTGGTGGAGAAGCTTCCGCAGCTCTGGTCGTATCTCTATGCGAAGACGGACCGCCCCAGCCGCGACTCGCTGATCGGCAACCTCAAGCGCGCGGCGGAAAAGCTCAACACGCGAAAGTTGTCCGCAGAGATCCGGCGCCTCGCGCCCGACGCCATACTCTGTACCCACTTCCTGCCGGCGGAGTTGCTGTCGAAGCACAAGGGCAAGGGCAGGAAGCTACCCCCGCTATGGGTACAGGTCACCGATTTCGACGTACATGCCCTGTGGGTGCATCCACACGTGGATCGCTACTGCGTGGCCAGCGACGAAGTCGCCTTCCGCCTCGAGGATCGCGGCGTGCCTCGCGACCGGATCTTCGTCACCGGCATCCCGGTGATGCCGCAGTTCTCGGCTGCCCTCGAACGCGAGACCTGCGCGCGCGAGATCGGCGTGAACCCCGGAAAATACACGGTGCTGATGATGGGCGGCGGCGCGGGCGTCGGCGGGCTGGAGGAACTTGCCGCACGTTTGTTGCGCCTGCCCGATGATCTTCAGCTGATCGCGCTGGCAGGGCGCAACGAAGATCTGCTGAGGCGTCTGCGCAATCTCGCCGATGCGCATCCGGGCAAACTGTTTCCACAAGGGTTCACCACCACGGTGGAACGCATGATGACGGCCGCCGACCTGGTGGTGACCAAGCCGGGAGGGTTGTCAGTCTCCGAATGCCTGGCCATGGCGCGGCCCATGCTGCTGGTGTCGCCCATCCCGGGCCAGGAAGAACGCAATGCCGACTACCTGATGGAAGCGGGCGCGGCCATCAAGGCCGTGGACGCCGCGACGCTGGAATTCAAGCTGGCGCGGCTGATCAAGGACCCGGCGCGGCTGCGCGCCATGAGTGACGCGGCTCTCGTCATCGCGCGCCCGAAGGCGGCGGCCGAGGTCGTCGCGTTAGTATCGGCCGCGAAGTATCCAGGGTAGCGAGGTCGTCCATGAGCCGTGTACTGGTTTTCTTTCTGTGTCTTTCCGCCGTCCCGGCGTGTGCCCAGGCTCCCGAGCCCGCGGCGGCCTCGGCGCCGGCCGCCCGCAACGAGAAATGGGCGATGCCGCTCACGCTCGAAGGCGTGCCCAACCTCCATCGCCTCACCGACTATCTTTACCGCAGCGAGCAGCCCACGGCGGAGGGGTTCAGGAACCTCGAGAAACTCGGCATCCGCACCGTGATCAACCTGCGCTACTTCAACAGCGACGACGATGAAGCCGAAGGCACCAACCTCAGGCTGCATCGCGTGAAGATCCTCACCTGGCGCGCCGGCGACGATCACGTCGTCGAAGTCATGCGCATGTTGCGGCAGAAGGAAAGCGGCCCCTTCCTCATCCATTGCCAGCATGGCGCCGATCGCACCGGGCTCATGAGCGCCATGTACCGCATGCTGGAGCAGAACTGGACGGCGCAGGAAGCGCTGGATGAACTCATCGACGGTGGCTACGGCTTCCACAGCGTGTGGAAGAACATCAAGCGCTATGTCTTGTCCGCCGATGTATCCAGGCTGCGCGCCGCGGTGGATGGCACCTGAGAGGCGGGGTCCGCCCGGATCTCCGTCACCTCGACGCTGACCGACAACTTGTGCTCCGCTCCGCCGAGGATCACTCCGCGCAAGGGTGAGACGTCATCGAAGTCCCGGCCCAAGGCCACGGCCACGTGGTCGGTGCCGGCGAAACATCCGTTGGTGGGGTCGAATTCCATCCATCCGAATGGCGGGCTCCACACCGACACCCAGGCATGCGAAGCGTTGTCGCCGACCATCGCCGCGTTGGTGCGCAGATAGCCGCTCACGTAACGCGCCGGCAGCCCTCGCGAGCGCAGGCAGGAGATCATGAGGTGCGCGAAATCCTGGCAGACGCCACGGCGCTTCTCGAGCACTTCGGTGGGCGAGGTGCTGATGTTGGTGACGCCGGACACGTAGCTGATGTCCTTGTGCAGTTTCGTCGACAAGGCTTCGGCGCATTGCAGGATGGACTGGCCCGGCGGAAAACACCCGGCCGAGTAGTCAGTGAAGCTCTGCTTGAGTCGCACATGCGGGGATTCATGCCGGAAGCGCGCGGCATCGAGCTGGTCGCGTGACGGCCAGGCGCCGTGGTACGCGAACGAGTCGCGCACCCTCTCCCATGAATCCGTGGTTTCGACCCGCACGGCGGACCGCGGATGCACTTCGATCTGCATCTCCGAGACCACCCTGAGCTCGCGGTGCGGCTGCGCCAGCTCGACGCGGATCATGGGATTGCCGAAGGCATCCAGCTCGTTCACGCGGCGGTGGTTCTCGGGCGATACCTGGATATCGTGCTCCAGGCATTCCTGGAACGGCGCGGGCCGCGGCACCAGGTGCAGCAGGTGATGCGAATGCACCACGTCGGCCGCGTACTCGTAGCGCGTCTCATGACGTATGCGGTACTTGCGGCTGGCGCTGCTCATGTGGCCAGGGCCTGCGCGTCGGCTTCGATCAGCGCGAAATAGCGACGGGAGATGCGGTCGGAAAGCCCGGCCGCTCCCGCGGAGAGCTCGAGCAGCGCATTCGCCAGGTCCACACGCGCCTCGTCGCCCGCCGGGCCGGCTGAGTCGAGCATTGCCGCGGAACCCTGCGGCAGCAGCGGCACGTCGGGCACGCCGCGCTCGCGCTCTCCGTTCAATCCGCGCGCCAGTTCATCGAGGTCGCGGTCGATGGAGCGGCGCAGGAACACCAGCGCCATGGGGTGGCCGTCGTCATAGAGCAGCAGGTTGAGCATCTGTGAAAGCCGGGCCGCGCCCAGGTAGCGCGCGCGGTAGATAGGCGTGCTGTCGCAGACGTCGAGCAGCCACTCGACGGCCTCGGCGCGCAGGGCGTCCGGACTCGTGAGCTGGCGCACCAGGATGTTGGCGACGAACTGCAGTCTTTCGATGCGACGGCCCAGGCGCATGAGCCGCCAGCCCTCGTCGTGCATCATGTCTTCCTCGGAGAAGCCGGTGAGCGCGGCCAGTGACAGCAGGACCCGCTCGTAGACCTCGCGGCTGCTGCCGCGCGTGGCCACGGCTTCCTGCATCTGGCGCTGCAGCCCCACCACGCCACGCCAGTACCGCGCCGACAGCCGGTTGCGCACCTGGGATGCGCACCAGGCCAGGTGTTTGACGTCCGCCTGCAGCCCCGGCGCTTCGCGCGAACGCAGGGCGTCGAATATTTCCTGATCGGCGGACACGGCGCCGAGGTCCCGGCATATCTGCTGCGCGTGGCTCCAGACGCGCGCGTCGCTGCGCGCGCCCAGCGTGCGCAGCAGCAGGCGCGCATTGTTTTCGCTGCGCACGGTGTAGCGGCCCAGCCAGAAGAGGTTTTCCACGAGACGCGAGGGAATGTAATCCTGGCGCTGGTGACTGGACGTCCTGCCCACCACGTCATCGTCCGCACCGGCCGCATTCGACGCGCCGCTCAGCACCCAGACATCCTTGGCGCCGCCGCCGCGCTGCGTGGAAACCACGTCGGCGGCCGCTTCATTGGCCACGCGCGCGAGTCCGCCCGGCAATACGCGGAAACCCTGGGGCGAATTCACCGCGTACACGCGGATGGTGAGCGCGCGGCTCGCCAGTTCGGTGGATGCGGCGGACTTCCACACCGGCGCCTGCGACAGGCGCACGTGTTCCTGCGCGACGTACGCATAGGGACGATTTCTCAGCCGCTCGACCAGCAAGTCGCGCGCGCGGCCCTCGAACTCGCTGCCGAACATGGGTTCGAAGCGCTGGTTCGGGTAGGCCGGCTTGATCACCAGACGGTCGAGGTTGGCGAGCACGTACTCGAGCGCGGGTTTTTCACCCAGCCACCAGGTCGCGACCTCCGGCAACAGCAGCCGCTCGCCTATCAACCTTTCGGCGATGGGCGGCAGGAAACCCAGCCACGCCGCGGACTCGATGACGCCGGTTCCCAGCGCGTTGGAAACCATCACGCGGCCGGCGCGCAGCGCGCCCAGCAGCCCCGGCACACCCAACGCGGAATCGCCGCGCAACTCGAGCGGATCGCAGTAGTCGTCGTCGAGGCGTCGCAGGATGGCGTGCACGCGGCGCAGCCCACCGAGCGTCTTGAGAAACACGGTATCGGCGCGCACGGTGAGATCGTGGCCTTCCACCAGCGGCATGCCCAGCTGGCGCGCCAGGTAGGCGTGCTCGAAATAGGTTTCGTTGTACGGGCCCGGTGTGAGGATGACGGCCAGTGGTGCCTCGTCGCCCGCCCAGTCTTTCTGCGTGGCCAGCAAGGTCTCGCGCAGGTGGCCGAAGAAACCACCCACGCGCCGAACATTCATGTCGCCGAGCGCCTCGGGATGTACCTGCTCGAGGATCTCGCGATTTTCGAGTGCATAACCCGCGCCCGAGGGCGCCTGCGTGCGGTCCGCGAGCAACCACCACCGGCCGTCGGGCGCCCGCGCCAGGTCGGCCGCGTAGGTGTGCAGCCAGGCGCCGCCCACGGGCCTGATGCCCTGGCAGGGCCAGAGGTAGTTAGGGTGGCCGAAGGGGATCTCGGCGGGGATGTGGCCTTCGGCGATCAGGCGCTGCGGGCCGTAGATGTCCGCGAGCAACGCGTCCAGCAGGCGCGCGCGCTGCGCGACGCCCGCTTCGATGGCCTGCCACTCGGCCGCGGGCAGCACGAAAGGCAGCGGGTCCAGCGCCCAGGGGCGGTCTGCGCCCTGCGGGTCCGCGTACACGTTGTAGGTGACGCCGTTCTCGACGATGAGGCGGCGCGTGAGTTCGAGCGAGCGACGCACGGCATCGGGCGATTCGTCGGCGCGCAGGCGGTCGATGAGCGGTCGCCAGTGCGCACGCATCCCCTGCTCGTCGGACAGCTCGTTGTATCGTCGCAGGTCGGCCGGTTCGAGAACTGCGCGCATCCCCTCGCTCACCCGTCAGACTCTACGCAGGTCCAGCGTGAATGGGTATTCGAGGTTGGGCGTCTCGATTGGCGGTGTGACTTTGTTCGGCGTGTGACCCATTCTGACAAATCGCGCCAGGCGCCGGCTTTCCGACTCGAACGCGTTCACCGGGAAGGAGTCGTAGTTGCGGCCGCCGGGATGTGCGACGTGGTATTGCGAGCCGCCCATGGAACGATTCATCCATGTGTCGACCAGGTCGAAGATCAGCGGCGCCTGCGTGCCGATCAGCGGCTGCAGCGAGGACGGCGGCGACCAGGCCTTGTAGCGCACGCCCGCGACGAACTCGCCCACGGTGCCCGTGGGCCGAAGCGGGATGCGCCGGCCATTGCAGGTCAGCGCGTAACGGTCGGGTGCGAGGCCATTCACCTTGACCTGCAGCCGCTCGACGGACGAATCCACGTATCGCACCGCGCCGCCGGCGGCGCCCTCCTCGCCCATGACATGCCAGGGCTCCAGCGCCTGGCGGAGTTCGACCTCGGCGCCCAGCGTCGCGAAGTCGCCGTACTTGGGGAACCGGAACTCGAAATGCGGCGCGAACCACGCGGACTCGAGCGGAAAACCCGCGTGGTTCTGCTCGGCGATGACGTCCTCGAAATCGCGCTCGACGAAGTACGGCAGCATGAAGCGGTCGTGCAGCTCGGTGCCCCAGCGCGCGAGTCGTGGCGGGTGGTAGGGCTCGCGCCAGAAACGCGAGACCAGCGAGCGCAGCAACAGCTGCTGCGTCAGGCTCATGCGCTCGTGAGGCGGCATCTCGAAGGCGCGCATCTCCAGCAGGCCCAGTCGACCGGTGAAGCCATCGGGCGAGAACATCTTGTCGATGCAGAACTCGGCGCGATGCGTGTTGCCCGTGGAGTCGATCAGCAGGTTGCGGAACAACCGGTCGACCATCCAGGGCTGGGTAGTTTGACCGACGCCGGGCAATTGCCGGAATGCGAGCTCGAGCTCGTACAACGAATCGTTGCGCGCCTCGTCCACGCGCGGCGCCTGCGAGGTGGGCCCGATGAACAATCCGCTGAACAGATAGGACAGCGAAGGATGGTTGTGCCAGTACGCCAGCAGGCTGCGCAGCAGGTCCGGCCTTCTGAGGAACGGGGAATCCGCGGGCGTCGCGCCGCCCAGCACGAAGTGATTGCCTCCGCCGGTGCCCGTGTGGCGGCCATCGAGCATGAACTTCTCGGTAGTGAGGCGCGACTGCCGCGCGGCGTCGTACAGGTGAGTCGTGCGGTCGACCAGTTCGTCCCAGCTGCCGGACGGATGGATGTTCACCTCGATGACTCCCGGATCGGGCGTCACGCGGAAACTGTTGAGCCGCGAGTCGCGCGGTGGCTCGTAGCCTTCGAGCACCACGGGTGTATCCATTTCCGAAGCCACGGACTCGATGGCCGACACCAGCTCGAGGTAGTGCTCGAGCTGGTGCGCGGGCGGCATGAAGAGGTACAGGCGCCCGTCGCGCGGCTCCGCCACCATGGCCGTGCGCGTGATGTCGGTGCCCGACTGCAGAAAACCCGGCGCGCTCGCGGGCCCTGCCAGTCCTTCGACGGGCCGCAGCTCCTTGCGCGCGCCGAGCTGACCTGCACCCTGGCCGGATTCGCCGGTGCGCTCGTCGTATCCATCGCGCCCGACGCCGGACTCGACGCCGAAGAACTGGCGCCGGATGTCGGCCGCACGCGGCAGCGGCGGAGGCGACCCCATCGGGTCCACCTCATAAATATAGGGGTATTCGCCCTTGGCCACCCAGGGCTGCGAATCCAGCGGCAGGCGATAACCCACGGGCGAGTCGCCGGGAATGAGATAGCAGCGCTCGCGCCGCAGGAACCACGGGCCGGTGCGCCAGCGCGGGCTCGCGGGATCGCGCGTGAGGGGCAGCACGTGACCGATGACGGAATCCAGGCCCTGGTCGAAGACCTTCGCGAGTCGCGCGCGTTCCTGCGGGTCATCGAGCTTCGAGTTGAACGGGTCGACGTTGCCCGGCAGCCTCCTTTCCCGCCACAGATAATAGAAGGCGTCTTCATAGGCCGCGAAGATGTGCTCGGGCGCCAGGCCCAACTTCTGCGCCACGGCGGCGAGGAACGCGCCGGCGACTTCCGGCGTGACGCCGCGATCACGAGTTTCGTCGTCGAGCAACGCGGGGTTCTGCCAGATGGGCTCACCGTCGCGGCGCCAGAAGCAGTTCAGCGACCAGCGCGGCAATTGCTCGCCCGGATACCACTTGCCCTGGCCGAAATGCGACAGGCCCTGCGGCGCGTATTTCCGCTTGAGCCGGTTGTACACGTCCACCGCCAGCCGGCGCTTGTTCGGGCCCATGGCGGCGGTGTTCCACTCGGCGCCGTCCGGATCGTCGATGGACACGAACGTGGGCTCGCCACCCATGGTGAGACGCACGTCGCCGGCCTCGAGCTGCGCATCGATGGCATGGCCCAGCGCTTCGATTTTCGCCCACTGCGCTTCCGAGTAGGGCTTGGTGACGCGCGGCGCTTCCCAGGTGCGCTCCACTTTCATGTGGTGCTGGAAATCGACCTCGGCCTTGTCCACGCCACCGGTGACCGGCGCCGCGGCGATGGGCTCCGGCGTGCAGGCCAGCGGGATGTGTCCTTCGCCGGCCAGCAGGCCGGACGTGGGATCCAGGCCGATCCAGCCGGCACCGGGTAGATAGACTTCGCACCAGGCGTGCAGGTCGGTGAAGTCCTTCTCCGGCCCCGACGGACCGTCCAGCGATTTCATGTCGGGCGTCAGCTGGATGAGGTAGCCGGACACGAAGCGCGCCGCCAGCCCCATGTGCCGCATCAGCTGCACCAGCAACCAGGCCGAATCGCGGCACGAACCCGACGCCTTGTGCAGCGTGCGCTCCGGCGACTGCACGCCGGGCTCCATGCGGATCAGGTACTTGATGTCGCGTGAAAGCTTGAGATTGATCTCGACCAGGAAATCGATGGTGCGCTTCTTCTCGCGCGAGATGCTGTTCAGGTATTTCTTGAACAGCGGCTCGGCGCGGAACATCACGAGATACGGAGCGAGATCGCGCTTCTCCGCGCCCTGGTACTCGAACGGGAAAGTCTCCGCGTAAGGTTCCAGGAAGAAATCGAATGGGTTCAGCACCGCCATCTCGGCGACCAGGTCCACCTCGATGCGCAGCTCGTCGGTCTTGTCGGGGAACACGAAGCGCGCGAGGTAGTTAGCCTCCGGATCCTGCTGCCAGTTGACGAAGTGTTTGGCCGGCGTGACCTTGAGCGAATACGACAGGATGCGCGTGCGGCAATGCGGTGCGGGCCTGAGGCGCACGATTTGCGGCCCCAGCGCCACCTGCCGGTCGTACCGGTAGTGCGTTACATGGTTGAGGGCGACATGAATGGACACGAGGTCATTCTACACACGCCTCTAACAGACCTGCGCCCGCACCAAATTGCGCCATATTCGGCGACGCGGCACCACGGCGATGCGTCAGCGCACTTCTTTTGAACTTCACCAGTCGCCTTGGTATTTTCGGGTGGAAAGCACAACGATGAAGACCGACTGGACCTCCTACCCTTCCCCCGGCTTCCACGACGAACTCGTGGGCCCTGGCGGTGGCGCGCGCGCCGCCGGCCGCGCGCTCATGCGTTATCTCACCGAGATGGACGGGGACGAGATCGCCCTGCGCCAGCAGGCCGCGGAACTGGCCATCAAGGCCATGGGCATCACGTTCACCGTTTATCATTCCGAAGGAGAGGGCTCGCAGGCCGGCTCCATCGACCGCGCCTGGCCGCTGGACATCATCCCGCGCACCATCTCGCGCAAGGAGTGGGTCCGCATCGAAGCGGGGCTGAAGCAGCGCGCCGCCGCGTTGAACCTGTTCATCGACGATGTCTACCACGAGCAGAAGTTCATCAAGGACGGGCACATGCCCGCCTCGATCATCCAGACATCGAAGAATTTCCGTTCGGTGGTCAGGGGCATCAACCCGCCGCTGGGCACCTGGGCGCACATCTGCGGCTCGGACCTGATTCGCGACAAGGACGGCACGGTGTACGTGCTCGAGGACAACCTGCGCGTGCCCTCGGGCGTCTCGTACATGCTCGAGAACCGCCAGGTGGTGAAACGCGTGTTTCCCGAGCTGTTCGAGAGCGCGGCCATCCTGCCCGTTGACGACTATCCTTCGCAGCTCTACGACATGCTGGCGGCGCTGTCGCCGCGCAAGGAAGCCAAACCCGAGGTCGTGGTGCTCACGCCGGGCATCTACAACTCGGCGTACTTCGAACACGCCTATCTAGCGCGCCAGATGGGCTGCGAGCTGGTCGAGGGCCGCGACCTCGCGGTAGATAGTGACGACGTCGTCTACATGCAGACCGTGCACGGCTGGACTCGCGTGGACGTGATCTACCGCCGCATCGACGACGATTTCCTCGACCCGGAGGTGTTCCGCAAGGATTCCTCGCTGGGCGTGCCCGGGCTGATGCGCGCCTGGGCCAAGGGCAACGTGGCACTGGCGAACTCGCCGGGCGCCGGCGTGGCGGACGACAAGCTCGTCTATACCTTCGTGCCCGACATGATCAAGTACTACCTGGGCGAGGACGCCATCCTCGCCAACGTCCCATCCTACCGTTGCGGCGACGAGAAACAGCTGTCGCATGTGCTCGGCCATCTCGATCAGCTGGTGGTCAAGCCCGTGGATGGCTCCGGCGGCTACGGCATGCTGATGGGACCCATGTCGACGAAGGCCGATCGTGCCAAGTTCGCCGACTCTCTGAAGGCCGATCCGCGCAGCTTCATCGCGCAGCCGGTGGTCACCCTGTCTACCGTGCCGACGCTGGTCAGCGACCGCCTCGAGCCCCGGCACGTGGACCTGCGCCCGTTCATCCTCAGCGGCCGCGAGACCAACGTCACCACCGGCGGCCTGACGCGCGTGGCGCTGCGCAAAGGCTCGCTGGTCGTGAATTCCTCGCAAGGCGGCGGCAGCAAAGACACCTGGATCGTCGACACGGAAGGTGCCGGGTGAGGAAAGTGGGGAAAAGGCGCGGCATGTTCACAGGGTTCGGCGGCCTCCCGCCTTTTCCCCACTTTCCTCACCCGGCACCGTGCAGCCATGCTGGCTAGGGTCGTCGAGAACGTCTATTGGCTCTCGCGCTACCTGGAACGCGCGGAAAACACTGCGCGCATCATCGGCGTGAACACCAACCTGCTGCTCGACCTGCCGGGCGGCATCGCGCCGGGCTGGCTGCCGCTGGTGGACATCTCGGGCAACCGCGCGGAGTACGACGCGAAATTCGAGGGCAAGGCGACGCGCGGCGAAGAGCGCGACGTGGTGCAGTTCCTGATCGCGGACAAGGACAATCCCGGGTCGATCTGTTCGTCACTGCACATGGCGCGCGAGAATGCGCGCACGCTGCGCGAGATCCTGCCCACCGAAGCCTGGGAGCTGCTCAACCAGTTCTTCGCCGAGTTCAGCAAGGATTTCTCCACCGGCATCAACAAGCGCACGCGCTTCGAATACCTCAAGCGCATCGTCATCACGCTGCAGACCATCGAGGGCATCTTCGACGGCACCATGAACCGCAACGACGCGCACACGTTCATGACGCTGGGCCGAAATCTCGAGCGCGCGGACATGACCAGCCGCATCGTCGACGTGCGCTCGGCGCAGCTGCTGCCGGCCGAGACGCCGGAATTGCGGCCCTTCGAAAGCGTGCAGTGGATGAGCGTGCTCAAGAGCCTCTCCGGTTACCAGATGTACCGGCTCAAGATGCGTTCACGCGTCAAGCGCGCGGACGTGCTCCAGTTCCTGCTGCGCGACGACCAGTTTCCGCGCTCCTGCCAGTTCTGCCTGACGCAGCTCGAAAATTCGCTCACGCCCCTGCCGCGCAGCGAAGCCGTGCTGGATGTACTGGAGACGGCCGCGAGCTTCATCGAGCGCGCGCCACTGGTCACGCTGGACCAGCCCGGCCTGCACGAGCTCATCGATCGCATCCAGCTCAACATCAACAACGTGCACAACATGATCGCGGAGATCTACTTCCGCCGCCATTTTGGTCGCACTGGGTGCGGGCTTGCTCATCGGCGTCGAGCGCGAGCGCAGCACCACTGGTGATGCACCCGCTCCGGCTGGCGTGCGCACCTTCGCCATCACCGCGTTGCTGGCGGTGTTCGCCACGCTCAGTGAGTCCCTGATCATCGTCGTCATCGTCGGGGCCGGCGTGGTCGCACTCACCGCGCTGTCGTACTTGAAATCGCATCGCGAGGACATGGGCCTCACCACCGAGATGGCGCTGCTCGCCACTTTCGTGATCGGCGTGCTCGCGGCCAAACAACCCTTGCTGTCGGCTGCGGCCGGCGTGCTGGTGGCCATCCTGCTGGTATTGCGCCGCCCGCTGCATGGCTTCGCGCGCAAGGACCTGTCGGAGCAGGAGCTGCGCGACGCGGTGCTGCTGGCGGCGGCCGCCATCCTCGTGCTGCCCATCCTGCCCGACCATCCTATCGACCCCTGGGGCGTAGTGAATCCGCGGCTGGTCTGGCAGCTCACGGTTCTCATCATGCTCATCGACGCCGCAGGGTACGTGGCGCAGAGGGTCATCGGCCCCAAGGCCGGACTGCCGGTATCCGGCTTGTTAGGCGGCTTCGTGTCGAGCACCGCAGTGGTCGCCACCATGGGGAAACGCGCGCAGGCAGAACCGCAGGTTCTGCCCTCGGCGGTGGCAGGCGCGGCGCTGTCGCAGATCGCCACCGTGGTCCAGCTCGCGCTGGTCCTGGCCGTGAGCGACGCCATCCTGCTGGGACAGCTGCGCTGGCCGCTGCTCGCGGCTGGCGGGGCTGCGGCGCTGTACGGCGGGTTGATGCTGTTCCTGTCCAAGGATCACGCGACGCCCTCGGTTATCGCCGGCCGCGCCTTCCGATTGCGAACTGCTCTGCTCTTCGCGGGCGCATTCACTCTCGTCGCGCTGCTGGTTGCGTGGTTGCAGAACACTTTCGGCGCCACGTGGGCGCTGGCCGGCGTGGTGCTCGGCGGCTTCGCCGATGCCCACTCCACCGCCGCCTCGGTGGGCTCGCTGGCCGCACAAGACCAGATGGCGCGCGAGCTGGCCGTGGTTGCCGTCGGCCTGGTGCTCACCACCAACACGGTTTCGAAACTGCTGTTCGCCCGCGCCGGTGGCGGCGGCTACTTCTGGCGACTGGCGCCGGGACTGGTGCTGCTAGTGGCGTCTTTCTGGATGGCGTGGTGGGCCGGGCGGCTGACTGGTTGAGAACCGATCGGGCCGCTGGAATTGCGGGCCGGAATGTGACGTCATGAGAGCCATGCGCAAGCTGGTCATCGCCCTTTCGCTCACCTCGGTGGTCTTGGCCGCCAGCACCATCTACTTCGCCAGCGAGCTGGCCATCGAACGCGGGCGACTGGCGGGCACGCAGGCGGCCGATGGCGCCGCGGCGCAAGCCATGCCAGTCGCACCCGCCCCGATCCCCGCCACGGCGCCCGCGCCCACTGCCAGCGCGAATCCTGCGGACAATCGCAAGGCGAATGCGGGCTTCAGCAGTGAGCCCGCGGTCGCGCCAGCTTTGACCGAGGCCGATATCCGGAGCGCTCAGGCCGAGTACAGCAGGACCCTGCTCACGCAACTCGCCGACCCCGAGCGCCGCGAGGAAATGCTCGCCGAGCACAAGATGATGATGCGTTATTCCTATCCGCGCGTGGACCAGGTGCTGGGCCTGTCGGCCGCGGAACACTCGAAGCTGCTGGAGCTGTTCGCGCAGCAGCAGATGGACATGCAGGAGGCCAGCGCACACTGCATGGCCGACCCGGCCTGCCAGCTGCAGGATCTGCATCGCAGTAATGCGGATTCCCGAAAGAGCGAGATCAGCAAATTGCTGGGCCCCGAGCGCTCGGCGATGCTGGAGACTTACAAGAAAACCACCGGCGAACGCGAGGCCGTCAACCAGCTGCGCAACCGGCTGCCGGACGTTCAGCGCCTGAGCGACGCCGACACCGAACTACTGGTGGCCGCGCTCGCCGAGGAGCGTGAGCTCATCAGCCGCGAGGCGCCCGACGCCCGCATGAACGCCTTCAGCATGGGCGCGGGCCTGATCCTCGCGCCCTCGGAAGGCGGTAGTTTCGAAGAGAGATACGAGACGGCCAGCAGGAACAGCCAGCGTCTGCGCGAACGCGCGGCGCAAATCCTCAATGCCGAGCAGATGCGGGCTTTCAACGAGATGCAGGACGAGACGCTGATCGGCCTGCGGGCCATGCTGCGGCAGAAGGACAGCATGAGCTTCTCCGCCAGCGGCCTTGCCATAGCAGATCCGGCAAATTGATTCGGGCGAAAGCCTTGCGGTCACCACGACCGCACCGATGGCGCCGGGACTTGGACTTCTGGTCGCGGCGTTCTGGGGCGCATGGTGGGCATCGAAGGCGGGCTAACCACTCGTGGCGGCCTGACCCCGTGCCGTCGCGAACTGCGTTTATGGTGATGTATGCGCAACCTCACATTGCCGCTGGCCACCACGACACTGATATTCGCAGCGTCGACCGTGTTCTTCGCCAGGGAAGCAGAGCGCCTTCGCGATGTGCCACCGCGGCCGGAGTGGACGGAGACCCGGATCCAGACAACCTCCAGCTTCACGCCCTTGGCCGCCAGCAGCGCAACACCTGCGCACATCAATCCGGTCTTGCCGGCGACTCCGGAGGCCGTACCGCCTGAACGAAGCATGGCGGCTGCTGCGCGAGCGCACACCGTATCGCAGATGCCGGGATTGCGGCGCATTTTCGAGAATCCACAGGTGCTGGAAAGGGAACACCGCAAGCGCATACAGAATTTCGACAGGTTCCATGGCGATCTTCGGAAGTACGTGTCGCTTTCGGATGACGAATACCAGCGTTATGTGACTCTGCTCGCCGAGCTGGATATCAGCGACATGAGATCCCAGTACGAGTGCGCACTGGTCGAGGCGTGCGACTTGCACGAGACCATGATGGAGAAGACGCGCCAGCGAAGACCGCAAATTTCAGCGCTGCTGGGCGACGAAAAGGTCCAGCTGATCGAAAACTACATGGACAACGTCCAGGAGCGCAACGCCGTATTCAACCTCCGTGACACACTTCTGGACTCCCAACCGTTGACGGATTCCCAAGCGAAAGATCTCGTCGAAGAACTGGGTGCGGAGCGTCGGCAGTACGTCAAGGATCTGTTGCAGACCGGCGCCGAGCCGCATGCCATGTACACTTTCGAATCAGGGGTCGTCTACCCTTCCACTGCCCGCACGACCCAGGAGAAATTGAGCGCAGCGAGGGAATATCACCGGCGGATGCGTGAACGCGCCTCGCGGATACTGAACGCCGACCAGCTGGCGGTGCCCCAGGCAACGCCCCGGTGAGGATGCTGGTTAGTTAGCCAGTAGCTTGGCTCGTCTTTCCGTGGTTAGACTCGCCCCATGCGCACTTCCACCCTGATCCTCTCGATCGCGACCGCCACTTTCGCCGCGACCACGGGCTGGCTGGCCTGGGAACTGCATCGGCGCGATGCCGAAGAGGCTGTGGTGTCGGCCACACTCGCCCCAAGCGGGGCGCCCGGTGAGACATCGGCGTCATCGTCCGTGGCGATCGCAGGCAAGACGTCGAATCCCTCACCTGCCGGATACGCATCGTCTGGTACGCCACCCGCTTCGGCCCTGGCCCCGGACTCCGACTTGCTCGTGCAGGCGCCGTCCGCCGCCGGCAAGCGCGATGTCGATCAAGACCCCGCCGTCAATTTCGCGCGTCAGTTCCTCGCTCGATACGACGACTCGGCGCAGCGCGAGGTCCAGCTGGACGAAGCTCGCTCCGCCGCTCGCAGGCAATACAGTGCTCTCAAGGAGAAGCTGGGCTTGAGCAACGCCAGGTTCGAGCAGCTCGTCGACCTCGTGGCGCAGCAGAATCTCAAGGCGCAGGAACTGTGGGCACGATGCGCCGTGAATGCCAATTGCGACCCGAAGAGCCCGCGGCCACTGGACGATCGCAGTCCCGAGCTGGCGGCGTTGCTGGGCGCAGGGAACATGGACAGCTTCAATGCCTACCGCGACGCGCTCATGGAGCGCGATGCAGTGGCCCAGTTTCGAGGGCGACTATCGGATGCGCAGTTCCTGCCGCAGGCGCAGTCCGAGCAGCTCATCGCGGCGCTCGCCGAGGAGCGGAAGCTCTTCGCTCAGGAAGCCGGGCAGCGCGGCACGGAGTTGACCGCGATCATCACGCCACTCGGCACGCTCTGGTATCCCGCGGATGCCGGCTCCGTCGACGTGCAGCTCGCCGAGGCCGCGGCCTACAGCCAGCGCATGCGCGCCCGCGCAGCCGGCGTGCTGTCGCCTGCGCAATTGGCCGCCTTCATCCAGATGCAGGAAGAGCTGCTGGCCCAGCTGGCCACGATGATTCGTCCGCAGTCCGTGAAGCCCGACAAGGCGGCCACGCTCAAGCTCGCGCAGAGTTGAACCGGCGCGAGCGCACGCCAACGCTCAGGCCGACGCCTTCCGTCCGCCGCGCTCGATGCTGGCATGCGCGATCTCGCGCTCGAGCAGGCATCGTGACATCTCCATGCCGCGCGCCACGAGCTCACGCGCGCCCGCGCGCAGATGCTCGCTCTCTGCCACGAAGTTCACGTTGCGCTCCATGTCCTCGGCTTCCCAGCCGAGCGAATGCGCGATGAACGGGAATTGCGGCAGCAGGAAGCCGATCTCGCTGAAGAAGCCCATCATCTGCCCGGCGACCGACTGGATGCCGTCCTGCCCGCCCGTGATGATGAACGCGGCCACCTTGTTCCGGATCAGCACCTTGTTGTTGATGGTGATCTGGTTCTGTATGCAGTTCATGCGCTCGACCATCTTGTAGTAGAGCGAGCTCGCCGCGCCCCAGCGGATGGGCGTGGCGACGACGAGGATATCCGCCCAGTGAACCGCCATTTCGTAGACGCCGTCGAGCTGATCGTCCCTGTCCATGGCCGTGATCGAACAGGGCCACGTGCAGGCTTTCGCGGCCTTCGAGTAATAGCCCTCACAATGCCGGAAATTCAGCTCGTTGAGCTTGATGAGCCGCGACTCGGCGCCGAGAGCGCGCGCGTGTTCCAGCGCGGCGTCGAGCAGGTGTTCGGAAGTGGAGAAGCGCGGATTGCGCGCATCCATCGCCGTCGTGGAGATGCCGCCCACACGCAGCGGGCCCGGCATGCGGTCGGTGGATCTCGTCAGTGGATGCGGCTCGTGCGGCAGGTGCCCCCGCTTGCTCGTGGGCTTCGCGGTGACTAACAACCTTCCGCCCTCGCCTTCACGCACCGTGTAGGCGGGAACCTTGTCCGCTTCGTAACCCGGTTCGCCTTCGCCGGTGCAGCGGTGGAACTTGTACTGGTGCCAGGGACAGACCACGAACTCGCCATCGAGCCGGCCTTTGCCGAGCGGACCGCCGACGTGGTTGCAGACATTCGAGATCACGCCGAACCTGCCGTCCTTCCACGAGACCGCGACGAGCCGGTCGCCGAGTTTCACTTCGCGCAGCGGCGACTTCTTGAAATCCTCGGCGGCGCCGACGTCCACCCACTCGGCCGGATCTGGCTCGGTCATGTTCTTCTCCGGAACAAATGCGAGGCGCGAATCATATCTCCTATACACTCGCCGCTCATGCAGGGAGAGAACATTCCAGCCGACGCGCTCGAACGCGTCACGATGCGCCATGTGACCTGGCGACTGCTGCCCTTCCTGCTGCTGCTGTACATCATCTCTTGGCTGGACCGCGTCAACGTCAGCTTCGCGAAACTGCAGATGGGGCCGGATCTCGGCATCGGCGATGCGGCCTATGGATTCGGGGCCAGCATCTTCTTCATCAGTTACGCGCTCTGCGAAGTGCCGAGCAACCTGCTGCTGGCGCGTTTCGGCGCGCGCGTCTGGATAGCCCGCATCATGATCACCTGGGGATTGATCTCCGCCGGCATGATGTTCGTCAACGGGCCGATCAGCTTCTACGTGATGCGGTTCCTGTTAGGCGTCGCTGAAGCCGGCTTTCTGCCCGGCATCATCTACTACCTGAACCACTGGTTCCCGCGCACGCACCGCGCCAAGGCCGTGTCCTGGTTCATGATCGGCATTCCCTTGTCGGTGGTGTTCGGCGGGCCGCTCTCGGGCTGGATCATGCAGAGCATGGACGAGTACCTGGGGTTGCACGGCTGGCAATGGATGTTCGTCATCGAAGGGCTGCCCGCGGTGCTGCTGGGCTTCGTGGTGCTGTGGTTCCTCACGGAAAAGCCGGCCGAAGCGAAGTGGCTGTCGCCGCGGCAGCGCGACTGGCTGAGCCAGCGCATCGAGGCCGAACACGTGGAAGCGCATGCGCGCCACGGCTTGCAGTTGCGCGCCGCGTTGCTGCATCCCACGGTGTGGTTGCTGGCGGTGGTGATGTTCTGCTGCCAGACGGGCAGCTACGGTCTCACGTTCTGGGTGCCGTCCATCGTCAACGGGCTTTCGGGTTATTCCGAGTTCGAAGTCGGCCTGTTCTCGGCGATTCCGTACATCGCCGCCGCGGCGGGCATGATCCTGGTGGGCATGAGCTCCGACCGGACCGGCGAGCGGTTCCTGCACGTGGCGATTCCATCTCTGGTCGGCGCGGCGGGTTTCATCGCCGTGGGCTTGTTCGTCTCGCCAATGCTTGCCATGGCGGCATTGGCGGTGGCGGCCGTCGGTGATTACTCGACCCGCGGCCCGTTCTGGGCGCTGCCCGGGAAGTTCCTCACCGGCAGCGCCTTGGCCGGGTCGATCGCACTGATCAATTCGATGGGCGCGGTGGGCGGCGTGGTCGGCCCAAGCGCCGTGGGCTGGCTCAAGCAATCCACGGGCAGTTTCGTGGGGCCCATGATCATGTTGTCAGGCGTGCTGATCGTCGGCGCCGTGTTGACGATGTTCCTGCGCCGCTCGGCGCTGCTGCGCTGAACGGCCGGCGAAGCGGTCAGAGGTAGCTGAGCCACCAGGCCTTGCTGCGCGCCTTCAGGTCCGCCATCCACTTGCACAGCGGATACAGCAGCGCGATGACCAGCGCCCACACCGCATACACGCCGATCAGCGAGATGCCATAGCCAGCCGGGTAGAACGGCGGGAACGTCATCAGCTGCGAGACCGGCAAACCCTGCATCGCCCCCAGCCCCAGGCTCAGAAGGTGCAGTAGATAGAAGTGGGCGACGTAGAACGCGAATGGCACGCGGCCGAACATCACGAAGGTGTCCTTGACGAACCCGCGCATCCTGTCGGCGAATGCGCAGAAGATGGCCGCGGGCCCCAGCGTCATGGCCAGGAACATCAGGCTGGGCGGATACTTGGTGGTGTTGAGGAAGTCGATGAACGTGGCGGCGCCGCGCGCCTGCGCTTCCCAGTGGTTGGGCTCGCCGTATCCGTCGATGAACCGCATCACGATGAATGCCAGCGTGATCGCCACGCCCCAGAGCAGCAGCGCGCGGTCGCGCGAAGCCGCCGGCCGCTGGAACAGCACCGAAGCGCCGAAGCCCAGCAGCATGACGCCCAGCCAGGGCAACAACGGATACAGGAACAGGAAGTGGAAAGGCCCGGCCACCTTGGACATGCTGACATGCAATGCGGCCCACAACGGCGGCGTGGTATCGAGCAGTCCTGCGCTCGCGGGCCAGTGACCATCCAGCGCGTTGTGGCCGAGCACGATCAACGCGCCCAGCAACAGACAAACCTTGCGCCCCAGGAACTGCAAGCCGGCCAGGATCACCATGCTGGCGCCGATGGACCAGATGACCTGCATGAAGACCAGGGTGTTTCCGCCGAGCTGCTCGATACCGCGGGGTGAAAATGTGGTCGCGGTGGAAATGATGAAAAGCTCGACGAAGATCAGCCACAAGCCTCGCGTGAGCAGGAATTTCGCGAGATCCGCGGGCGGCTTGCGCGCCAGCATGAGCCCGGCGCTGGTGCCGGCCAGGAACACGAAAACCGGCGCGCAGAAATGCGTGATCCACCGCGTCAGCGCCAGCGGCAGGCCCACATTGGGGTCATTCATGGGGTCGATGGACATCTGCACGCTGAAGAAATCGCGCGTGTGATCGAGTGCCATGATGACGATGACCAGGCCCCGCAGCATGTCGATGGAAGAAAGCCGGTATCCGCGCTGATCCGCCGCTGTATTCACGCCATCCCCCTGGTTGGTGCCGCGCATAATCCGCCCACGGCAAACCCGAGGCAATGACAATCCGTGAAGAAACCAGTCGACCTGTACGGCATACCCAACTGCGACGCGATGAAGAAAGCCCGCGCCTGGCTGGCTGCGCACGGCATCGACTACCGGTTCCATGACTACAAGGTCGAAGGCGTGGATCGCGCGCTGCTCACGGCATGGTCCAGGGTAGTTGGGTGGGAAACGCTGCTCAACCGCGCCGGTACCACTTTCCGCAAGCTTCCCGAGGCGTCGAAGAAGGATCTGGACGAACGCAAGGCGCTGGCGCTGATGCTGGAACAGCCATCGATGATCAAGCGACCCGTGCTCGAGACGGGCAAGACTCTGCTGGTCGGTTTCAGCCCGGAGACATACTCGGCTTTGAAATAGCCGCGGTGGCCTTTCCGCGCGGATACCGGCGGCCGTTGAGAAACACGCCGACGAAGGTGCCGCGCACCAGCCAGTGGTAGCTCGCGAGCAGCAGGATCATGGTGAGACCCAGCGCCAGCGGAAACTTCACCGTCCAGTGCAAGGGCCAGGGCAGCATCCACGCCTGCAGCATCCACACGATGGGCAGGTGCGCCAGGTACATCCAGTACGAGGCGTCGGATAGATAGCGTGTGCGCGGCGAAGGCTGGTCGAGGAAGCGGACGGCTGCGCCGAGGCAGGCGAAGCACCAGCACCAGCAAGCCAGGACGTAGGCGATGGCAAATCCAGCGCGCTCGAACGTGCCAGTGGGCTGCATCCCGAAATGCAGGCCTTCACCCGCGAGAAACGCCGCCGCCAGCGTCGCGAGGACGGCTACCAGCAGGTACAGCAACCAGTCCTTCGCCAGCGCTTGCAGCATCGATTGTTCGCGATGCATCAGCCAGCCGAGCAGGAACGCGGAGCCGTAGGCAACCATCGCGGGTAGATTGGGCACCAGCCCAACGGCAGGCACGGGGATGCCTTGCCAAACCAGCCACCAACGCGTCGACAACAACGCCGCGATGATGGGCACGCCCAGCACCATCGGCGCCATGCGGCTGCGGATCAGGTCGGCTGCCGTGCGCGCCACGCTGGCACGCAGCTCACCGCGCGCATCCAGCCTTGCCACCAGCGAACGCAGCGGCAACATCAGCGCGAACAGCACCAGCAGCAGATAGAGAAACCACAGGTGCATCATGGGCACCGGCGGACCGATGACGGGCGGCTGCGCGCCGGCCACCGGCTGTCCGGGCTGCATCCCCGTGAGCTTGGCGGCCACCACGATGGCGACGATGACGAATGGCGCGACCAATACCATCGACGCGAGCAATGGCAGGCCGATGCGGCGCAGGCGGTTCGTCACGAGACGCCAGGTTCCCAGCCGCTGATGCAGAAACCGCGCAAAGAACCCCGCCACGATGAAGAACAGCGACATGCGAAAGATGTGGATGACGAAAAAAGTCATGCCCAGCGTGTAGCTGGTGGAATTGTCCGAGATCGGCCAGCGCAGGTGGGCGAAGCCCGGTAGATGGGCCATGGTGGCGTGCAACACGACGCCCGCCAGCAATGCCCACGCGCGTACCGCGTCGAGCGAATGGAATCTTGGTGTGTCGCCCGGATTCATGGCTTCATCCTTTCATGCAGATACTGCAGCCGCGCCAGCCGGCGCCGCGAACGCCGGGTGAGTACCAGGTTCCATGCCAGCGCCGACAAC
The DNA here is from genome assembly GCA_029266835.1 of Steroidobacteraceae bacterium. Classification (GTDB taxonomy): domain Bacteria; phylum Pseudomonadota; class Gammaproteobacteria; order Steroidobacterales; family Steroidobacteraceae; genus CADEED01. The sequence continues at coordinate 54,699 of JAQSWD010000025.1, forward strand.
ACCACCGCGCAGCCCGCACCGGCGGCGATCAGCGTGCCGGCCGAAAACGCCTGCACCCGGTGCAGATGCGCCGACAGTGCCGACACGATGGCGAACAGCCCCACGAAGCTCAGCGCTCGTCCCAGCCGCAATTGGCCAGACATCCAGTCCTCGCGCGCGATGGAATCTTTCAACGACTGCATGAGATCGACGGACGCCGGCGGCTCGCGCTCGCGCCGCATGCGCAAGGTGATCCACGCGGAAACGCCGCCGAACAGGATGATGACCACGCCCATGCCCACATGCGGGGAGAAGAGCAGCAGCAGCACCGCGGCGATGATGCCCGCGCCTGTGCCCGCCATTTCCGCCAGCGTGACGCCGCGCAGGTGCCGGCGCTCGCGCTCCAGGTGCGCGTCGATTTCCTGCAACGAGATGCCGGCCGCGTCGGCCTGCCACAACTTCGCGAGGTCGTTCCAGTCATCGGGCGCGGGAGTGTTCATGGCGTCTCCATGAGCGCGCGCAGCATGCCGCGCGCGCGGGTGGCGCGGATGGCCACGGCATTGGGGGTGAGTCCCAGCGTCTCGGCCACTTCCGTCGGCGAGAAGCCTTCGAGCAGGAGCACGGCCACTTCGCGATAGGCCAACGGCAGGGTGCGCACCATGGCCAGCAGACGTTGTTGGTCGCTGTGACGGATCGCCGCCTCTTCGGGCGTGGGCCCGCCCGCGGGCAGCTCATCGGAGAGATCCGTCAGCGGCGGCTGCCGCACGGCGCGTGCGATGTGCGAGACGATGCGGTTGTGCGCGATCCTCGCGACGTAAGTGCGCTCGGAACATTGCTGGCGGAAGGCCGGCCACGCGCGCCATACGGCGACGAGGATTTCCTGCGCAAGGTCGCGGGCGGTTTCGGGATTCGCCTCATGGCTGGCGGCCAGGCGCCTCGCGAGGGCGGAGTGGTCGCGCAGGATGCGTTGAAGATCTTCGGCCATGCGGAGAGCTAGTCTCCGCCGACCGCCGTTTATTTCAAACCGGCGATCAGCCCGCCATGAGGGCGGCGCGCGGAAGCTCGCGACGCGGCGCGAGAGCGCCCAGATAGTTCGCCAGTTGCCGTTCGACGCGCGCCTCGATGGCCCCGAAGAAATCCGCGCTGGCGCGCTGGCGCCACTTGCCTTCCTGCACCGGCGCGACCAGGCCGACCAGCTTGTCGAGGTCGTAGCCGGTCAACCCGAAACAGGCCATGACGCGAGCGACTTCGCGAGCCGGATCACGGACCAGCGTTTCGAACGAGATCGAAAGGTCCGAGTGCACCTTGCCGAACAGGTACGAGAGCTTCCAGACCTGGTAGTAGAGCTCGTACGGATGCGCGTCGTCGTCCATCGTCAGGAACGGGAAGAAATAACGCAGGTCGCGGCCCCAGGGCAGCAGGTAGAACCCGTCGAGGGGCTGGAAATCACCCATCCGCAGCGAGGTCACGTCCAGCTCGCGCCGGGGCAGCGTGGAACAGAACTGGTCGCGCGGGTTGCGGACGATATGCAGGATCTCCGCCTCGGGAAAACGCGCGCGCAGCCATTGCAGGCGCAGATCCACGTCGTTGAACTGCAGCACCGCGCGGCCGGGCGCATGGTCGACCAGCGCCTGGATATAGCGCTGCATGGGCGAGTTCCAGGCGCGCGCATCCATGTAGAGCTGGCGACGCGTCCAGCTCTCGTCGTAGAGCGCGCCCAGTTGCGGCAGGCCGTCGAACTCCGCCCAGTAGTTAGTGACGTTGACGTGCGTCGGATCGACGTGGGTACCGCGTGTCGCGGGGTCGAACCAGCGTCGCTGGTTGAAAGGCTCGTAATACGACGTGCAGCCCGGAATGGCCCGGAACAGCTGCCAGAGCAAGGTGCTGCCGCTGCGAAAGCGGCCAGTGATGAACAGCGGACGCCGCTGCCGCGGCGCGGCCGGCGAGCGGCGCACGTCGAAATACGGCATCTCGAGATCCTGGCAGGCCGCGAGTTCCGCCATGCCGCTCACGGCCGGTTGCAGGTGCAGCGCCTGGCTGGCGATGTCGCGGGTATCGTCAATGTTGGCGACGTGACGGATGCCGGCGAAGAACCTTTTCCGGATGGACGTTCGCAGATTGCTGAACAGGGTGCGCATGGGTGCCAACCTATCCGCGTCCGGTTTCAGGATTGTTACCCGTGGGTCTTGGCCAGGGTTACCGGGCGGTCGCAACCCGGCGGGCGTACATAATGAATGAGGCGCCGCCGGATCTCTCCGGACGGCGCCCCTTCAATGGAGATGCGACAAGCGCTTCTCCGTCCCCCCTCAACAATCCTCAGAAATTGAACACCGCGCGGGCGCTCCAGAACCGGCCACGCGGGTTGTGCGTGCCCTGGACGTATCCGTACAGGTCGTTGTTGCCATCACCGACCGCGAACGGCGGCGCTTCGTCGAGCGCGTTGTCCACGCTCAACAAGAGCTTGATCGTGTCCGAGACGTTGTAGCGCCCCTGCAGGTTCAGCGTGGTGAACGACCCGACACTGCGCGTGTCGAACTCGTTGTAGTCAGGAACCGTGTCGAAGTTCGAATCCGGCAGGTCCTGGAAAGAGCCGATGTAGCTCAGCACCGCGAACACGCCCCACTTCTCCTGGTCCCAGTCGGCGCTCAGCGTGGCGCGATCTTCCGGATACTCGTATTCACCGGTGAGCTCGCGACGCACCGAATCACCCAGCGGCCCGATCTCCACGCGCTCGAAGTCGAGCAGCTTGCTATAGCCCAGGCCCACCGTCAGCGAACCCGCGCCCAGCCCGAAACGGTAGCTGGTCTCGAGATCGAGGCCGGTCGCCGACTGCTGGTTGATGTTGTCGAAGGTGGCATTGATCTGCTGCAACGGGCCCAGCGTGTCACCCGCCAGCGGCGCGCCGCGGACGCAGATGGTGCTCGCCTGATCGTTGCACTCCTGCTGGTAAGTGAAGCCGATGGCTTCGTCGATCTTGTCGTCCTGGGTGATATCCCAGTAGTCGAGGCTCGCCGAGAAGCCATCACGCTCCCAGGCCACACCGAAGTTGAAGCTCTCCGATTCCTCGGCCTTCAGATTCGGATTGCCCGTGAACACGATGGTGAAGTCCGTCGAGGTGCAGTAGGCCGGGTTGTCGGCGCAGCCGAAGGAATCGCTGAAAAAACGCGACTCCTGTGACGGGCCAAGGCCGATTTGCGCCAGCGACGGCGCGCGGAAGCCGGTTCCCCACGAAGCACGGAACGCAAGGTCTTCGATGGGCGCGTAACGCAGCGACAGCTTCGGATTCGTTGTGTTGCCGAAGTCGCTGTAGTCGTCGTAACGCAAGGCGGCGGACAGATCCAGGCCCGTGGCCAGCGGTACGGCCACTTCCACGAACGCCGACCAGCTGTCGCGCGAACCGGCCGCGGACACCGACTCGGTGCCGAAGATGAGGCCGCGCTGGAACTGGTCGTCGGGCACGTCACGCACGCTCTCGTCGCGATACTCGAGGCCGGCGGCCATGCGCACCGCGTCGTCACGGAACTTGAACAGTTCGCCCGAGATGGTCGCGTCGTACATGGTCAGCTCGGACTTGCCGCGGCGAACCAGGCTGGTGGTGATCTGGTCGATCACGTCCTGCGGATTCTGCACACCACCGAACGGGTTGTAGGCGCCGAGGTCGATCTGCTGCTGCAGGAAATCCGTGCGCACCCAGCCATTGTTGCGGTTGCCGCTCTGCTCGGACTCGCTGCGCGCGCGTTGAACGGCGACTTCCCAGTCCCATTCGCTGAACTGGCCCCGCAGGCCCACGACTCCGCGCAGGTTGTCGGTTTCGATGTTCCACTGGCGCGGGCCGGCATCGACGGTGCGATAACGGCTGATGTCGATCGAGGTCGCGCCCGGGAACGGGTTGTCGGGGTGTGTGACCGGCACGGTGAGGCCCGCGCCTTCATCGAGCGGCGTTGGCGCGCCCTGCGCGATGGAATTGTTGTGCTGGGCCGCGAGTTCGAAGAACAGCTGCGTGCCGCCCGAGAAATCCTGGTGAGCCATCATCATGAGGCCACTGCGCTCGGCTTCGGGGATCAGCAGGTTCCAGATGCCGAAGTCGTACAGGCAGGTCTGGCCGGCGATGCTGTCCGCGGGGCATCCCGGGTCGCGGGTGACCGTTCCGTCGACGATGAAGCGCCCCGGGTAACCGCGCGAGGAGCGGAAGTCCTCACCGCCGCGCGGCGTCTGGTTCGCGGTCGCCAGGGTGCCGCGCTCGAGGTTCGACAGCGTGTTGTTCTTGAAGTAGTCGAAGATGAAGGTGACGTTGTTGTCCTCGCCACCGAAACCCCAGACCGCGGAGTAGTTCTGCTCGTCGTACCCGCTCTCGGTGGTGTTGCCGTAGGAGGCCGAGAGTTCGAGCCCTTCGAAGTCCTTGCGCAGGATGATGTTGATCACGCCTGCGACCGCGTCCGAACCGTACAGCGCCGAGGCGCCGTCCTTGAGTACTTCCACGCGCTCGATGGCGGACACCGGGATCGAATTGATGTCGACGAAGTTGGTGGTGATGCTTTCGGCGAAGGAGCTGATGGCGACGCGGCGCCCATTCACCAGCACCAGCGTGGCATCGGCGCCGAGCCCGCGCAGGCTGATGGACGCGGCGCCATTGGCGGTGGAATCCTGGTTGTTGCCGCGAGTGGAGAATGCGCCGGCGCCGTTGGAGGGGTTCTTCTCCATCAGCTGCTGCAGATTGGCGTAGCCGGACTTCTCGATGTTGTCGCGCGCGATGATGTCGACGGGCGACGAGTTGCCGAAATCCGAGGGACGCGAGATGCGCGTGCCCGTGACCACGACGGTCTGCGTGGTGTCTTCATCGGATTGTTGCGCGAACGCAGGTATCGAAACGATTGTCCCCAGCGCTGCCCCGATCGCGAGGCGCAAGGTTTGCTTGTTCATTGACTGGCCATCCCTAGATTGTTGGATCGCTGTCCCCCTCCTGGCGCAGCGAAGTGGGCCAATAAATACGCCTGCGTCCCGAAAAAGGGAAGAGTTTTTGTGGTGTTTGCGCTACCAGAAATTCCCTTTATCAACGCCTCATAGGACGCGTTGTGGATGAAAAGCAACGTGGCGATTGCATCAAATGCGGGCAGCGGGCGAGATCGCGCCGGGCGCATCAAGGCGCAGGGTTATGCGAACAGGGGTGTTTGCCGACGCGGGCAGACGATCTCGATGAGCCGGGTACCGCGTCTGAAAGAACGGCGACCGGAGTCCCGGCGCCACCCGGCCTTCAGCGCTGGCGGGCTTGCACCGCGCGTTCCGCGTCATCCTCGCAATCGATGAAACCCGGCATTCCCGTGAAGTCCTCGTGGCCAGGCGTTTCGACCGGACCGCTGATGAGCGCCGTGGCGTTGTATTCCACCACCCAGGCCATGAACCTGTCGGCCGGCAGCGCGGGCGAATAGCGGAAGCCCTGCGCGAAATCGTATCCCGCGGCCTTGAGGAACGCGGCGTCCCAATCGTTCTCGACGCCCTCGGCCACCAACTCCAGCTTGAGCGCATGCGCCATCCTGGCCGTGGACTCGACGATGACGCGATCATCGCCGTTGTTGCGCATGCCCATGACGAAGGACTTGTCGAGTTTCAACGCCTTGACCGGCAGGTCGCGCAGGTAACCCAGCGACGAGTAACCGGTGCCGAAATCATCGATGGAGATCAGCACGCCCAGCTTGTCGATTTCCCGGATCACGCGCAGCGCACGCGCGGGGTCGAGCATCATGGCGCTTTCGGTGATCTCCAGCTCCAGCGAAGCCGCGGAAACTCCGGAAGCGCCGAGCAACTCCGCCAGCCGACCCGGGAAGGCGGTGTCCTGCAGCAGGCGCGCGGAGAGATTCACGGCCACGCGCAAGTGCACGCCACGGTCGCGCCACGCGCGCACCTGCGTGAGCGCCACCGACAAGGTGTGTTCGGTGAGCGGGCGGATCAGGTCGGTGGATTCCGCGATCGCGATGAACTCCGCCGGACTGACCGCGCCCTGCTTCGGGTGCATCCAGCGCAGCAGCGCCTCGCAGCTCTCCACCAGCCCACTGCGCAGGTTCACCTGCGGCTGGTAGTGCAGCTCCAGCTGGTTGCCGGCGATGGCCGAACGCAGTTCGCCGCCGATGGCCAGCTTGCGCACGGTGTTCTCGTCGTAGGCCGGGTCATAGAACTCATAAGCGGCGCCGCGCCGCTTGGCCACGTACATGGCCACGTCCGCGTGGCGCAGCAGCGCCTGCGCATCGCCCGCATCCTGCGGGAACCGCGCAATGCCGATGCTCACGCCGACTTCGATGGAAATGCCGGCGACATCGATGGGGGTGCGCAGGCAATCGGCCAGCTTCTGCGAAGTGGCCGCGATGTATTCCGCGGATTCCGGCGCGTCCAGGACCACGGTGAATTCATCGCCGCCGATGCGCGCGATGAGGCCCTTTCCACTCACCACCTGTTCGGACAATGTCTGTGCGAATCGCTGGGCGACATCGCAGAGAACGCGGTCGCCGATGTTGTGGCCCAGTGTGTCGTTCACTTCCTTGAACCGGCACAGGTCCAGCATCAGCAGCGCGGCCGACGGCGCCGGGCCCGTGGCCAGCGAATATTCGAGGTGCGTGAGCAGCGCCGCGCGGTTCGGCAACGCCGTCAGGGAGTCATGCGTCGCCTGGTGCTGGAGCCGGCGCTGTTGCGCGCGGCGCTCGCGGATGTCGCGCACGATGGCCGTGAACAACCGGTTCGTTTCCGTCTTCAGATCCGCGGAGGAAGGGGCGCGCACACGGCTCACCGAGATCTCCACCGGGAACACATCGCCGCGCGCCGTACGCGCATCGCATTCGCGAATCACCCCGTGCAATGCGCCCAGACGCGCACCGGCACCGTGCTCATCGTCATTGCCGGCCAGCAGCGTGATGAATTTCGCGATGGGCTCGTCGACGAGTTCGTACACCGGGCAATCGAACAGCCGCGCGGCGGCCGGGTTCGCGGTCTTGATGATGCCCGACTCGTCCACGCAGACGATGCAATCGGTGGAGGACTGCACAATGCTCTTGAGCAGAGCGTCGCGGCGGCGCATGCCAAAGGCGTAGGTCAGGGCGCGCCAGTTCTGGGTCTCGAGCGAGGACACCACGCTGGCGATGAACAGCAGGCCCACGGCCAGCGCCGGACCGGCGACTTCCAGCCAGACACCTTGCGAATTCGAAAAGTACAGTGAGGCGGCGGTGATGCCCGTGAGCGCCAGCCCCAGCACGGCCAGGTTGCGCAGCCAGCGCGCGCTCCGCGTAGTGAACGAGAAGGCGGCCAGCAGGACCCACATCGCCAGCAATCCCAGTTCGGCCGACCCCGGCAGGACGCGCGGCGCGCCGCGCTGCACGGTTTCCGCGGCCAGCGCCTGGACGACCACGCCAGGCAGCGACCGATGCAGAGGCACGGGAATCATGTCGTTCAGCTCCAACGCGGTGGCGCCGACGAACACGTTCTTTCCCGTGAACATTTCGCGCGGCACACGGCCCTCCAGCACGTCGACGAAGGACACGTAACTGAAGGAGCCGGGCGCGATCGAGAAGTCGATGCGTACGTCGTACCCGTCGGGCAGGCGCCGTTCGCGGTCGATGACGCTGGGTTCGCGTGAGCCGAGTACGTCCCAGGACGTACGCCAGGTACGCGTCAGTCCGTCGCGGCCCGGCAGCGCATTGACCATGACGCGCTCGGTGCGGCGCGCGAAGCGCGGACGCGGCTCTGTGACCACCACGCGCTGGTCGGTGCCGCTGGCAGTCTGGAAGAACGCCGGCAGTTTTACCGGAAAGTCGCGCGGCTTGTTCAGGGCCGACTCGAGCAACGCATCGTCGAGCGGGTTCGTCAGCGCGCTGAAGTCGACATCGATGAATACGGAATGCGGCGAAGCTTTCGCGAGTTGATCCAGCAGGCCGGCGTGATACCGGCGCGGCCACGGCCACTGGTCCAGCGCCTGCAGGCTGTGGGCGTCGATGCCCACGATGACGATGTCGGATCGCACTTCGTGCATCGACCCGCGCGCACGCAGATCGGTGAAGGCGTTCTCGAGGGGCTGCAATTGTCCGATCGCGCGCAGACCCGCGACCACCGCGAACACTGCGAGCGCAATCACCCACCAGCCGCGGCGGCGGCTGAGGCGGGTCATCTGCGGCCTGGACGGCGCAACAGGCCGTCCAGCAAGCCTCCGACGTCAACGGTGCCGGTATTGCCAGTATCCGTGGCGGGTGTAGTCGAACTTCCATTGTCCGTTGCCGGCTCGTTGTCGCCGAGGCCAGGGTCAAGGCCGAGACCCACGTCGAGGCCTCCGACGGTGACGCCGAGATCCACGGTTCCCGAGCTCAGATCCACGCCGGCGTTGACGCCGGCCGACACGTCGACGGGGGTATCCACCACGCCGAGCGACGCGCTCGTCTCAACTGCGACCGTGCCGCCCGCGCCGACGTCCACGGCGGTGCTCGTACCCAGATCGGCAGTCACGGGGCCCGCGTCCACCACCGCCCCGGTGGTGAGGTCGGCGCCGATGTCG